>NZ_CP138214.1:1550781-1860937 GCF_034043515.1 Pseudomonas sp. MUP55 | reverse complement strand
GGCGACGACTTCGCCCGCACACCACTAACTGTTTGACCTTTCATCTTCTCGCCCTCCAGTGGGGATGGCGTCAGTGTGTGCTGGGGCTTATGATCAATCCAACGAATGTTTCTTATGCAACACATCTCGGGAATTGATCAATTGGCCAGTTATCCAAGCATCGACACCGACGTGCTGCGCACCTTCGTCGCCATCGCCGATCAGGGCGGTTTTACTCGGGCTGGAGAGCTGGTCAACCGCACCCAATCAGCGGTGAGCATGCAGATGAAGCGCCTGGAAGAGGACGTGCTGCAGCGCAAGCTGTTCGAGCGCGACGGCCGTCAGGTGCGGCTGACGCCTGAGGGGCAGGTGTTGCTGGGTTATGCACGGCGCATCCTGAAATTGCACAGCGAGGTGTTCAACACCCTGCGCGAGCCGCATATGGTGGGGTTGGTGCGCATCGGCACCCCAGACGATTACGTGATGCGCTTCCTGCCGGGCATTTTCAAGCAGTTCTCCAAGGCGTACCCGCTGATCCAGATCGAGCTGCACTGCGAGTCGTCAGCGGTGCTGATGCAGCGACGGGACCTGGCATTGACCGTCATCAGTCGCGAGCCCGGCAATGATCTGGGTGAATTCTTGCGCACCGAACGCATGGTGTGGGCCGCGTCACCGTGCTTCTGCGTGGAGGAGCACGACGCCCTGCCGCTGGCGGTGTCCGATGGTGACTGCGTTTACACCCAGTGGGCCCGGGCCGCACTGGACGCGGCCGGACGCGATTATCGCCTGGCCTACCACAGCTCCAATGGCGCGGCGATCCTGGCGGTGGTCAGCGCCGGCTTGGCGGCGATGGTCAGCATGGAAAGCCTGGTGACCCAAGACCTGCGCGTACTCGGCAGCGAAGAAGGCTTGCCCCCCTTGCCATCGATGCAGCTGCGCTTGCTGCGCAACCCCCAGATGACGTCGCCCATCACCGAATGCCTGGCTGACTACATCCTCGAAGGGTTCAGACTTTAAAGGCGAGCATCACGGCGCACACCACCAGAAAGCCGCAGAACAGGCCGCGCAACACGCGCTCGGGCAGCGCATGCGCGATTTTCACCCCCCAACTGATACTGAGCAGGCCTCCCACCGCCAAAGGCACGCCGATCAACCAGTCCACCTGATGATGCCAGGCGTAAGTGACCAGTGTTACACCGGTGCTGGGAAGCGCCAACGCAAGGGACAAGCCTTGGGCGACCACCTGTGTGGTGCCGAAGACGCTAGTGAGAACCGGCGTTGCAACCACTGCGCCACCCACGCCAAACAACCCGCCCATCGAGCCTGACGCTGCGCCAAGTACGCCCAGCCAGGGCCAGGAATAGCGCATTTGCGCGGTCGGCGGTGCGTTCCGGGTAAACATGCGCAGCAGATTGTAGGCCGCCAGTACCACCAGAAAGACGATAAACCCTATTCGCATCGCCCCGGCGTCGAGCCCCACCGCCCAGATCGAACCCAGCCAGGCAAAGCTGAACCCCATCACTCCCAGCGGCAAGGCATGGCGCAGCTCGATGCGGTTGCGCTGGTGATACCGCCACAGGGCGAGCATCACGTTGGGTACCACCATCACCAGTGCAGTGCCTTGGGCGATCTGCTGATCCAACCCGAACAGCACACCCAGCACGGGGATGGCGATCAGCCCACCGCCAATGCCAAACAAACCGCCGACGGTGCCGAGGGCCGCGCCCAATAACAGGTACATCGCTAAATCCACCACCGCTCGCCACTCCACAGTCTCATTGGCTTGCATGCTACGCAGTCGGCCCTGGCACGGAAACGCACAGCAACGCACAATGGCTGTGCCAATCTCGCATAAGCACGAACCCATGAATCCAAATACGTTGACCGAGCAACTGAGTCTGTTTCTGGATGTGCTGGAAACCGGCAGCTTCTCCGCCGCTGCGCGCCGCCATCCATTGACCCCCTCAGCGGTGGCGCGGCGTATCGACAGCCTGGAAAACTCAGTCGGCAGCCGCCTGTTCCAGCGCAGCACCCATGCCGTGCTGCCCACCCCGGCCGGCCTGGCGTTTGCCGAGCGGGCGCGACGGATTGTCGGTGAACTGCAACTGGCCCGCGCCGAAGCGGTGTCCTTGAGCCATGCGCCGGAAGGCCTGATTCGCATGGATGCACCGGCCGCTTTCGGGCGGCGGCACCTGGCGCCAGTGATTGCAGATTTCCTGAACCTGTACCCAGGGCTGGATGTGCACCTGCATCTGATCGACAGCTTTGTCGACATGCAGGGCGCGCATCTGGGCAAGGTCGACCTGGTGTTGCGCGCCGGGCACATCGCCGACACCCGGCTGATCGCCACGCCGCTCGCCAGTATCGTGCGCATCGCCTGCGCCAGCCCGGGCTACCTGAAAAGCCGCGGTACGCCGACGCACCCGTGGGAGTTGAGCGAACACGATGGCCTGGATTGGGACGGGTTGGCACCGATGTTCGCCTGGCGCTTCGAACTGGACGGTCGCCGCGCCATCTACCGCCCTCGCCGTATCCGCATGAGCGCCAACAACGCTGAAGCCCTGCTCTGCGGTGCCCTGGCAGGGTTGGGGATTGCGCATCTGCCCACCTGGCTGGCCAGCGAATACCTGGTGCGGGGTGAACTGTTGCCACTGTTTTGTGAGAACGGCTTGCCCAGCCCGGAAACCACTGGCATTTACGCGCTACGCCTGGAACAACAACCCAATGCACGCAGCCGATTGCTGCTGGAATACTTGAAATCCCGGTTCAGCCCGATACCACCGTGGGATCTGGCGTTGCAAAGCGGTCTGGTCTGACCGCCCGGACAGAATTATCTGGCGCATTAAAGATTTGCCCGCTAGATTCCAGCTCATACAAGCTTTTTCGAGGCACGCCCATGAGCAAGAACCCCACACCCTGCGAATCCTTGCTGCTGGATAACCAGTTGTGTTTCGCATTGCATTCCACCTCGCTGCTGATGACCAAGGTGTACAAGCCCCTTCTTCAAGCCCTCGGCCTGACCTACCCGCAATACCTGGCCATGATGGTGCTGTGGGAAGAAGACGGTTTGACCGTCGGCGAAATCAGCAATCGCCTGCTCACCGACCCCGGCTCCCTGACGCCCCTGCTCAAGCGCCTGGAAGCCGAAGGCCTGCTGAGCCGCACCCGCAGCCGCGAAGACGAACGTGTGGTGGTGGTGGAATTGACCGATGCAGGCCGGGCGTTGCAGGACAAGGCCATGGGGATTCCTCAGTGCATCCTGGGGGCCAGCGGGCTGGAACTGGAGCAGTTGCGCAAGCTGCAAGCGGATCTGATAGCCCTGCGCAGCAACCTGCAGAACGCAATCTAAAGAAGCAAAAATACTGAACATATGGGAGGGGGCTTGCCCCCGATTGCGGTGGGCCAGATACGCATTGAGTGGCTGACACACCGCCATCGGGGGCAAGCCCCCTCCCACAGTGTTTTCCCACCGCCGAGAAAATATTTATAAATTTATCTTGCGCGCTAAACATTAGCGCTATACATTCATCTCACCAACTACTTAGCGCGCAAACATTTAGCGCAAAACACCAAGAGGACCACACCATGCAAACTCTCTATACCGCAGTAGCTACCGCCACCGGCGGCCGTGATGGTCGCGCTGTTTCCAGCGACAACATCCTCGACGTCAAACTGTCCACCCCCAAGGAATTGGGCGGTGCCGGTGGCCAAGCCACCAACCCGGAACAACTGTTCGCTGCCGGTTACTCGGCCTGCTTTATCGGCGCACTCAAATTCGTCGCCAGCCAGACCAAACGCAAAATTCCGGATGACGCTTCGATCACTGCCCATGTGGGCATCGGCCAGATCCCCGGTGGCTTCGGTCTGGACATCGACCTGCACATCAGCCTGCCCGGCCTGGCCCAGGACGATGCGCAGAGTCTGGTCGACGCCGCTCACCAGGTTTGCCCGTACTCCAACGCCACTCGCGGCAACGTCGATGTGCGTCTGCACGTAACCGTCTAACCCTCGCAGCCCTGATCGGAGAAGAACATGAACACCATTGCCAAAGCGCTCACCGGCGGCCTGCTCGCCTTGTCCATCAGCACCGCCTTCGCCGCTACCGGTGAGGTGGAGCACAACACCCAGGGTTTCCTGGATGCGCTGAACGCCGGCACCGGCAAGCCGATCGAGCAATTGACGCCTCAGCAAGCCCGCGCGGTGCTGGCGGGTGCCCAGGCCGGCGTGAAGCTGACACTGCCCAAGGCGGACGTAAGCCAGAAGACCATCCAGGTCGACGGCCAGCCGCTGGACCTGACCATCGTGCGTCCGGCCGGGGTCAAGGGTACTTTGCCGGTGTTCATGTTCTTCCACGGCGGCGGCTGGGTGCTGGGGGATTACCCAACCCACGAACGCCTGGTGCGGGATCTGGTGGTGGGTTCGGGAGCTGTAGCGGTGTTCGTCAACTACACGCCATCCCCCGAAGCGCACTATCCAGTGGCGATCAACCAGGCGTACGGCGCGACAAAATGGGTGGCCGAACACGGCAAAGAGCTCAATGTCGATGGCACGCGCCTGGCAGTCGCGGGCAACAGCGTCGGCGGCAACATGGCCGCGGTGGTCAGCTTGATGGCGAAGGACAAAGGCACGCCGGCGATCAAGTTCCAGCTGCTGCTGTGGCCGGTGACCGACGCCAGCTTCGACACGGCGTCCTACAACCAGTATGCCGAAGGTCATTTCCTCACCAAAAACATGATGAAGTGGTTCTGGGACAACTACACCACCGACGCCAAGCAACGCGCCGATATCTACGCTTCGCCGCTGCGAGCCACCACCGACCAACTCAAGGGGTTGCCGCCGGCGATGGTGCAGACCGCCAGTGCCGATGTGTTACGTGATGAGGGTGAAGCCTATGCCCGCAAGCTGGATCAGGCCGGTGTGCCGGTCACCGCAGTGCGCTATAACGGCATGATCCACGACTACGGTTTGCTCAACGTGGTCAGCCAGGTGCCCGCGGTACGCTCCGCCTTGCTGCAGGCGTCGGATGAGCTCAAGCAACACCTCAAGTAAATACAGCGCGCACAAAAAAGCCCGACGCATGGTCGGGCTTTTCTATTCGTACGGCAGAGCCAGAATTACTTCTTGGCGCGACCTTTGTACGAACCGCCTTCGCGGGTATCGATCTCGATCATGTCGCCGATTTCGATGAAGTCTGCAACAGCCAGCTCAGTACCGTTTTTCAGCTTGGCAGGCTTCATGACCTTGCCCGAAGTGTCACCGCGAGCGGAACCTTCGGTGTAGTCAACCTGACGCACGATAGTGGTCGGCAGCTCTACGGAAACCAGACGGTCTTCGAAGAAGATCGCTTCGCAGATGTCTTCCATGCCTTCTTCAACGAACGGCAGAACGGCTTCGATATCTTCAGCGTTCAGCTCGTACATGGTGTAGTCGGTGGTGTCCATGAACGTGTAGGTGTCGCCGCTGATGAAGGACAGGGTCGCTTCCTTGCGGTCGAGGATCACGTCGTCCAGTTTGTCATCGGCGCTGTAGACGATCTCGGTCTTGTAACCGGTCAGCAGGTTCTTCAGCTTGGTCTTCATGATGGCGCTGTTACGACCAGACTTGGTGAACTCAGCTTTCTGAACCAGCCAAGGGTCGTTTTCGAGACGGATCACTGTACCGGGTTTCAGTTCTTTACCAGTTTTCATTGCATATATCCGAAATTTGGATGGGATTTACAAAAATCAAGGTGGCGTATCATATCCAACTTTCATAAAACTGTACCAGCGCCGTCGCAAGATCGGCCTGCAAGGCCTGTTCCAGACACCAGTTCTGCGCGTGCTGGTTGAGTTCCGGCCAGTGCTCCAGCAGCATTTTCCACGGTTGGGCCATATCGCCCTCGGTGTTCCAGGCTTGCCAGAGCGCAACCAGCGCCGCCCTGGCCGCCGGCGACAACGCGGCGGTGTAGAGCGCCAGGAATGCGTCGAGCTTGTCGAGGTGAATGTCTTCGTCCTGACGGTAGATGTGCCACAGCAACGGGCGCCCGGCCCACTGGGCGCGCACGAACGAGTCTTCGCCACGCACGGCATTCATCTCGCAGCACCACAGCAACTGGTCGTACTGCGCCTGGCGCACGAACGGCAGCACTTGCACGGTCAGGGCCCCGCGCTGATGAACAGCCCCCACAGTAAGCCCCTCCTCGCCCAGCCAGCGCTGCACATCACCCAGGATGCGCCCTTCCGGCACCAACAGATGAGTGGCACGCCCGTCTGTCGACAACACATCCAGCCAGCCGCCGAGCCCGGCATTTTCATAGGCGAACAGCGAGATCAGCCGCGCATCGGCGACTGGAAAAACGCCCAGGCTCCGTAGGAATTGTCGCTGCGCATCGGCATCATGCTCAAACGCCTGACGCTGCTGCAGCAAGCCGGCCTCGCGCAACAGCCCACCGGTGCCGGGCCGAAAGCCCGGGAAAAAGAAGTACTTCTGCACGCCCTTGAACTTCACCGAAGGCAAGCGGTGGCAGCCCACCACCCAGTCCTCGGCGCTGAGGTAATCCAGGTTCATCCACAACGGCGTGTGTTCGCGCGCGGCCATGGCTTCCATATAGTCGGGTGGCAACTGGCAAGCGAACGCCGCAATCACCACATCGGCCGCAGGCGTTGCCGACCATTCGCACGGCCAGTCGCGCACATCGACACCCTCTTGCCATTGCTGCTCCAGGCTTACATCGATCTGCGGGCACATACGCTCAAAAGCGCGCAGGTCATCGACCCACAGGCGCACATCACAGGCGTGCTCCGCAACCAATTGCCGGGCCAGTCGCCAGGTCACGCCAATGTCGCCGTAGTTATCGACGACGCTGCAAAAAATATCCCAGCGGGCTTTCATTCCGGGCTCCACGACTCAAAGGCTCGATTGTCCGCATAAATGCGCGGATACAGAAGGCTTGACCGCGATTATTCTGCACAATGGCTGTGCGACAATCGCAACCCATGCCGTCAAAGCCCGCCAGGAGGCCACCATGTCTGACCGTTCGCTGTCACTGCCCAAGCTTTGCCTCGCCATCGCCGCAGGTGTGTGGCTGGGGTTTATCGCCATCGCGCTGACCACTTGGCTGGCATCGCGCTACCTGTTCCCGCAGAGCCTGGCACCGGTGGCCCAGGCGGTACAGCAACTGGGCAAGCCGACCGTGGTCGTACCGGAGCCGCCGAACCGAATGTTCGAGCAGTATCAGCAGAACCTGCAAAAACAGGCGCAGCAGCAAGCCCTGGACCAGGCGCGAAACAATGCGCGCAACCTGTCCAACCCCAAATGCCAGTTCTGGCTGCAACAGGACAAGAATGCCCCGAATGAAAAAACCAAAGCCAATGTCCTGCAATTCTGCGATGAGTGATCATGAATAAACACGCCGTCCTCCAGCTGATCCTGGAAAAACTCAGCGCCGACCTCGACATTGCCCAGCGCGCCGCGCAGACCGCCTACGAGACCGCGACACACGAAGAGAACATCGCCGAAAACAAGTACGACACGTTGGGACTGGAGGCGTCCTATCTGGCGGCCGGCCAGGCCAAACGGGTCGAAGAGATCAAGCAGTCGCTGGCGCTGTGCCAGAACCTGCAATTGCGCGGGTATGACGATCAGCGCGGGATCGAAGTCGGTACGCTGTTAGGTCTGGAAGACGAGAACGGTCGCCAGCAATGGCTGTTCCTGGCGCCGGATGCCGCGGGGTTGAAGGTCGATGTGGTCGGCCAGCCAGTGACCGTGATCACCCCGCGCTCGCCTTTGGGCAAGGGCCTGCTGGGCAAGCGTGTCGAGGATGAGGTAGAGATTCTGGTGGCGGGTGCTCGGCAATATTTCACCGTGACCGAGGCCAGATAAACCGGTGCAGTGAGGGCGCTGGCTGCCTCACTGCACCGGTTCGAGGTGACGCCTGAAGGTATCAGTGAACCGGCAGTTCAACGCCGTCGAACAGCTCTTCGAGTTCCTGCTTGTTGTGGCACTGGATCGCCTTGGCCATCACTTCGCGGGTCAGGTGCGGTGCGAACTTCTCGATGAAATCGCACATGAAACCGCGCAGGAACGTGCCACGACGGAAGCCGATCTTGGTCACGCTGGACTCGAACAGCTCGCTGGCATCGAGTACCACCAGGTCTTTATCAAGGTTGGTGTCGACCGCCATCTTGGCGACGATGCCCACGCCCAGGCCCAGGCGCACGTAAGTCTTGATCACGTCGGCGTCGGCTGCGGTGAACACCACTTTTGGCGTGAGGCCACGGTGGCTGAAGGCTTCATCGAGCTTGGAACGGCCGGTGAAACCAAATACGTAGGTGACGATCGGGAATTCCGCCAGGGCTTCCAGGGTGAGCTTCGGCAACTTGGCCAAGGGGTGCCCCTGAGGCACAACCACGCAACGGTTCCAGCGGTAGCACGGCATCATCACCAGATCACCGAACAGCTCCAGGGCTTCGGTGGCGATGGCGAAATCGACGGTACCATCGGCGGCCATCTCGGCGATCTGCATCGGCGAGCCCTGATGCATGTGCAACGCCACATCCGGGTATTGCTTGATGAAGTCGCGGATCACCGGCGGCAGTGCGTAGCGCGCCTGGGTGTGGGTGGTGGCAATCGACAGGGTACCCTTCTTCTCGTTGGAGAATTCCTGGGCGATCTGCTTGATGCTCTCGACCTTGCGCAGGATCTCGCCGGCCGTGGTGATGATGCGCTCGCCCGCCGGAGTGACGCGGGTCAGGTGCTTGCCGCTGCGTGCAAACACTTCAACGCCCAGCTCGTCTTCGAGCAGGCGGATCTGCTTGCTGATACCGGGTTGCGACGTGTAAAGGCTTTGAGCAGTAGCGGAAACGTTGAGGTCGTGGTGCGCCACTTCCCAGATGTAGCGCAGTTGTTGAAGCTTCATATGAATCCCTCAAAGCAGATAGACGCCACGGGTATCAGCGACGGTATATAACTATATTAAAGGTAAGATATATAAATCTAGAACTTTTTATCGTTTTTTACCGATCACGATCATCACTGCGTCGACGTTGCAGAGACGGCACCAGGTAAACCGGCACGCTCGCCAGCTGCAGTAGCCGTGCGGCGGTACGCCCCAGCGGTGTCGCCGCTGCGCTTGCATGGCTGTGACTTCCTACGATCAACAGATCAACTGAAAGTTTATGCAGTTGGTCGAGAATCACCTCGCAAGGGTCCCCCTGGATAACGCGCACCGAGCGAATCAACTTGAGGTCCTGCTCCCCGTCCCCCAGCTCCTCGCGAAAGCTGTCGAGCACTCGCTGCTCGATGGTCGCCATGACCGTGGCCAGCCCCTGGCTCTGCCATTCGCTGAGTGCCTTTTCATCAAGGTAGCTCTGCAACACCGACTCAGCGAACAGCCCGATGGGCTCCACCACGTGAACCACATACAAATCCGCCTTGAACGTTCGCGCCAATGCCAGGGCATGTTGCATGACGTACGGCGCATACAAGCCAAGATCCGTGGCGTACAGCATCGAACGAATCATAGAACCTCCTGGGCTGCCAGGATGGCGGAGATCAACTGAGCTTAGCAGCGCCTTGGGCAGTTCGGCTCAGCTGTCGCTGTGGATTTTCAACTCATTACTGATGCCGTGGGGCACGTGCCCAGTGGCCACCACTTCCCTGGCTCTTTCACAATGGCCGGCCTGATCATCGAAGAACACGTCGGCGGCGAACGCTTCGAGGAACGCGGATTTATCCAGGCCGCCCAAAAACAGCGATTCATCCAGGCGGATATCCCATTCGCGCAACGTTCGAATAACCCGCTCGTGGGACGGCGCCGAGCGCGCGGTGACCAGGGCTGTGCGAATCGGGCACGCTTCATCGGCGAATTCACGCTGCAACAGGTTGAGTGCGGCCAGGAAACCCTTGAACGGACCACCGTGCAACGGCTGGCGCGCCGACTCTCGCTCGTTGGCCTGGAACGCTGCCAACCCGCCCGCCTGGTAGACGCGCTCGGACTCGTCGGAGAACAGCACCGCATCGCCGTCGAAGGCGATCCGCAGTTCTTCGCTCGATGCCCGGCGTGAGCCCCCCGACAGAATTGTCGCCGCGGCAAAACCGGCGTCGAGGGCACTGCGCACATCCTCGGCATGGGTCGACAGAAACAGATGGCAACCAAAGGCGGCCAGATACGGATAGGGACTACGCCCTCCGACGAAAGCGGCGCGGGAAATATCCAGACCGTAATGCTGGATCGAATTGAACACCCGCAGGCCGGTATCGGCACTGTTGCGCGACACCAGTACCACCTCGACACGGGCACGCCCGAGGCTGGCGTTGAGGCTCAGCAGCTTCTTGACCAGCGGGAAGGCATCGCCGGGCTCAAGGATTTCCTCTTCGTGCTCGATCTGGTACTTGCGGTAGGGCTCCACCCCTTCGGCGAGGTACACCTTGTGGCTCTCGCTCAGATCGAACAAGGCCCGCGATGAAATCGCCAGCACCAGTTTGTCGCTCAACCCCTTCGCCATCTGCGTGCCTCCGAATCAGCGATTGTGCCGGTCAATAAAGCTCAAGGCCTGATAAAGCGCCTGCATGCGCGGTAATTCGCAGCCGGCCGCTTTGGCGGCGGCCAACGGCCGTGCGTAGATGGCGGCCAGTTCCAGGGGGCGCTTGTGCACGTGGTCGTGGTACATGCTGGGCAGGTAGTCGTCCATGGTCTGCGTCATGGCGAACATCTGCTCGGCGTAGCTCGCCGGAATGTCGTGGCCGCAGGCGCCTGCGCCCTGCACCACTTCGGCCATCAGCGCCTGGATCAGTGCGCGGCTGGATTCATCGGCCATCATCGCGCTGGTTCCTGTGCCGAGCAACACGCTGAGGCCGTTGAACGGGACATTCCACACCAGCTTGTGCCAGCGGGCCTGATGCACGTTGGCCATGGCCTGAGACTCAATGCCAGCCTGATGAAACAGCGCGGCCCCTTCTTCGACAATCGCCTGCTGGCGCGCTTGATCATCGGCCGCCGTGCCGCTGTGATAGCCCAGGTTGACCCGCCCCAGCGCTTGATGCTCGACGACGCCCGGGCCGGAGCGATGCACGCCGATGTAGCACAGGCCACCGAGCAAGTGCAGCGCAGGCGGCAGGTGCTCGCGCAGGCTGTCTTCCACGTCCAGGCCGTTTTGCAGCAGCGCTACCTTGGCATCCGGTGCGGCGACCTGGGCGATGGTCGGGGCCAGGTCTGCATTGCCGGTGGACTTGGTGCCCACCAGCAGCCAATCGCACGGCGGCATATCGGCGGCGCTGGCGTACGCCTGCACCGGGTGCAGGTGCAGGTTGCCATGCACGCTACTGTTGACGCGCAGACCCTGCTGGCTGACGACCGCGTATTCGCTGCGCAGCAGAAAGTGCACATCGAACCCGGCACGCGCCAGCATCAGGCCGTAGAAACCGCCAATGGCGCCGGTGCCGATGATGCCGATACGTGGCGAAGGCTGTGCAATTGCAGTCATGGCAACTCCTCTGGGGTTTGTGTCCGTGCGTGGTTCAGGGCATCGATAAGGGCTGATTGCGTAAGACTTGTCTGTAATTGCCCAAAAAACTGACCCTCGCACACGAGGAACAACGCGGGCAAATGAAAGATCTGGTAACGTTCGACCGCGCCGCCGTTGTGCCCGGCATCTACCCAGCACAGCCGGTCCACCGGCAAGCGCCAGCCCGGAAACTGCTGGCGTGCCCAGCGGCAACTGGAACAGCCGACACTGGTGAACACTACCAGCGAACACCCTGGCAATCCCAGCAATTGCTGGTCGATATCCAGGTCGGTCAATTCCATTTCCTTCACTATACTGCTGCCACTGCCGTCCTCTGGACGGTGCTCGGAGTCCGTGTACATGGGTCGTTTTCTACCTCACCCTGATGATGTCGCTGTCGAGTTGATCCAACGTCCCTCTCCTGCCCTGCCCCGCCAACGCCTGCGCACTATCGGTCGCGGTGGCGTTGCGTGCAATTGGCCACGTGCCTGGCAACCTGGCACTGCGGTCGATCTGCATATCCCCTCGCTCGGTACCAGCGCCCGCTACCCAGGCTATGTCGCATGGTGTCGCAAAGCGGAGGCTGGCTATCGCATCGGCATCAGTTTTACCGATGAGCATGCCCTGTTTGGCGCGCGAATGGGCGAGCAAGTGTGCCAGATCGAACGCTACTGCCGCCTGCACGAGGCTGCCGAGGCCACGCCCCAGCAACTGGAAGCCTTGGCCCGCGATTGGGTGTCGCGCCACGCCGGTGAGTTCTCCCACGAGGCCGTTGTGCAGCCTGTGCTGGATTAAAGCGGGCTTTGCCCATTGTCGCGGGCCGGTGTTACGCGCTAAGGTTCCTCCCCCCTGCATCCAAATCATGCTGTGCTCCGCCGCACGGGGATAGCTGGCGGCCGGCACCCGTGACCCTGACGAGTAACACGATGGCTGATTTACCGATCAATGACCTTAACGTTGAATCCAACGAGACCCTGATCACGCCCGATCAGCTCAAGCGCGAAATCCCCCTGAGCGACGCTGCCCTGCAGACCGTCACCAAGGGCCGCGAAGTCATCCGTGACATTCTCGACGGCACCGACCACCGCCTTTTCGTCGTCATCGGGCCTTGCTCGATTCACGACCTCAAGGCCGCCCACGAATACGCCGAACGCCTCAAGGTGCTGGCGGCGCAAGTGTCCGACACCTTGTACCTGGTAATGCGCGTCTATTTCGAGAAGCCGCGCACGACGGTGGGCTGGAAAGGCTTGATCAACGACCCGTACCTGGACGACTCGTTCAAGATCCAGGACGGCTTGCACATCGGTCGTCAGCTGCTGCTGGACCTGGCGGAAATGGGCCTGCCCACCGCTACCGAAGCGCTGGACCCGATCTCTCCGCAGTACCTGCAGGACCTGATCAGCTGGTCGGCCATTGGTGCCCGCACCACCGAGTCCCAGACGCACCGCGAAATGGCGTCCGGCCTGTCCTCGGCCGTGGGCTTCAAGAACGGCACCGACGGCGGCCTGACGGTGGCAATCAACGCACTGCAATCGGTTTCCAGCCCTCACCGTTTCCTGGGTATCAACCAGGAAGGCGGCGTGTCCATCGTCACGACCAAGGGCAACGCCTACGGTCACGTGGTGTTGCGCGGCGGCAATGGCAAGCCCAACTATGACTCGGTCAGCGTCGCCCTGTGCGAACAGGCGCTGAACAAGGCCAAGATCAAGCCAAACATCATGGTTGATTGCAGCCACGCCAACTCCAACAAGGACCCGGCCCTGCAGCCACTGGTGATGGAAAACGTTGCCAACCAGATCCTCGAAGGCAACCAGTCGATCATCGGCTTGATGGTCGAGAGCCATCTGAACTGGGGTTGCCAGGCCATTCCAAAAGACCTGGCCGACTTGCAATACGGCGTGTCCATCACCGACGCGTGCATCGACTGGGCCACTACCGAGAACACCCTGCGCAGCATGCATGCCAAGCTCAAGGACGTATTGCCCAAACGCAAACGTACCTGAAGCTACACGTGCCTGTGAATCAGGCGCACACAAAAACGCCGGGCTAAACCCGGCGTTTTTTTATGGCTGTTGATTCACAGCTTTGCGGCATGGCGCTGGTGGCGCTCCATGTAGCGTTCCACATAAGAGCAGGACGGGATGACCGTGTAGCCTGACTCTTCGGCGAATTTCAATGCCTCTTCGGTCAACGCAGCGGCAATGCCACGCCCGCGCAATGCGTTGGGCACGAACGTGCGATAGATATCCAGGGTCTGTTTTCCGAGGTCCATGTAGGTCAGATAGGCACGATGACCGTCCACATTGGTCTCGAACTGATGACCAGCCTGGTCATGGTGGATGGACAACGCCTCGCTCATCACTACTCCTCGCGGGTCTTGAATATTGACCCTACCTTACCGATGTTTTTCCGGCGAAGGAACATCTACGCCACCCCGTGCCGGTTTCGACAGCGAGAAAACCCTGAGCGCTCACACCTGCACGTAGGGAATAGTAGGCACCAATCCAGCAATTGCTCAAGGCACACTCGTCATCCCCTGCCGCGGGTGGATTATTAGAAAGCGTCTCGACCATCGGATGATCGAAAGCCTGAACATTGCCGGCAGTTGAAGCTTGAGACGAACTGGCGCTGTTAAAGTCACCTCTAGATGAGCAAAAGATGCTTGAAGCGAAACGAGCAAGCGCAGCGCAAGTGCCAGCTCGCATATATAAAATTTCATCTACTCACACAGCTTGACGCACGTGGGCCGGCGCTTTCAGCCTGGATCCAATCTTCGACAGAATGAAAAAATCTGGCGAGTTTTTATACAAACCTTCAAAAGGTTAGCCAAAATAGATTCGGTGCGAGAATTTTTTTGCTTCTTGCGCAACGTCAGTTTACTTACTACAAGTAATGGGTAGTATGTACGCCGGCTATTGGCTCACTCTGAGACAGTAGCCATCTAATAGAAAGTCCTTGAAGGGGAACACGATGAACAACGTTCTGAAATTCTCTGCTCTGGCTCTGGCCGCAGTTCTGGCCACCGGTTGCAGCAGCGTCTCCAAAGAAACCGAAGCTCGTCTGACTGCAACGGAAGATGCAGCAGCTCGCTCCCAGGCTCGTGCAGACGAAGCCTACCGTAAAGCTGATGAAGCTCTGGCTGCTGCTCAAAAAGCACAACAGACTGCTGACGAAGCTAACGAGCGCGCTCTGCGCATGCTTGAAAAAGCAAGCCGCAAGTAATAATCCTTCGGGGTTGTTATCAAGCCGATCCATTTATGGGTCGGCTTTTTTTTGCCTGGAATCTGCTGCGCCAGACAGTAGGAGCGAGCTTGCTCGCGAAAAACGTGCAGGCAACGCGTTCATTCTGGATGAACGCGGTGGCCCTGAGTTCTTCGCGAGCAAGCTCGCTCCTACAAAAAGCCTCAACTGACTGGCATCAGAGCTTTGGGCGTCTATTGAAAATCAACCGGCGCGCTGGAAGCCACCGGAGCGACGCCCGGCACACCGATTTCTGTCGGCAAGCCATCCTCAGCCGCGACTACATCACGTACCTGGTCCCAATTTACCCGCAGGCTATTGGCCAGGTCCTCACGCTTGAGCAAGGCGTTGATGACCGCCGTGTGCTTGTCGACCACCGAAGGCGTGCCATCGTCATTCAACGGTGTGTGAGCTTCAAGATAGACCTTGCCGCCGGCGCTGCCGAATTTGTACGCATCGTTGATGATACGCACCGACGTGCCGACCGGCACCATGCCGGCCATTTCCAGCACATTGTTGTTGAACATACGGAAACAACCGTGACTGGTACGCGTGCCGATACCAAATTTCATGTTGGAGCCGTGAATCAGATACCCCGGCGTACCGAGGGTGAACTTGAACGGACCCAGCGGATTGTCCGGGCCAGCAGGCACCACGTTGGGCAGCGGATCACCGTTGGCCGCATGTTCGGCCTTGATCGAGGCAGGTGGCGTCCAGGTAGGGTTCGGCGTCTTCGCAATGATGCTGGTGTGGGCAATTGGCGAGCCCCAGCCTTCACGACCAATCCCCAAAGGAAAGGTGTAAACCACGTTCTGCCCCTTGGGATAATAGTAGAGCCGGTATTCCGCAAGGTTGATCACGATACCTTCACGCGGCCCCGGCGGCAGAATGAAACGTGTCGGCAGCACGATGTCCGTGCCCGCCCCAGGCAACCAGGCATCGACACCTGGGTTGGCGGCGACCATCTCCGAATAACCCAGGTCATACGTAGTACCCAGGTCGGCAAAGGTGTCTTCGTATTTGGCCTTGATCACCTGGACCTCACCGACGATGTCCTCACCGGGCGGCGGCAAGGGCAACTGCAGGGCTTGCGCGGAACCTGCCGCACAAAGCGCAGCGAGAGACAGGCAGCAGGTAACGACGGAGAGGCGCGACAACATCCGGAAAATCCTTCGCAGAACGACGGTAGGAAAAGACTGATTGTATACGTCAAGCGCGGACCTGGCATCAAGCCGCCCGCGCTAGAGTTCGAAGCGCAGCTCTGGCCAGATCGGCGGTGTACCGCGCTTTTGCGACTCGAGAATGGCCCTGCACAACGGGCACAACCGCTGGTCCTGGAAGATCGAACGGTCCACCGACGACCAGAGCGGTTGTGCCGGTAACAAGGTGCCGCAGAGCGTGCGGTCAATCGAGCCGCCCAGCTCCAGCTGACGCGCCACCAGATGCACCCGGACTTCCTGGCAGGCGAACAGATCCAGCTGCTCGTCCGGCTCGATCAGTTGATAGTTAAACAGGGACCAGGCAGGACGCGACATCGGGGGCTCCAAATCGGGGGGGCGCCACCTTAGCCGAAAGCCTGCCGGTAGAAAAGCGTCATAACAGCGGTTTCAGCGTCGGCCAGACATTTTCCAGCAACTTGCCCTGGGCCGCGACCGCCGGGTGCAACCCGTCCGCTTGCATCAAGTCGGGATGACCACCTACGCCCTCCAGGAAAAACGGCACCAGCGGTACCTTTTTTTCCTCTGCCACCTCGCCGAATACCTTGGCGAACGCGTCGACGTAACGCTTGCCATAGTTGGGCGGGATCTGCATGCCCAGCAGCAGCACCTTGGCGCCGCTGTCCTGGGACGCCTGGACCATCGAAGCAAGATTTTGTTTCAATTGCGTCGGCGGCTGACCGCGCAGGCCATCGTTGCCACCCAGCTCGATCACCACTACATCCGGTTTATGCGCTGCAAGTGCCGCAGGCAAACGCGCGAGGCCTCCGGCACTGGTGTCGCCACTGATCGACGCATTGACCACATTATCGTCAAAACCCTCCTGCTTGAGCCGTTGCTCCAGCAGGGCAACCCACCCTTTGCGGGTATCCAGGCCGAAACCGGCACTGATACTATCGCCAACGATCAGGACTGTACCCGCCGCTGCGTTCTGGGCCATGCACATCAAGGCCAGGCCAGCACTCAAAAACCACATTCGCATCGGATTCTCCATGGGCGCAAGCATTCTCACCGCGCGAAACCTCAGCAAAGTGGTTCCCAGCGCGGAAGGTGAACTGACTATCCTGCACGAACTGAGCCTGGAACTGAACAAGGGCGATAGCCTGGCTATCGTCGGCAGCTCCGGTTCCGGCAAATCCACCCTCCTCGGCCTGCTGGCGGGCCTGGACCTGCCCAGCAGCGGTGAAGTCACCCTGGCCGGTCAAGCCCTGAGCAGCCTCGACGAAGACCAGCGCGCGCGTATCCGCGCCGAACACGTGGGCTTCGTATTCCAGTCTTTCCAACTGCTCGACAGCCTCAATGCACTGGAAAACGTCATGCTGCCGCTGGAGCTCGACGGCCGCAAGGACGCCCGCGAACGCGCCACGCATCTGCTGGAGCGCGTCGGCCTGGGCAAGCGCCTGACCCATTCACCACGCCAGCTTTCCGGCGGCGAGCAGCAGCGTGTCGCCATTGCCCGCGCATTCGCCGCCGAGCCGGATGTTTTGTTTGCCGACGAACCCACCGGCAACCTCGACAGCCATACCGGCGAGCGCATCAGTGACCTGCTGTTCGAACTCAATAAAGAGAGCGGCACGACCCTGGTACTGGTTACTCACGACGAGCGCCTGGCCCATCGCTGCCGACGCCTGATCCGCCTTGAAGCCGGCCTGATGGTCGCGCCCCTGGAGCCTTGATGGCACGCCTGCCGCTGTTACGTCTGTTCAGCCTTGCCATGCACCAGTTGCTGCGCGATGCCCGCGCCGGTGAACTGCGCGTCTTGTTCTTCGCCCTGCTGGTGGCCGTGGCCGCCAGTACCGCTATCGGCTACTTCGGCGCACGCCTCAACGGCGCCATGCTGTTGCGCGCCACCGAGTTCCTGGGCGCGGACCTGGTGCTCGAAGGCAGCTCGCCGGCCCGCCCCGAGCAAATCAGATCCGGTACCGAACTGGGCCTGGATCATGCGCGCATCGTGGAGTTTTCCAGCGTTATCGCCGCGGACAACGGCATCCAGCTCTCCAGCATCAAAGCGGTCAACGAACAGTATCCGCTGCGTGGCGAGCTCAAAAGTACCGGCGAACCCTTTGGAGCCGAAACCCCAGGCGGTGGGCCCAAACCCGGCGAAGCCTGGGTGGAAGCACGGCTGCTGACAGCGCTGGACCTGAAGGTCGGCGACAGTATCGATGTCGGCATGAAGACCTTGCGCCTGTCACGCGTGCTCACCTACGAGCCCGACCGCGCCGGCAACTTCTACAGCCTCACGCCCAGGGTGATGATCAACCTGGCCGACCTGGACGCCACTGGCGTGGTCCAGCCGGGCAGCCGCGTGAGCTACCGCGAACTGTGGCGCGCTCCTCCCGGCAGCACGGCGCTGCAAACCTATCGCGATCTGATCAAGCCGGGCCTCGCAGCCAACCAGCGACTGCAGGACTCGCGCGATGGTAATCAGCAGATCGGCGGCGCCCTGGGCAAGGCCGAGCGTTACCTGAATATGGCCAGCCTGGTGGCGGTGTTGCTGGCCGGTGTGGCGGTGGCGCTCTCGGCCAACCGCTTTGCCAGCCGCCGCTTCGATGCCAGCGCCCTGCTGCGCTGCCTCGGGCTGTCGCGACGCGAAACCATGCTACTGTTCAGCCTGCAACTGAGCGTATTGGGCCTGTTGGCGAGCCTGGCCGGCGCCGTCCTCGGCTGGCTCGCGCAATTTGGCCTGTTCTACTTCCTGCACGACCTGTTGCCTGCAGACGTACCACCCGGCGGGTTGCTGCCGGCGATTGCCGGTATCGGCACCGGGCTCGTCGCCCTCGCAGGCTTTGCCCTTCCCCCCTGGCCGCACTGGGACGGGTGCCGCCGCTGCGGGTATTGCGTCGTGACCTGCTGCCGATCCCCTCGAGCACCTGGATGGTGTATGGCGCGGCCCTCTTTGCCCTGGGCCTGATCATGTGGCGCCTGAGCCTCGACCTGGTGCTGACCTTCGCGTTACTGGGCGGTGGCGTGGTGGCAGCACTGATCCTCGGCGGGTTGCTGCTGTTGTTACTGCAAAGCCTGCGTCGGTTACTGGCGCGCGCCTCCTTGCCCTGGAGACTGGGCCTGGGTCAATTGCTGCGGCATCCATTGGCGGCAGCCGGACAGTCCCTGGCGTTTGGCTTGATCCTGTTATCCATGGGCTTGATCGCCCTGCTGCGCGGCGAGCTGCTCGACACCTGGCAGAACCAGCTGCCCAAGGATGCGCCCAACTACTTTGCGCTCAATATCCTGCCGGCCGACAAGGACGCTTTTGGCGCCCGCCTTCTGGAGGTTCAAGCGCAATCGGCGCCACTCTATCCCGTCGTGCCCGGTCGACTGATCAGCATCAATGGCGAACCCGTACAAGAGATTGTCAGCAAGGACTCCAGCGGTGACCGCGCCGTGCAACGGGACTTGAGCCTGACCTGGGCCGCTGACCTGCCCCCAGGCAACGCACTGACGGCAGGCACCTGGTGGACGGCGCAACCGGGCGATGAGATTCCCGGGGTATCGGTGGAAGCCAAGGTGGCCGAAAGCCTGAAGCTCAAGCTCAACGACCATCTGGTATTCACCATCGGCGGCGAGAATCGCGAGGCACGGGTCACCAGCCTGCGGACCATCAACTGGGACAACTTCCAGCCCAATTTCTTCATGATCTTCCAACCGGGCACCTTGAAGGACTTACCAACGACTTACCTGACCAGCTTCTACCTCGCCCCTGGGCATGACCAGCAGATCGTCGACCTGTCCCGAGCCTTCCCGGCGGTTACCATCCTGCAGGTCGAGGCCCTGCTGGAACAACTGCGCAGCATCCTCGCCCAGGTGACGTTGGCGGTGGAATACGTGCTGCTGTTCGTGCTTGCAGCAGGCATGGCCGTGCTGTTTTCCGGCTTGCAGGCCACCCTGGATGAACGGATTCGCCAAGGTGCGCTGTTGCGTGCGCTGGGTGCCGAGCGCAGGTTGCTGGTCAAGGCTCGGCGCATCGAGTTCGGCCTGCTGGGGGCGGTCAGTGGATTGCTGGCGGCACTGGGTACTGAGCTAGTGACCTGGGTGCTGTACCGCTATGCCTTTGATCTGGCCTGGCACCCTCACCCCTGGCTATTGCTGCTGCCGGTGATCGGTGCGCTGCTGATAGGCGCCGCCGGCGTGTTCGGTACACGCCGCGCGCTGAACGCCAGCCCACTGACGGTGCTGCGCGAGGGCTGAAAACGCTGATGGCCCTTGCTCCATTCAGAGCAAGGGCCATCCGTTGCTACTTCACATATTCAATCCGGGTAATCCACCAGCACACCTCGCCGCCCGGAGTCTGCACGATCGCTTCATCGTCCACCTCCTTGCGCAGTAGCGCCCGTGCCATGGGGGAGTCGATCGAGATGTAGTCCATCCGGTCGTAGATCTCGTCATAACCCACAATGCGAAAACGCTTGGTCTCGCCCTGCTCGTTTTCCACCTCGACCCATGCCCCAAAGAATACCTTGCCCTCCTGCTCGGGCATGTACTCCACCACGCGCATATCTTCGAGGCGCTTGCGCAGGTAGCGCACCCGCCGATCGATCTCACGCAACAGCTTCTTGTTGTACTGGTAATCCGCGTTTTCGCTGCGATCTCCCAGGGAAGCTGCCCACGTAACCTTGCGCGTGGTGTCCGGGCGCTTCTCACGCCAAAGGTAGTCCAGCTCCTTTTTCAGCGCTTCGTGGCCTTCTTTGGTAATCAGCTTGGTACTCAAACGCGCATATCCCCAGGCAATGTCCAATAGTGTCTACAGACCGGCGCATCATACCCTGGCACCGGCTGGTGGGGATCGATGATAAATCAACGGGACAAAGTATCCAGGCCGACTGACTCATCACCTCAGCTTTGCCCCTCGAGGACCTGATCCAGTTCAACAAGCGCGCCTTGCAGCTGCTGTCGCATCAACGAGAGCTGCGACATCACCTGCACCACCTTTTCAGTCTTGCGACTCACCTCCAGCGCTTGCTCCTGCAATCGCGAACGGCGCTGCTCCAACGTTCGGTTTTCTTCATCCTGCTGAGTCTGCTGTTGTTGCAGTCGAGCCTGCCACTGTTCGAGCATCTCTTCGCGCTCGATGACTGCAAGTTTTTTTTGCGTCAGTTCCTGAGCAACCCTGGCGAGGTTGCTCAACGTACTGTCTATCTCGAGCATGGAAGTATCTTCCTTCGCAGAGACGGCAACAGACTGGGTTTCGACATGTTCTGGCTGAGCTGACGGCGCCCGGGGTTCGGCCGGCTCCTGCGCGACCTCGGGGACCGTCACCTGCGAATGGGGTTGTTGTTCAACACTGTCTTCGTCTACGGGCGGCGGGACGGACGTTGGCCGGCTCTTGCCTCGGGGCGGTGCAACCATTTGCGATGAAAAACGAATGGACGGCACGATGACGGCACTGCTTTCAATCGCGGGCGCTGCAGGGGCCGACATGCCCAACGTAATCACCTTCATCACCAGCGCTTTCTTGACGATCACTGAATGATGGTCTTCGGGCCTGGCTGGCGGCAACCTGCAGCCTTTCAGATCAATGAAGTGAAATGCAGCCTGAGACTGCGCAGTGGCACTTTCCTTATTGCCTGGCGCGGCCGCCATCATCAGAATTTGCTTGAAGACCTGCATTGCGACTTGCAGGTCCTCCTTGGATTCGACCCCACCTAGAAAGTAACGCTCGAGCTTTTTGCGCAGCGCCGCGATATACACCCTGGAGTGACCCGGCTCCGCCTCTTCATCCAGGCTATACGCCAGGAAGTTGGAGGCTGTCTGCTCGACAGCGAATCCACACAGCAGTGCGCCGTTGACCGGAGCATCCTCGCCGCTGCGCTCAAGAACAAGGGTACGTAGAAGCATCATGGCAATCGGGCCTCATTGAAAAAGAAAACCTTATATAAATATCAAACCAATATCCGACCATTATTAAACACTTAGAACACACCAATTGTTTCAGGGAGTAATCAATTCAAGCGTAGGACTTTACTTATTAAATGCACCCTGCGTTCCCAAGCCCAGGTATTAAACGTAATCTTTTTAACGCAGCGCTACATACGATGAAACTTCACTCAAGCTCCGCCCAATTGATTCGGTAATTCTATGATTGAGGTCAGCAACCTGACGAAGTACCTGGGCAAAAAAAGTGTGATCCGCGACTTTTCATTCTGTGCCCAACACCAGGAATGCGTGGGACTGCTTGGAGAGCATGGCGCCGGTAAAACGACGTTGCTGAATTTGATCTGCGGCATAACCAGGCCCACGAGCGGGCACATCAGTATTGAAGGTTTCAACACCCAAACCCATTCAGTTCGCGCCAGGCAAGCCGTGGGCTACCAGCTTCAGGAGGGCATCAGCCATCATGCGCTGTCGGTCACGGGCATCCTGAACTTTGTCGCCGCCGCTCGCGGGTTCAGTGGCGCCGAAAAACGCAGGCATGTGGACCGTGTCGCCACGCGATTGGAGCTACTCCCGGTGCTCAATTGCCCCGTCGACGTGCTCAGCCTTGGTTTGAAGCGCAGAGTCGCGATTGCGCAAGCCATTCTGCACGCTCCCAGCGTGCTCCTGCTGGACGAACCAACCGAAGGGTTGAATGCCGAGCAGCGGCTCAAGTTCAGGGCGATTGTTCAGTCCTTGAGCGAGGAAATGAGCATCATCATCGCGTCTCGCCACTACGACTCGCTGTCCGACATCTGCACCCGCGCCCTGGTCATCGCAAACGGGCGACTGATTGCCGACGCTTCGCTGACGGACTTGCAGCGCAGCTCTCGGCATTTCCAGGCAGTGACGCTCGCAGCGGATCCACCTCTGGATCTACTCGCACTGGCGGTGTTGCCTGGAGTCGCCGGCATCGAAGAAGACTGGCAAAGCCCAGGCAAAGTGACCGTTCTGGCCAAGCCCGGGCATACGATCTTTCCCGCCATCAATGCACTCATCGCCCATCGCGGCTGGAACATAACGTCACTGCATCTAGAGCCAGGTCGCCTGAACGATGTCGTTCATCACCTGAGCCACGAGGTATCCCATTGAGACTGCTGCCACTGCTTTTCAAACGCCAACTCGCCAGCTATGCCTGCACCCCCAGCACCTACCTGAGCGTGGCGGTTTTCCTTGTGCTATGCACGGCGCTTGGGTTGCACAGCAACCACTGGATGGAGCGAGACAGCAGTGACCTGCGGGCTTTTTTCGAGCTGCACCCCTGGCTCTATCTGCTGCTGATACCCAGCCTGTCAGTGCACTTGTGGCATGACGAGCACAACCAGAGCTTCTCCAACATGCTGCAAACCCTGCCCATCACCTCAGCAGAACGAGTGATCGGAAAATTCCTGGCAGCCTGGGCGGTATGCAGCATTGCTCTGTTGCTGAATTTCCCCCTGGTGATTGCTGCCCATTATCTTGGAACGCCGGATGACGGTGTGATCGCCTCACAATTTCTGGCAAGTTGGCTACTGGCGGGAAGTTACCTGTCTGTCGGCTGTTTTATTTGCGCACTCACCCACCAGCGCGTGGTTATCTTCGTGATGACGATGGGCTTGCTTCTGACCATCAGCGGACTGTTTTCCGTCATGGATGCACTTGAACATCAGGCACCGATCTGGATAGTTGACAGCATGATGAAACTTGACCCGATTGCCCGCTTCAGCTCTATGGACAACGGAAAAATCACACTTCATGACGGCTTGTATTTTATCAGCATGATCGTTGCTTTTCTCTCTGCAACCATTGCCACACTCAACTATAAAAACAGCTGAGAAGGAAAGTCGCTGATGCGATCCGCTCTTCGTTTGGGCATGACATTGATCGTCATGTCGCTACTGTTCCTGGCATTCAATCTGGTCTGGATAAGCAAATTACCTGACATCCGCTGGGACTTTTCACAACAAAAAGTTCACACCTTATCGCCACCGACGCTGCAGCTGCTCGCGACACTTGAAAGACCACTGGACTTGTATTATTTCAACTCCCTCACTGCGCCGGACAAAAGCCGGATCATGAAACGCTTCGGTCAACGCATAGAAGACCTGCTCCAGGAATTCGAAACAGCAGCCGACGGCATGATCAATTTGCATGTTATTGATCCCATTCCTTTTTCAGAAGATGCCTACAAAGCCAGCTTATTCGGCCTGGATGACACCTACGGGTACCTTGGCCTTATCGGCACACGTGCCGGCCAGGGCACGCAACGCATTGACGCGTTCAACCCCGACGACGAACCGTTGCTCGAGTATCAAATCAGCCACTTGATCGACAAATTGATGCGCCCGCAACGGCCCAGCATTGGTCTGCTGTCCGCGTTGCCATTGAATGAGTCCGCCGGGCAGTTGATGGAGCAGATGCGCGGACATTTCAACCTGGTGGAGCTGGCATCGGACATTGCCCAAGTGCCTCCATCGATAGACAGCTTGATGGTCGTACAGCCAAGCGCGCTCCCCGAACAAACGCTTTACGCCATCGAGCAGTTTGTCTTGAGCGGCGGCAAGCTGATGCTTTTCATTGATCCGGTGAGCGAGATGGGGGCTGAACCCATCTCGGTAGACTCCCAGTTCAACGCTCTATTGGCCACATGGGGCATACGCATGCCCGCGGACACGCTAGTGGTTGACAGCCTTTACGCCTCCTCGGCGTCGCTCGGCCCAGGCACGCCCGCGGTCGTGCACCCCGCCAGGTTAAAACTGCCACGACAGGCAATGACGGCGCACGACATCAGCAGCTGGAAACTGGACAGCCTGAGCGTATCAAGCAGTGGTGCGCTGTTGCGCACGCGAAAAAGCCGGACGACATTTACACCTCTGCTGCAAAGCTCTCGACAGTCTGCACTGCTGGACGCGGCGCGTTTCGCTTGGGCAACGCAGTTCGAATCGCTCATCGAAGAAGCCTCCACTGCAGGTCAGCGTCATGTGATTGCCGCCCGTATCGAGGGACCGGCCTTTTCGGCATTTCCTGACGGTGTCGCAGGACAGCCGCCAGGCTTACAAAAAGCCGCGCGGATCGAAGTGGTGGTGGTGGCCGATACCGACCTACTTGCGGACGCTGTCAGCCGGACAACCGCCAATGGCAACCTGCGGTTCGTGTTGAACACGCTGGATAACCTGGCGGCTCCCGCAGAACTTGCGAATATTCGCCCGCGCATCACGTCGCGCCCACTCAGCGCGCTCGAGCCCATGCGTGAAGCCGCTGCACAGGCCTACCAGGAACGGGCTGCAGAACTGGAGCGTCGGCTTGAGCAGACCGAGCAAGCCTGGCAGCGAATGAACCCGCAGCCTTCTCGCCTGGGTACCCAGGCCGTAGACACCAATACCCAATTGCAAGCGCTCAACAAAGAACGCCTGCGCCTGCCCATGGAACTTCACGCCCTCAAGACTCAGGCCTATGCGCCGCTGCAGCGCTTCGAACGCAACATCAAGCTGCTGCTGATAGCGACGGTACCACTGATATTGTGTCTGATAGCCTGGGTACGTTACCGCTGCCTGTGTCGACGCCGATGGCCGCCTGCGGCGTTTAGCTGAACACGTCGCGCGGGGAATCAACGACGGGCAATCAGGCCTTGCCGGGCGATACGCGTCAGTTGGCGGATCACCTCTTCGGCATTGTCTGCATTGGGTGCCTGGATCACGGCGAGGTCAAAGCTGTTATTGGCGAAACGCGCCAGGGAGTCACCGTCTTCCACGAACTGGATCAAGAACGCCGAAGGCCGTCCGGTGCGACGGGGCCAGCCATCCAGGTAACGCAGCAGCGTCGGCTGGTGCTTGCCGCCCAAGAGGATTTTCGGGTTGCGTTGAGTCAGGTCCGCAGTGATCGGGGCCAGGCGTATCAGGGGGCGTGGTGCATTCATCGTGTCGTGTCTCTACCTCAAAAGTCTGCGGGCAGGTGAGAGGCAACACCGAACCAGCGCTTTAGCGGTATTTCGAACCGTGCCTACTGATGAGGGCATGGTTCTGTCGGACTGCATCGAGTCCAGTGGCGCCCCGCAATTAGCTGTTTAAATCGGCGCATGAGCAGCATCCTAGAGAAGCTGGCGGGGCAGTGTCAAGAATCCCGAGCAACGAAAAGGCCCGCACACGGCGGGCCTCCCAAGAGTTGCGAAACGGTCAGTTGGCGATGGCGCGGTCGGCCGACAGTTTGCCGGCGCCTTCGAACAGCACCGCCAGCGAGCCGCCAAGCAGGGCAAGTGCGAACTCATAACCATTGTTGGCCATGAACAGCCCGTTATGAATGTGCACCGAAAAAATCGCCACCAGCGACAGGAAGGTCAGGCCCAATGCAGCAGGGCGTGCGAGCAGGCCGATGATCAGCGCCAGCCCGGCAAAGAACTCGGTGCCGCCTGACAACACGGCCATCAACATGCCCGGTGCCAGACCGATGCTTTCCATCCACTGTGCGGTGCCCGCCAGACCACCGCCGCCAAACCAGCCGAAGAGTTTCTGCGAGCCGTGGGCAGCGAAAATAATGCCGACAAAAATACGCAGAACAGTCAGGCCATAACCGGCGCGAGTGGACAGGACACGGGTGATCAGTGGGCTCATGGGGTAAATCCTTTTTCAGGTAGGGGGTTGGTTGGCCGCTATATTAATCAGTTTAAACAATGATAAAAGCCGAAAAATTGCACTATAAACATCGATAAAATCGATTACTTACGTGACACGATTTTCCCCATTGACGGCTCCAGGGACTCACGTTCCCGATCGAACGCCAGGTAGTACTTGTTGACACTATTAACATAGCTGACGCCACCCATTCCTACCTGCTCCATGGCAATGCGCTCAACCTGAAAGAACCACTGATTGGGATTGAGCCCGCGACGCCTGGCTTCGGTGCGCATGCCCTGCACCCGCTCTGGTCCCATGTTGTACGCCGCCAGTACAAAGGCCATGCGTTCGCGTTCATTGAGCTTGGGACTGGCGAAGAATTTACGACGGATCATCGCCAGATAGCGCGCCCCCGCCTGCACATTACTGTCCAGACTCTCGATATTATTCACGCCCACCCGCTGCGCCGCCGAAGGCGTGATCTGCATCAAACCGGTAGGACCGCCACTGTTGCGCGCGCCAGGGTCCAGCGCAGATTCCTTGAATGCCAGTGCAGCCAGGTTCAGCCAGTCCATGCCCTGCTCGCGCGCATGCTTTTGCAGGACCGGGCGCAGCTTCTCCAGGCGTTGACGATCCGCCCGGGCCAGCGGGTTGCGCACTTGATAGAGACGTCGATAGATACGCTGGAACGCCACATCCTGATCGGAAGGGGTTCGGTAGGTCTTGAGGAAGCGATCGATGCTCGCCCGCAACATCGACGCATCCTGGCGCACGAACCAATACTCGTCGCCTGGCTCGCTGATGGCCACCTGTTTGTCAAAGCGCAACCTGGGCAGGATTTTCGACCAGCGCTCGGCAATCGGTTTTTCAACGATGGTCAGGTGGTAGATCCCGGCCTGCACCATTTCAAGCACGTCTTCCACCGCCAGGCTCGGGTCAACCCATTCCACCTTGATCGGCGGCTGCTTGTGCAGGGCCAGCTTCTGATTGACCTGGCTGATTGCATCTGCCGCCGCACTGCCGGTAGTCAGCGTCAGGGTGCGGCCCGACAACTGCTCCAGCTTGGTAAACCGTCGTTCACCCTTGACGCCGACCAGCCATAACGGCACGCCGCTGGCGATAGGGTCACTGGTGCTGATCTTGTGCGCGGCTTTTACATCCAGCAATTCGCCAGGGGCAACCAGGTCGCCTTCGCCACGGGCCAGCGCGCCGAGCAACTGCTCCTTGGCCTTGGGAATGATCTTGAGATTGATCTCCTGGCCATCACGGGCACGGCCATTGAGGTATTGCTCGAATGCCCGCAGGCGATGGTATTCAACGCCGATGGCCTGGCCCTGCACTTCACCGGAGCTGTTGCGGCTCTGGTTGACCAGTACACGCAGGGTGCGGCTGGAACGGATGTCTGCCAGGTCACGCACCTTGCCGGGCTTCGTCACTTCCAGCGGACCGTCAAGACGTGCGACCGCCGCCATGGGCAGCAGCAAGGTCACGCACACTATAAGCAACGCCGAGGGTCGGATCATCCGCTCTCCGGAAAGGATACTGGCCATCACCTTCGTGAAAAACGAGGTGTTGGACGTCAGAAACAGAGCGCTTTATGCGCTGGCAAGGCGCGCAACGGCGACATGGTGAAAGGCAGCAGGCCCGGCACAATGTCGCGTGCGACGTTCAAAGACAGCTATAACGCATTGTAGTTCTTCGTTTTTCTTATAAATCTACAGCTCTGATATGCTTTCCGGCCGCAGGCGGAGGTAGCACCATGCAACTCATTGATATCGGCGTCAACCTGACCAACCCCAGTTTCGACGAGAGGCATTCGACCGTCCTCGAGCGCGCCTACGCCGCCGGGGTTCAACAACTGGTGCTCACCGGTACCAGTGTCGAAGGCAGCGAGCAGGCTCTGGAGCTGTGCGTGAAACTTGATGAAAGCGCGCAACGTCTGTTCAGCACCGCCGGCATCCACCCCCACTCCGCCAGCGACTGGAACAGCGCCAGCGCCCAACGTCTGCGCGGCTTGCTCAGTGAACCGCGCGTGCGCGCCGTCGGCGAGTGCGGGCTGGATTTCAACCGTGATTTTTCGCCACGCCCACAGCAGGAAAAAGTCCTCGAGGAACACCTGGCCCTGGCTGTCGAACTGAAACTTCCCGTGTTTCTTCACGAACGCGACGCCAACCAACGCCTGCTGGAGATCCTCAAGGACTACCGTGACCATCTGCCCGCCGCCGTGGTGCACTGCTTCACGGGCGAACAAGCGGGGCTCTTCAGCTACCTCGACCTAGACCTGCACATTGGCATCACGGGCTGGATCTGCGACGAGCGCCGTGGGACGCATCTGCACCCGTTGGTCAGGGAAATTCCCCGAGGCCGTTTGATGCTGGAAAGTGACGCGCCCTACCTGCTGCCTCGCACGCTGCGCCCCAAGCCGAAAAACGGCCGCAATGAACCTGCCTTCCTCACCGAAGTGTTGCGTGAGGTGGCCCTGCATCGCAATGAAACGATGGAAGACCTGGCGATGCACAGCACCGCCTGTGCCCGCGCTTTTTTCGGCTTGCCGGCCGTGGAGTGATGCGGCGCATTGACCCATGTCAAAAATGCTTTCCTGAATAGCGGCACAATAATGGCACCTTGCCAATGCTGTTTCCGCTATCAGAGAAAACCTTCCATGGGTGCCTGGCTTAGCAATATCTCGCTGAAGTACAAATTCTGGGCCGTCAACGCGGTGGCGTTCATCACCACCCTGCTGCTGGTGCTGTATGCCGTCCAGCTCGAACAACAGGCGCGCAGCCATGCGTCGCAGCTTTCAGCGCAAGCCCAGGGACAGCTGCTCAGCGCCTGGCCGGCTGACACGGCACTGCCCACTGGTGAGAACTGGCTGACCTTCAGCCGCGACCAGATCCCACAACGGACAGGCCAGGATCTTTCAGCCTTGCAAGGCGCCAGCGGCTGGGTCGAACTCAGTCACCTGCCATGGTTCGGCATCAATCCGCTGGTGGGCGCTGACGTCATCCACCGTGCCGATGGGCAACAGGTCGCCGTACTCGCCTACGCGCCAAGCCTGCGCCAAGTGTTCGGCGAGCGCTTCGTCAACTATGCGGTGGCAGTGGCGATCCTGATGCTTGCGATGCTCGGCGCCTCACAATTGCTGATCCGCTTTCTGCTCAGCCAGCTCAACACCCTCAAGGACGTGATGCTGCATGTCGAGAAAACCGGCGACTTGTCCGCTCGCGTGCCGCTGGCCTGCAAGGATGAGGTCGGGCAGATGGCCAGCGCCTTCAACGCCATGCAAGCCGGCTACCAGCGGGTGGTCAACACCGTGGCCCGTACCGCCAGGCAATTGGACGAAGGCGCCGCGCGGCTGGCCAGCAGCATGAACGAGGTGCAGCACGGCATGCTCGGCCAGCAAAGCGAGACCGACCAGGCCGCCACGGCCATCAACGAAATGACCGCGACCGTTCACCATATTGCCCAGCACGCCGGCGCCACCCGCGATCTCTCGCAAACCGCTGACACCCTCGCCGGCAGCGGCCGGGAAGTGGTTATCCGCGTGCAACGTTCCATTGCCGGACTGTCCACCGGTGTGCAACAGACCGCTGAAATGATCCAGAAACTCGCCGAAGACAGCCAGAAAATCAACGGCGTGGTCGGGGTGATCCACAGCATCGCCGAACAGACCAACTTGCTCGCCCTCAACGCCGCCATCGAAGCCGCCCGCGCCGGAGAAATGGGCCGTGGCTTTGCGGTGGTGGCCGACGAAGTGCGCAACCTGGCTAAGCGCGTACAAAGCTCCACCGACGAAATCACACGCATGGTCTCGGCGTTGCAAGCCGGTACCCGCGATGCGGTGGACTTCATGCAGGAAAGCTCGTTCAAGGCCGATGACTGCGTTCAACAGGCCCAGGAAGCCGGTGCCGCGCTCGGCGAAATCACCGGTGCCGTGGCGCAGATGCGCGAGAGCAACACCCAGATCGCAGTGGCCGCCGAACAGCAGAGCCATGTCGCCGAAGAGATGAACCGTGCAGTGGTGAGTATTCGTGATGTAACCGAAAACACCGTGCAGCAGACAGTGGACTCAGCCACCACCAGCAATGAGCTGGCGACCTTGGCCGCAGAGCTGAGCAAAGCGATTGGGCAGTTGAAGCTGTAGGACCGTTCAGCCCCTAATCCAAGTCCTACGACCAAGGCGCAGTTTGCCTGAGATCAAGACGAAACTTCCTCCTCATCCTCGCGATTAACGCCGACTTCTTTTACCTACGAACCGCTGCAAAGTCCCTCGCCTGATCAAACAGTGCGAGGGATTGCAGATGGTTCTTTTCGTTAGCGCCCAGGTTGTCCGGGGCGTCTTTTGATTCCGGTGATTGCCAGCTTTGTACTGGCGCCGATGGATCCCGAAGCGCCGGACGCTGAACGGGTTCTTCGCGATTTCCGCCATTGCCTGAACACTTTCGATAAGTGGGCCGACAGCTTTCTAAGTGGCTCGGCGCTGCAAGTGGAGCAGGTGTTCAAGGTCGGTGACGACGTCGCACTGGTTGCGCCGATCTCTTCCGACACGCCCAGTCGCACCGTCGCCCAGTGCAAGGCCCAGGGTGGGCTGACCCTGGTGCATCTGTTCGAGAGCACCCGGTTCGTGCCGATCGGCAACACGCCGGTCACGCTGCAGCCCATCGCCCAGGACGGCGCGCCCATGGACGCGCCGCTGCAGCGAACCATCGGCCCCAGCGGCATTCTTACAGTGCCCGAGTGCACCCGCGACCAGCAGTACCAGATCACGTTTTACCCCAACGTTTCCAAAGATCACGTCAAGGCGCTTTACGTGTCCTACCAGTCGGTGATCGCCGGGCTGGAAGCAGACCTGCGCCAGCAATGGCGTGGGCACTTCGAACCTCAGTGGGCCGACTTTGCAAAAGCTGCGGCCTACAAACGCAGCGCGAAGCAAGGCTTGGCTTTTGCGACCGGGATTGGCAAGGCCGTCTACAACCTGTGGGACAACCTTACCGAGCTGGTCGACCTGCTGGCGAACCTCAAGTCCAACAGCGAAAAGCTGCTGAAGTACCTCTCCCAAGCCGAACTCGATCAGTTACTCAAGCTGGGCAAAGACACGCTTGCCCAGGGGTTGCTGGTGCTCAGTGATGAGCCGCTGCTGTTCATTTATCTCTCGGCGGTGGTGGCCTGGCTACGCCTGCTGCCGCCGCCCGAAATGTACGAGCTGGTGGGTGAGATAACCGGTGAAATCCTGATCAACCTGTTGCTGATCTGGGCGACGCGGGGGATTGGGGTCCAGCTTCGGCTGGGGGCCCAGGTACTCAGTCATGTCAAATCCGGGCGGGCGCGGGCGTTGTTGGAGTCGCTCGCCAGGCAGGTTGCAGGGCCGCGGCTGGAAACGCATGTGGAGGCCGCCAAGCCGGTGTTGCTCAGCAGTGCGGCGGTGCCGGTCAAGGCTGTGCCGGTGGCGTCGTTGAAGGCGGGTGAGGAGTTGGTTGCCAACCCGGTGCCGGCGGTGCGCCGCAAGACCCAGCGCACGGCGTTGGTTCGCCAGGAGGCGGTGGATGATGTGCCTGCCGTGGCATCGAACCCGAAGGGGGATGCGGCGGCTTCTGCGGACAAAACCGTCACCCACGGTTGCCCGGTGTCGATGGTCACCGGCGAGGAACTGCTGACCCTCACCGATGGCGCGCTGGATGGAGTTTTGCCGTTCGAGTGGACGCGGCTGTATCGCACCAGTGCGGTGGAAGTGGATTGCGGGTTGGGGTTTGGCTGGAGTCATGCGCTGGCCCAGCGGCTGGTGGTGTCGGGCGATTCGGTGGTGTGGACCGACCATGAAAACCGCTCGACCACCCTGCCCTTGCCGACGGTGGCTCGGCCGGCGATCACCAACAGCCTGGCGGAAGCGGCGATTTACCTGGGGTCGTTGCCGGATGAACTGGTGCTGGCTCAGGGGTCGCGGTTCTACCACTTTTGCGACGGTGTGCTGACGGCGATCAGCGATGCGTATGACAACCGGTTGCGCATTTTCCGGGATCGGTTGGGGCGGATTGAGCGGCTGGATAACGGTGCCGGCCGTTCGCTTTTACTACGTTATGAATTCGACCGCATTGTGGCGGTGGACTACCAGGTTCATCGCGCCAAGGGCCATGAACCCTTCGTTTGGGTGACCGAGCAGAACGTCGTTTCCTACGCCTATGACGACAGTGGACGACTGGAATGTGCGACCAACGCTGTCGGTGAACGCGAGGTTTATCGGTACGACGAGCAACACGTCATTCTCGAGCGGCAACTGGCCGGTGGTGCGAGCTTTTTCTGGGAATGGGAGCGCACTGGCAAGGCCGCACGCTGCGTCCGGCACTGGGCCAGCTTTTCGCAGATGGACACGCGCTATGCCTGGGGCGACGACGGCCGCGTCACCGTGTACAACGCCGATGGCAGCCAAGAGGTTTATGTCCATGACGACCGAGCGCGACTGGTACAGCGCATCGACCCGGACGGCGCCCGGCACTTCAAATCCTACGATGACAAAGGCCGCCTGACCGTCGAGCAAGACCCGCTGGGCGCGGTGACGGCCTATCAGTACGACGACGCCGGGCGCCTGGTGGCGCTGTTTCCGGGGGATGACGAGCCGACGTCCTACGAGCATGACAACGGCTTCGTACGGGTTATGCGCCGGGGTGAGGCGGTCTGGACATACGAGCGTAATGACCAGGGCGATGTCATTCGCCAGATCGATCCGGATGGCCATGCGACCGACTACAGCTACGACAAGCAAGGGCAACTCACCGGCGTTTGGTACCCCGATAACAGCTGCCATCGGCTGGTGTGGAATGAGCGCGGGCAACTCGTTGAAGAACAGCTGCCCAATGGTGGGATCAAGCGTTATCGCTATGACGACTTGGGCCGGCAGATTGCCCGAGAGGATGAGCATGGCGCGCTGACCCAGTATCAATGGGACGGCTTAGGTCGGTTAACGCGCCTGGTGCTGCCGGACGGTGCCGCACGGGAATTCAGCTACAACCCCTACGGAAAAATCATCGCCGAACGCGATGAACTGGGCCACGTCACCCGCTACGAATACGCCGACGGCCTGCACCTGATCAGCCGTCGCATCAACGCCGACGGCACACAGGTCAAGTACCGCTACGACAACGCCCGCTTACTGCTGACCACCATCGAAAACGAAGTCGGCGAAACCTACCAGCTCGACTACCACCCCAACGGCCTGATCCAACAGGAAACCGGTTTTGACGGCCAACGCACCGCCTACGCCTACGACCTCAACGGCAACCTGCAGGAAAAGACCGAACACGGCGACGACGGCCGTCAGCTAGTCACCCAATACCAGCGCGACCACGCCGGTCGCCTCGTACGAAAAACCCTGCCCGATGGCAGCACCGTCGACTATGCCTACGACCGCCAAGGCAACCTCCTCAGCGTCGACGACGGCCACTGGTTCCTGGCCTACGAATACGACAAACAAAACCGCCTCACCGCCGAACACCAGGGTTGGGGCACCTTGCGCTACGGCTACGACGCCTGCGGCCAGCTTCAACATTTACGCCTGCCCGACAACAACCGCCTCACCTTCAACCACGACAAAGGCGGCCACCTCGCCACCGTCGAGCTGAACGGTTCGTTACTGACTTCCCACCTGTTCAAAGCCGGCCGCGAACAACAACGTCAACAAGGCCAACTGCTCAGCCACTACCACTACGACGACCAAAACCGCCTGCACGCCCACGCCGTCACCCAGCAACAAAACCACCTTTACCAACGCCACTACGACTACGACAAAGCCGGCAACCTCACCCGCCTGCACGACACCCGCAAAGGCGAACACCTTTACCACTACGACCCGCTCCAGCGCCTGACCCGCGCCAATCACTCGCAAGACGTACAGGAGCGCTTCGGCCACAACCCGGCGGGCAATCTGCTCATGCAAAACCGGCCGGGGCCGGACATCGTTGCGGGTAATCGCCTGATGATTCAGGGGGATCATCATTACGACTATGACGCTTTCGGCAACCTCATCCGTGAGCGGCGAGGCAAAGGCCGCTCACTCGTTACTGAGTATCGCTATGACTGCCAGCACAGGCTGATTGGAATCACCAGGCCCAACGGCCAAACCGCCAATTATCGCTATGACCCATTCGGCCGGCGCATCAGCAAAACCGTCGACGGCATCACGACGGAGTTCTTCTGGCAAGGTGACAAGCTGATCGCAGAACACCATGCGGAACGTCACCGAAGCTACCTCTACGAACCGGACAGCTTCCGCCCGCTGGCACTGCTGGAGGGCTTTGGCCCACAAGAAACCAAGCCCTATCACTACCAACTCGACCACCTCGGCACCCCGCAGGAACTCACCACGCCTGAAGGCGACATCGTCTGGTCCGCCCACTACCGTGCCTACGGCGAAATCAGCCGGCTCGATGTAGGCAAAATCGACAACCCGCTACGTTTCCAGGGCCAATACTTCGACCAGGAAAGCGGTCTGCATTACAACCGCCATCGCTACTACAATCCGGATGTTGGTCGATACCTGACACCTGATCCGGTGAAGCTGGCGGGTGGGATCAACGCATACCAGTACGTGCCCAATCCTACGGGGTGGATTGATCCCCTGGGACTGAACGCGAATTGTCCCGGCCCAGGCGAGAAAAAACCGACCTGCTCTTTACCTGCTGAACCGGATATACCTGACCACTCTCGCAAAGGTGCGTTTAGGCAAGCAAAAAGGGACGCCAATATACCGATAACCCAAAATCCTGATTTGATTAAAAATCCGAAGTCCGGAAGGACGAAACAGTACAAAATAGAAAAAATGACTGATTTGAATGATGAGAACATATTGGATGAGGGTGGTAGACCCATATACTCAAGGGTGTATCAATTCACGAGAGCAGACGGTTCTAAGGTTCTTATTCAAGACCATTCTGCCGGGCATAAATTTGGTAGGGCGGACGGAATAGGAGACCAAAAAGCGCACTTCAATTTGCGACCAATTGCAAAGCCTCGAAACGGAACCGTAGAAGGCGGCAGGGATCATTACAACTTTAGGAAAAACTGATGAAGTATTGGAATGAACTAGATCATAATATTTTTTTTGAAAAGATTTTTAGTATGCCCATAGAGATCGGAAAAATCGCTCTTTTTTCTTTGCAAATAGAAAATGATCGACCTTCTGTGGGGTTAGGATTCGACATACCCGAGTTTCCAGATATTTTGCCAAAAAAATGGGAAGGAAAAGGCTACAACATCTGCAGAATGGGCATTGATTGTCATGGCATTCGCGAGTTAAAAATACACAACATTCCCGTTAGAGAAGTATTCTCTGTCGTTATTACCAAAGAAAATAATCATTTCCACTTTAAAGCGACCAACGAAAGCTCTTTAATTGAATTCAAGGCCAAATCAATTTCAATTTGCGATCCGAATGTATACATAAATGGACCAGATGACTATTTTTTCTAGCCCTAAAAATTCTGCGTGCGCCCCCCTATGAACTCCATAGTTAGCCTTAATTCGTACCCTTGCCCATCTACACCTAAACTCCCTCCAAGTTGTTTCAACGGACAGAGGATTCACCACCATGGGCAAACGTCACCCCAATCTCCCCGCCTGGCAATGGCGTAACTACCCACAGAACCATCAACACCCCACCAACCTGGCCTTGCACCTGATCGCCGTGCCGCTGTTCATCATCGGTTTTCTGTTGATCGTTTCCGGTGTGTTCAGCCTGAGTCTGGTCAGTTTGGCTGTCGGCGTGATCGGTATCCTGGCAGGCCTTGCGCTGCAGCGTCACGGCCACAGCCTGGAAGCTCAGGCGAGTGAGCCGTTCAGTGACCGCAAAGATGCGATGCAACGCCTGGTGGTCGAGCAGTTCGTGACCTTTCCGCACTTTGTGTTCAGCGGTGGCTGGTGGCGTGCCTGGCGCCAGCGCCACCGATATTGAGGATCAGGCGAAGACCACCACCGTCTGGCGGCTGAGGGCAATCAACTCGCCGGTCGGGCTCCAGAGCGCCGCGGCGGCATGGCCGTAGCCGTCGCGGGCGTGTTCGATGTTGACGTGGTATTGGCACCAGTCGAGGGTGGTCAGGTGCTGCAGTGGCTGGATGAATTCGATGGTCCAGGTCAGGGTGCTGCCCGGCGCCGGTTTCTTGAGGTAGGGGAGCAGAGCCGGCGGCCAGGCATCGACCAGCGCAAGAATGTGCGCCTCGGTCAGCGCCTCTTCTTTCACATCCCCACGCAAACGCACCCAACCGCCCATCTCGCGGGATTGAGTGCCGGTAAACGGCAGGCCGCCGACGCTCCAACGCATTGCCAGGTGGCGCATGAATTCGGGCGTGACGCCTTTGATATAAGGCAGTTCCTGGCATTGATCCCAATGCTTGAACGCAGGTGGCGGCTCGCTCTTGACGTCGATTGCCGACTCGCGGGACGCACCGAAACTGGCCTGGACCAAGGTCGCTACTTCACCGTTCTGCACCACCCGGCCCAGCAATTGGCTGACGGCCTTGCCTTCGCGCAACACTTCAACTTGATAGCTGGCGGGTACATCGGGCGCTACCGGGCCAACGAAGGTGATCGCCAAGGAGCGCAGCGGTCGGTCCGCCGGCACTTGTGCACGCAAGGCTTCGTATTGCAATGCAGCGACCAGACCACCAAAGGTGGCGCGGCCTTGGGCCCAATCGGCGGGAATGGTGACATCCAGCGGTTCGCTGCGAGCAGCGTCGAGCAAATCACTAAAGCGCATGGCGACCTCACATCAAGAAAATCGATGAGGGATCTTAACCACCACCCCCGTCAGGTACAGCGCCTATTCCGGCCAAAAGCCGGACCGGTTCAGAAACAATTGGCGCTGAGCTTGTCCAGCACCCGATCGGCCCGCGCCTCGGCCTTGACCATGGTTGCGCGCCAGGTCGCCACACAGGGTTGCAGGTCAGCCTGGTGCTCGGCCTGGATCAGCCACTGCCAGCAGTCATGCCAATCTCCCAGGGCGCCCTGGGCTTTTTTCAAGCCTGACAAGGCGTTGGCCGGCAGTTTGTCCAGCTCGGGATAGGCTTCAGCGGCGTAGCGCACGCGTTTGATCAGCAGGCGCAAACGATGGCGATCATGCTCCGGATCCTTCAGCGCGTGATCGAGGGCCTTGCATTGCTTGGCCAGGCGCTTCTGAATGCGCGAACGCAACCCCTTGAGCAACTTCTGATGCTGGGAGGCGCGAAGGAACCGTGGAAACGCATCGAGGATCAGCAGCAGGTGCGCCAGCTCAGGGCTCTGCGCCACCTGGCGATAGGCGTCCGGTTGCAGGCGCAGACGCCGATCAGCCGCGGCATCGTGACCTTGCCGATGCAAGTACGCCGCCAGCACCTCACGGTCACGCAGCGGCGTAGTCAATTGGCCGACGGCGCTGGCGGCCGCTTCCAGCTGTTCCACACCCGCAAGCCCACGTAAAGGGCGCAACAGGCTGCGCAGGCGGCGCACTGTGGTGCGCAGATCGTGCAACGCTTCATCGTCGGTGACGGCAGCAAGACGAGCCTGGCAGCTCAGTAACCCTACTTCCAGGCCAATGACCTGAGCGACTAACTGATTGACCAGCGCTGACATCCTGCCCTCCCCTTGTGATGTAAAACCTCAGTCGCGGGCTGGCGCATCAACGCCCTGCACGTGACTCACGAATATAGAAGCGTGCCTTCTCGGCCTTGTTGGCGCACCCTTCGAACGCTTCGAATTGCTGCTGGGTCTTGGCCCCGGTCAGCAGCGACAGAGCCTTGGAGTAGCTGACGGTGCCGGCAAAACCCTCGGCCTTGGCCAGGTCCAGTTCTTTCCAGGCGGCATCCAACTGCGACCCGCAGCTGTCGCGGTACGCGGTTTTCCCGGCACAGCCAGCCAGGGCCAACAGGATCACAGGCACACACATCCAGGCTTTCATTGATGACACCTCAAAATATACAAAATCTGTCGTAGCCTGTAGACGTTACCTACAGGGAAAAGTGCCTTGTCCCTGGCCTGAAAACCGCAGTACCTATTGCCAGAGCATACCCGAGCCCAGGCGCGATTCTGGAAAAATATTGCCAGGGCTCACCGAGGATTGAAGCAGCCCCCTGGATGGGTGCATTGTGGGCATCTGTTTTGCGAAGGGTCTGGTTATGAAGAAACGTGTTGCCTTAGTGCTGGGCTCCGGCGGAGCCAGGGGCTATGCCCATATCGGGGTGATCGAGGAAATCGAACGACGCGGCTATGACATCGCCTGTATTGCCGGCTGCTCCATGGGCGCCGTGGTCGGCGGGATCTATGCGGCCGGCAAGCTGGACGAGTACCGGAACTGGATCGAAAGCCTTGATTACCTCGACGTCTTGCGCCTGGTGGATGTGAGCTTTCGTCTGGGCGCGATTCGCGGCGAAAAGGTATTCGGGCAGATCCGCAAGATCGTCGGCGAAATCAATATCGAAGCGCTGCGCATCCCCTACACCGCTGTGGCCACCGACCTCACCAACCAACAGGAAATCTGGTTCCAGGAAGGCTGCCTGCACCAGGCCATGCGCGCCTCGGCAGCGATCCCCAGCCTGTTCACACCGGTGATGCAGGGCAACCGCATGCTGGTGGATGGCGGCTTGCTCAACCCGCTGCCCATCGTGCCGGTGGTGTCGAGCCATTGCGACTTGATCATTGCCGTCAACCTCAACGCCACCAACCAGAAGCACTACCATTTGCCGGTGATCCAGCGCCCGCCAGCCTTCAAAAGCCGCTTTAACAGCCTGGCCAAATCATTGGGTTCGCACCTGCCGTTTCGGCGCAAACAGGCAGAGCAGTTGATGAAGCTCGAACAGGAAGCCTTGCAGGCCCAGGCCGCCGAGATCAACCCGTGGCTGGAGTCCGCCGAGCCCGAATCCCAGCAACCCGCCGCCGCGCCGGAAAAACCCGGTGCGCCAAAGTCGGCCACGGGCTCGTTCATCATCGACAACGTGGGGCCGGCCTCCCTGCTGGACTTGATTAACCAGAGCTTCGAGGTGATGCAGACATCATTGGCACAGTACAAAATCGCCGGCTACCCGCCAGACGTGCTGATCAACGTGCCAAAGCGGGTGTGCCGGTTTTTCGAGTTCTACAAGGCGCCGGAATTGATCGCGCTGGGACGGGAAATTGCCAGCGATACGTTGGATCGGTATGAGAGTGAGCAGTCTTGAGAGTGTAGGCGTTGCTGATGGCCCCATCGAGGGCAAGCCCACTCCCACAATTGGACCGGGTTTCAACATGAGCATGGGGTCGAATGTGGGAGTGGGCTTGCCCGCGATGGGGCCAGTTCAGGCAGCGAAACGCTATTCGCCCTAAGCATTCAGCAACCGATACCCCACCCCCGCCTCCGTCACGATAAACCGCGGCTGGGTCGGATCATCCGCCAGCTTCTGGCGCAAATGCCCCACCACGATACGCAGGTAGTGGCTGTCTTCGGTATGAGTCGGGCCCCAGATGTCCTTGAGCAATTGCTGCTGGGTAATCACCCGCCCAGGATGCCGCGCCAGTTGCGCCAGCACTGCGTATTCCTTGCGGGTCAACGCCACTTCGGCGCCGTCCAGCAGGACGCGGCGGTAGGCCAGGTCAACCGTCAGCGGGCCGAAATTCAGCGCCGCTTCCTGGGCCTCGCCCGCCGGTGCCTGACGCAACAGCGCGCGTACGCGGGCGAGGAATTCCTGGATGCCGAAGGGCTTGGTCACGTAGTCGTTGGCGCCGCCATCAAGGGCTTCGACCTTCTGGCCTTCGCTGGCCCGCACCGACAGCACCAGTACCGGCACCGTCGACCATTCGCGAAACTCGCGCAGCACTTGCTGGCCGTCCATATCGGGCAGGCCCAGGTCGAGCACGAGTAAATCCGGCTTGCTCAATGCCGCCTGGGCGAGGCCTTCGTTGCCGGTGCCGGCTTCGATCACCTTATAGCCCTGGGAGGCCAGGCTGATGCGCAGGAATTTGCGGATCTGCGGTTCGTCATCAATGACTAGAATCGTCGCGGTCTGGCTCATGGTGTCCAATCAAAATCCGTAAAAAACAAACCATTGTAGGAGCGAGCTTGTTGTGGCGAGGGAGCTTGCTCCCGCTGGAGTGCGAAGCGCTCCCAAACTGGTCAGGCAGGTGCATCTGACGTGTCGCGACCGATTGGTTTTGGCGCTGCTGCGCAGCCCAGCGGGAGCAAGCTCCCTCGCCACAATAGGCGAAGATCTACCGGTTCAAAGGTCAGTATCCAAACCCGGCTGAGATTGTAGCGGCAGAAACAGGGTGATGCAGGTGCCCCGCCCATCAATGCCATCCGCCACGCTGATATGCCCACCGTGCGCGCCGACCATGCCCTGGCAGATCGCCAAGCCAAGACCGGTGCCTTGCCCGCCCCGATCACCGCGGGCAGCGGTGTAGAACATGTCAAAGATCTTTGCCCGCTCATCCTCGGGAATCCCCGGCCCCTCATCGGCCACGGCAAAAAACAGCTGGCTGTCCACCACCCCGGCGCTCAATTGCAAACGGCCCTGGGGCGGCGAAAAGCGCGCAGCGTTTTCCATGACATTGACCAAAGCCTGCTCGATCAATGCCGCATGCACGTAGAGCAGCGGCAGCTCCGGCGGTACATCGGTACTCACCTGCAACGGTGCCAGCACCGCGCGCAATCGGCCAAGGGCGCTGCCGACGATATCGCCGGGCGAGACCCAATCGCGGGCCAGCTTCAGCGCGCCGTGGCCCAGGCGGGTCATGTCCAGCAGGTTCTGGATATAGCGGTCGAGACGCTCGGCCTCGTCGCGGGTGCCTTCGAGCAATTCGCGACGATCCTCCAAAGGGATCGCCTCGCCCAGCGCCAGCAGGCTGTCGATACTGCCGCGCATGGAGGTCAGCGGCGTGCGCAAATCGTGGGATACGGAGGCGAGCAAGGCGCTGCGCAGTTGTTCGGTTTCGCCGTGCAAACGCGCGGACTCCAACTCCTGCCCCAGCTGTGCCCGCGCCAGCGCCTGGGCCAGCGGCTGGCTCAAGGCCGTGAGCAGACGGCGACGTTGGCCGCTCAAGTCCATGCCGGCCTTCGCGCTGACGCCCAGCAAGCCGAGCGGGCCCTCTTCACCCGACAACGGCCACCACCACCAACGCCCAAATGGCAAGGTGCCGGTGCCTTTGCCTGCCGGTTGATCGTGCTGCCAAGCCCAGTCGGCAGCGGCACGTTCGGCCTCGCTAAGGGTCAGCGGGCCGCCGGTCTCGATCATCCACCCGCCCTGGCTGTCGCGATTGATCAGGCACACATCCAAGTCATTCCAGCCTTGCAGGTGATGAGCCGCCGCACTGACAACGGCCTGGCGATCTGTGGCCGCAGTGAGCTTGCGTGACAGGTCGAGCAGTTCGCTGGTTTCTTCCTGAGTATCGCGCAGCGCCTGCAGTTGCCGACGCTGGCGGGCGGCCAGGTTGCCGGTGAGCGCCGCCATCAACAGGAAAAACAACAGGGTGAGGACATCCTCCTCACGCTGGATGGCAAAGGAAAAATTCGGCGGGATAAACAGAAAGTCGTAGGTCATGAACGACAAGGCCGCACACACCAGCGAAGGCCCCAGGCTGCTGCGCACCGCCACCAGCAGGACCGCTGCAAGAAACACCAGCGAGATATTCGGCAACGGCAATACGCTGGACACGCCCCAGGCCACGCCGGCCGCGACAACGGTCGCCACCACGGCCAAGGCGTAGTCGAACCAGCGCAGCCCACGCGCATCCGGCAGGCGCGGCGGTGCGGGAATATCGTCGCTGTCGAGCACGTTGATTTCCAGGCCCCGCGCGTTGCGCAACAAGCGTGCGGCGAGGCCACCGCCGAACAGCCGTCGACGCCAGCGCATACGCGACTGACCGACCAGCACCAGGCTGGCGCGGCGTTCGCCGGCATGCTGGATCAGCGTCTTGGCCACTTCTCCAGCGCGCAGCAACACCACTTCCCCACCCAGCCGCTCGGCCAGTTGCTGGGCGTTTTGCAGGCGCAGGCGCGACTGCTCATCGCGTGCACGGCCGTTGTCGACATGCACCAGGCTCCAGGGCAAATGCCGACGCTGGGCGACTCGACTGGCGTGGCGCACCAGACGTTCGGCTTGAGCGTCGCCATCTATACCCACCAGCAAACGACCACGTACCGCCGGGGCAGCCTGGCCGAGTTGGCGATACCCTTGGGCCAGGTCGTCATCGACATGGGCTGCAGCCGTTTGCATGGCCAGCTCGCGCAGGGCCATCAAGTTGGTTTGGGTGAAAAACGCATCGATGGCCGCGCGCGCCTGTTCGGGCACATACACCTTGCCGTCGCGCAAACGCTCCAACAACTCGCGGGACGGCAGGTCGATCAGCAGTAACTCGTCAGCCTCTTGCAGCACCCAGTCCGGCAGGGTTTCACGCACCTGCACGCCGGTGATGCCGCGCACCTGGTCATTCAGACTTTCCAGGTGCTGGACGTTGACGGTGGTGAACACGTTGATGCCGGCAGCGAGCAGCTCCTGAATGTCCTGCCAGCGCTTTTCATGCCGGCTGCCGGGGGCGTTGCTATGGGCCAGTTCGTCGACCAGCACCAGTTTGGGCTTGGCGGCGAGCAGGCCGTCGAGGTCCATTTCTTCGAGCATCACGCCACGGTATTCGCTGCGCAGCAGCGGTTGTTGCGGCAGGCCGCTGAGCAGCGCTTCGGTTTCCGCACGGCCGTGGGTTTCGACGACCCCGGCAATCAGTGGCACACCCTGGCGCAGCTGGGTGTGGGCCGCCTGGAGCATGGCGTAGGTCTTGCCCACGCCGGGGGCGGCGCCGAGGAAAACTTTGAGCCGGCCACGGCCGTTGCGGGGCAGATCGGCTAGCAGGGCATCGGCGCGGCCGGAGTCGCTCATGCGGATAGTGTCCTTCAGGTATCAAAGTAGTCAGGCTCAATGCAAATCACATGTGGGAGGGGGCTTGCTCCCGATAACGGTGGTTCAGCTGAAATAGTGTTTGCTGATACTCCGCTATCGGGAGCAAACCCCCTCCCACAGGGTTTTAGAGTTTTTCCAAGGCCATGTTCAGTGCCAGTACGTTGACGACGGGTGGCCCCACCAGCGGGCTTTCGATGTGTTCGTCCAGCAACCGCTGCAAGGTCGACACTGGCACATTTCGCGCGGCTGCCACTCGCGCCAGTTGATAGGCAATTGCCGGCGGTGGCAAGTGCGGATCGAGCCCGCTGCCGGAGGTTGTGAGCGAGGCCAACGGCACCGGCCCCTGGCCAGGCACCTGTTGTTTATTTGCGTCATCGAAGATACGCGTGGCCAGCGCGGGGTTGCTCGGCCCCAGGTTGCTGGCGCTGCTGGAAACGGTCGCGAATGCCCCGGCCGAGGGGCGTGGATGGAACCAGCCATCACCGCTGAAATCCTGGGCGATCAGGCTGGAGCCGCGCACCTTGCCGCTGGCATCGCGCACCAGGCTGCCGTTGGCCTGGTCCGGGAAAGCGACTTGCGCGACGCCGGTCACCACCAATGGATAGGCCACGCCGGTGATCAGGGTCATGAGCACCAGCAGGCTCAGGGCCGGGCGGATTATGTTGGTCATTTCAAACTCCTCACATTGACTGGATAGATGCAGGACGCAGAGCGTCCGGGGCGTCATTCCCACGCGGAGCGTGGGAACGATCAGCGCGGAGCGTGGGAACGATCAAAGTGCGCTCACCATGGACCGCAGGGTCAAACCAGGTGCAGCGCCGTCAGCAGCATGTCGATCGCCTTGATGCCAACAAACGGCACCAGCAGCCCGCCCAGGCCGTAGATCAGCAGATTGCGTCGCAACAACGCCGCCGCACTCGCCGCCTGCACCCGCACGCCGCGCAGAGCCAGGGGAATCAGCACCACGATGATCAGCGCGTTGAACACGATGGCCGACAGGATCGCGCTCTGCGGGCTCTGCAAATGCATGACGTTGAGCACGCCCAATTGCGGGTAAATCGCGGCGAACAGTGCTGGCAGGATCGCGAAGTATTTGGCCACGTCGTTGGCGATGGAAAAGGTGGTCAGCGCGCCACGGGTCACCAGCAATTCCTTGCCGATCTGGACCACGTCCAGCAGCTTGGTCGGATCGCTGTCGAGGTCGACCATGTTGGCGGCTTCGCGGGCAGCCTGGGTGCCATCGTTCATCGCCATACCGACGTCAGCCTGGGCCAGCGCCGGCGCGTCGTTGGCGCCGTCGCCGCACATGGCGACCAGGCGGCCGTCGTTCTGCTCATGGCGGATACGCGCGAGTTTCTTCTCCGGGGTGGCTTCAGCCAGTACGTCATCCACGCCCGCTTCAGCGGCAATCGCGGCGGCGGTCAACGGGTTGTCGCCGGTGACCATCACGGTACGAATGCCCAACTTGCGCAGCTCGGCAAAACGCTCGCGGATACCAGGCTTGACCACGTCTTTGAGGTGGATCGCACCAAGCAACTTGCCATCGGCGCACACCAACAGAGGTGTGCCGCCACTTTGGGCGATCTTGTCGATTTCCCGCGACAACGCCGGCTGCAGGTCGCCACGTTGCTGGCCGATAAACGCCAGCAGCGAATCCACCGCGCCCTTGCGGAAAACGCGGCCCTGATAGTCCACGCCAGACAGCCGGGTTTCGGCACTGAAAGGGACTGCGGTCAGTTCGTCCAGCGTCGGCTCTGCCTGGGGGTGCAGGGCGCGCAGGTATTCGACGATGGACTTGCCTTCCGCCGTGTCATCGGCCAGGGAGGCGAACAGCGCACCTTCGGCCACTTCCCGGCCACTGACGCCCGGCGCCGCCACCACTGCCGTGCAACGACGATTGCCGAAGGTGATGGTGCCGGTCTTGTCCAACAGCAGCACATGCACGTCCCCCGCCGCTTCCACCGCGCGACCGGACTTGGCAATCACGTTGAGACGCACCAGACGGTCCATGCCGGCGATGCCGATGGCCGACAGCAAGCCGCCGATGGTTGTAGGAATCAGCGTCACCAGCAGTGCGACCAGGAACACCAGAGGCAGGCTGCCATTGGCGAAGTGGGCGAACGGCTGCAGGGTGATCACCACCAACAGGAAGATCAGCGTGAGGCCGATCAGCAGGATATCCAGCGCGACTTCGTTGGGGGTTTTCTGGCGTTTGGCGCCTTCCACCAGGGCGATCATGCGGTCCAGCGTGGACTCACCCGGGTTGGCGGTGATGCGGATCAGCAGCCAGTCCGACACCAGGCGGGTGTTGCCGGTGACGGCCGAACGGTCGCCGCCGGATTCGCGAATCACCGGAGCGGATTCGCCAGTGATCGCGGCTTCGTTGACGGCGGCGATACCTTCGACCACCTCGCCGTCGCCCGGAATCATTTCACCAGCGGCGACGCGCACCACATCACCTTTGCGCAGGCTTGCGGCCGGAACCACCTTGAAGCTGCCGTCGGCCTCCTTGCGGCGTGCGCTCAGGCCTTCACTGCCAGCCTTGAGGCTGTCGGCGCGGGCCTTGCCACGGCCTTCGGCCAAGGCTTCGGCGAAGTTGGCGAACAGCACGGTGAACCACAGCCACACAGCGATTTGCACGGCCACGAAGGTTGGCACGGCGGTGTCCGGCACAAAGCACAGCACGGTGGTGAGGATGGCGGTCAGCTCGACCACCAACATGACCGGAGAGCGCTGCAGCTGGCGTGGGTCCAGCTTGACGAACGCCTGGATCAGCGCCGGGCGCCACAGGGCGGACATCGCGGTTTTAGCGGGTTCCTGGGGTTTGACCGGGGCCGCATTTTTTACAGGCATATTCATGTTCATATCCCCTTTAGAAGCCCATGCTTAGGTGTTCAGCAATAGGACCCAGCGCCAGCGTCGGCAGGAAAGTCAGGCCGCCGACCAACAAAATAGTCACGGTCAACAGGGTCACGAATAACGGGCCGTGGGTCGGGAAACTGTTCTGGCCAATCGGCGCGGTCTTCTTCATCGCCAGGCTACCGGCCAGGGCCAGTACGGGAAGGATGTAGCCGAAACGGCCGATCAACATGCCCAGGCCGAGCATCAGGTTGTGGAACGCGGTATTGCCGCTGAAACCGCCGAATGCCGAACCGTTGTTGGCACTGGCCGAGGTGTAGGCGTAGAGCAACTGGCTGAAGCCGTGAGGGCCAGGGTTGCTGATGGCACCGGCCGGGCCTGGCAGGCTGGCGGCGATGGCGCCCAGCACGAGCACACCCACCGGCATCACCAGCAGGGTCACCACCAGCAATTGCACTTCCTTGGCCTGGAGCTTCTTGCCCAGGTATTCCGGGGTGCGGCCTATCATCAGGCCGGCGAGGAACACCGCAATCAACACGTTGAGCAGCATGCCGTACATACCGGCGCCGACGCCGCCGAAGATCACTTCGCCGACCATCATGTTGACCAGCGCCACCATCCCGCTCAGGGGGTTGAGGCTGTCCTGCATGCCATTGACCGAACCGTTGGACGCGGCGGTGGTGGTGACCGACCAGAGCACCGTGCCGGTGGTGCCGAAACGTGCTTCCTTGCCTTCCAGTGGCGCGGTTTGTTCAACGGCCGGGTTGTTCAGGGTTGGGTTGGGCTGGTACTCGGCCCATAGCGAGGTCGCACCGCCAATCAGGAACAAGGCCAGCATGCAGGCGAGGATCGCCCGGCTCTGGCGCAGGTCTTTGACGTAGTGACCGAAGGTAAACACCAGGGCCACCGGGATCAGGATGATCGACGCCAGCTCAAACAGGTTGGCCCATGCGGTCGGGTCTTCGAATGGATGCGCCGAGTTCACCCCAAAGAAGCCGCCGCCATTGGTGCCCAGTTGCTTGATCGCAATCTGGCTGGCCGCCGGGCCCAGTGGGATGACTTGATCCACGCCCTGCATGGTCACGGCGTCAACGTAATGGGCGAAGGTCTGCGGCACGCCCTGCCATACCAGAAACAGCGCCAGCACCAGGCATAACGGCAGCAAGCCGTAGAGGGTGGCGCGGGTCATGTCGACCCAGAAGTTACCCAACGTCTGGGTGGATTTGCGACCGATCCCACGGCAAAGCGCGACCAGGACCGCCAGGCCAGTGGCGGCGCTGACGAAGTTCTGCACGGTGAGGCCGACCATTTGACTGAGGTAGCTCAGGGAGGCTTCGCCGCTGTAGTTCTGCCAGTTGGTGTTGGTCATGAAACTGACCGCCGTGTTGAAGGCCAGCGTCCACTCCTGGCCCGGCAATTTCTGCGGGTTGAGTGGCAGATAGTTTTGAAACAACAGGATTGCGAACAACAGCAGGAAGCCCGCGAGGTTGAACGCGAGCAAGGCCAGCATGTATTTCTGCCAGCTTTGCTCCTGCTGATCGTCCACACCCGAGAGGCGATAACAGGCTTTCTCGACAGGCCCCAACACCGGCGTCAGCCAAGTGCGCTGGCCTTCCATCACCTTGTAGTAGAACCGCCCCAGAAACGGTGCCGGCACCAGTACCACGGCGAAGAAGGCGATGATCAGCCAATAGTCATAACTGTGCATAGCCTGCTCCTAGTTCCGATCCGCGCGTAACAGCGCAACCAGCAGATAAATGAACAGCGCCACGGCCAATAGCAGTGACACCCCGTCCAGAACGCTCATGGAAGTTTCTCCGTTTAACGGCGAGTGCCGCGTGTGGAGCAATTGTCCGCAGGAGGGGTGTAAAGGAACGAGAGCGAGGCGGTGCGCGGGGCGTAAAGATGGCGTAAAGAGTGGCTTTATGCGGGGTTTACACCTGGGATTTCGGCGCCGGGCACGGGCTATTAAGAGCATGCCCCTCCCCGCGCTTGACCGAGGTGTCACGCCGAGCACCGTTCAACCTGTGGGAGGGGGCTCGCCCCCGATGTCGCCAGCCAAGCCCCCCTCGCACTCAACTGGTGCACCGCCGCCAACATTCAAACGCCAAACCATCTCCCAAACGACAGTCGTGCAGCTTTACGACAATGATTCTCAGGCTGGCATGTCCACTGCAACACCCTGAATCATTCCAAACCGTTCAGGGAGCGCTTCACAATGAACACACAACTCAAACCCACTTTGGGCACCCTGCATCTATGGGGCATCGCTGTCGGCCTGGTGATTTCCGGCGAGTACTTCGGCTGGAGCTATGGCTGGGGCGTGGCCGGCACGCTGGGCTTTCTGGTGACCTCATTGATGGTCGCCGCGATGTACACCTGCTTCATATTCAGCTTCACCGAACTGACCACCGCGATTCCCCATGCGGGCGGCCCCTTTGCCTACAGCCGCCGCGCCTTTGGTGAAAAAGGCGGCCTGATTGCCGGCCTGGCGACTCTGATCGAATTCGTCTTCGCCCCACCGGCCATTGCTCTGGCTATCGGCGCCTACCTCAACGTGCAGTTTCCGGCACTGGATCCGAAACACGCCGCCGTCGGCGCCTACATCGTGTTCATGGGCCTGAACATACTCGGCGTGAAACTCGCCGCCACCTTCGAGCTGGTGGTCTGCGTACTCGCCGTCGCCGAGCTGCTGGTGTTCATGGGCGTCGTTGCCCCGGCGTTCAGCTTCAGCAACTTCGCCCTGAACGGCTGGGCCGGCTCCGACACCTTCGGTGCCCCGGCGATTGCCGGCATGTTCGCGGCGATCCCCTTCGCCATCTGGTTCTTCCTCGCCATCGAAGGCGCAGCCATGGCAGCCGAAGAAGCGAAAGATCCCAAGCGTACGATTCCAAAAGCCTACATCAGCGGCATCCTGACCCTGGTGATCCTGGCCATGGGCGTGATGTTCTTCGCCGGCGGCGTAGGCGACTGGCGCACCCTGTCGAACATCAACGACCCGCTGCCCCAAGCCATGAAAACCGTAGTGGGTACACACTCCGGCTGGCTGCACATGCTGGTATGGATCGGCCTGTTCGGCCTGGTGGCGAGCTTTCACGGCATCATCCTCGGCTACTCGCGCCAATTCTTCGCCCTGGCCCGCGCCGGTTACCTGCCCTCCTTCCTGGCCAAACTGTCACGATTCCAGACACCCCACCGCGCCATCATTGCTGGCGGCGTAGTCGGTATCGCCGCGATCTACAGCGACGGCCTGATCAACCTGGGCGGCATGACCCTGACCGCCGCCATGATCACCATGGCCGTGTTCGGTGCCATCGTCATGTACATCATGAGCATGCTCAGCCTGTTCAAACTGCGCAAAACCGAACCGCTGCTGGAACGCACCTTCCGCGCACCGGGCTACCCCATCGTGCCCGGTATCGCGCTGGTACTGGCGGTGGTGTGCCTGGTAGCGATGGCCTGGTTCAATGCCTTGATCGGGCTGATCTTCCTGGGCTTTATGGTGGTGGGCTTCATCTACTTCCAACTGACTGCACAAGACCGCGCCGACGCCCCGGCGGACGCAATGTTGACGGGACTATAAGGCCTGCGAGGCAGAACGGGCGTACACTGAACTACTCAGAGCGCCCGTCACTCAAAGCAGTCATTCCCGTGGGAAATTTCCCCACGGGCAGCTGCCTCAAGGAGAGCCTTATGCCGTGGTATGCATGGTTGATTATGGTAGTCGCGATCGGGTCGATCGTCGGTGGACTGATGATGCTGCGCGACAGCGCCAACAAAGTCGAACTCACCGACGAACAACGCAAACGCGTGGCCGAGCGCAATGCGCAAGCGGACGCCAAGGATGCGCAAGACCGCTAAATCGCTTACAACCCTGTGGCGAGGGAGCTTGCTCCCGCTGGGCTGCGAAGCAGCCCTACTCCCATTGCGCCTTGGCAATATGCAACCCATGTTGCCCCTTGTAGGCCGCTCGCTCCGGCTGGCTCCAGCCACTCAGCAATTCATCCTCCAGCCTGTAGATCTCAACCCCCAACGGACGACACACCGTCAGTGGATCCTGCGCATCCGGCCCCCACATCGGCAGTGACAAATCCCCACCTGGGCACGTCGACAGCGCACACAGCAAATCAATCTCGGCAAAGAACTCCAGGTAATCCCCCTTCTGCGCCGGACAGGCTTTCATGAAATACATGTCGTCGTGATTGAGGCCGGTGCACTGGAAAATATTCAGCACGTCATGCACATCGAACTCCGTCAGGCCGTGGGGCAATACCGCGCGTGTCAGGTTCGAGTGGCAGTGATGATGAAAGTCCTCCCCGGTCAGCATACGGTTCACGTAGGGGTCGCAACGCGTACCGAGCAAATCGTGCAGCCTTCCGCCGTGCTCATCGATGCCGTAGCTTGCCAGGCTGTCGTCGGTAATCGTGACCAGCGGCCGTAAAAACGGCAGGTTCGACCACAAACGGTCATGGGTGCTGACATGGGCGCCTTGAAGCTGCCGAGTACGCGCCGCCCATAAGCGCTCGCGTGGATCATTGGCGTTCCACACGTTAAAATCACCTACCTGCGGCCCCACCGGCGTCGTCACACGAAACACATGCCCGGCCGGCACTTTCCACGCCCTGCCCGTGCGGATTGGCACCTCGAACTGCTCGATCAGGGTGCGCTGGTTCTTGCTGTCACGGATGCGTTCATAGAACGCTGTATTTACCTGCAACGCCGAACCTTTGCTGACCTGGTAAGCGGCTGGATAGTCTTTGTAAATGAGGCAATCCTCCATCAATGGTGATCAAACAAGGCGAGGGAAAGGTGTTCCGAATCGTCCAGATACAGGCTCATCGCCTCGCAGGCGGCTGGTTTGTCGTCGTTAACCAAGAGTGCGTAAATCTCACGATCGCGCTCCAACCAGGGCGATTGGAAACATTGCTCGTCAGGCGCTGCGCAGAACACAAGACGCAATTGGGCGATCACCTGAGCGAAAAATTCATCGAACAGGGGACTGTGCATCAGCCCGACAACTTGTTGGTGAAACGCCAGACTGTGAGTGGCCACGGCACGCCAGTCCTCACGTTCCCGCGCCAGAGTGGTGGCGTCGATTGCGTTTTGCATCCGCTCGGATTGGTCGTAAGTCAGAGCGCCACTTTGGGCAATGGCTTGCAGCTCCAAGGTGCGGCGGACCACAAATAGATCGCGCACTTCGTCACGTTCCAGGCGGCGCACCATTACGCCCTTGTTACGCACATACCGAGTCAGCCCTTCCTGCCCTAACCGATGCAGGGCTTCGCGAATCGTATTGCGTGATGCGTTGTAGGCGCTGACCAGGTCGGCCTCAATCAACGGCATACCCGGTAACAGCAGCCCGCCGATGATATCGGCGCGTAGTTCCAGGGCGATCTGGTCGGCCAGTGACACATTGAACTTCATTCACACCTCAAGATTGTTGAACAATCACTATTCTTGAGGTAACCACTTTTCATGCCAGGTGAGTCAGGTCGTAGAGATCAATGCGATAAAAAAGGCCGATCAACGATCGGCCTTCTGCGCTACGTCCGTTTAGTTGATCACCAGCCTCTCACGATTCTTCTCCAGCAAAGCCTTGCCAATGCCCTTTACCTCCAGCAGCTCATCCACCGCCGTGAAGGGACCATTGCTTTCGCGAAAAGCGACGATCGCCTTTGCCTTGGAAGCACCAATACCGAACAGATCGCGTCGCAGGGTTTCGGCGTCAGCGGCGTTGAGATTGACCTTGGCAGTTTTTTCGGTTTTGGTCATCTGCGTGGAGATGGGGGTTGGGGCCTCAGGTTTGGCAGATGGGGCTGCGGTTGTCGCGACAGAGAGAGTGGTGAGGAAGGCGAAGATGAGGGAGGAAATGTAGGTGTTTTGCATTGGTGACGCTCCATGACATCGATAAGAAAAAAAGCAGCTTTTCCGAAGCTGCTTTTCTAATTTAGGCGATGGTTGGAGGGTGTCAAAAATGGGTGAGTAACAGGGTGTTAACTCACGGCTCCAGACGACGTTGCTGGTAAATCCAATCGACGATTTCGCCGTCGGGCGCATAACCGCTGACGGTGTCACGCAGAAGCTGGCGGACGCGGGTGTAGTCATCCTCATCAACTGCAGCGAGCAACTCAGTGAGCTTGCCTTTGAGTACTTCCCATGACAGATGATCTTCGTTGGCACTCATAATCATTGGGTGCTGCGTAGCAACAACGTTGTCACCAATCAGTAACTCTTCGTAAAGCTTTTCACCGGGACGTAAGCCAGAGAACTCTATAGCGATATCACCGTGTGGATTCTTCTCAGAACGCACACTGAGGCCGGAAAGATGAATCATTTTTTCGGCCAATTCAACGATCTTCACCGGCTCGCCCATGTCCAGCACAAACACATCCCCCCCCAATCCCATGGAGCCTGCCTGAATCACCAACTGGGCCGCTTCAGGGATCGTCATAAAGTAGCGAGTGATCTTTGGATGGGTAACCGTCAGCGGGCCGCCAGACTTGATTTGTTTATGGAAAAGCGGAATGACTGAACCCGAAGAACCCAAGACATTCCCGAAACGAACCATCGTGAATCGAGTTTTATTGACGTGCGAGATGTTCGATTTGTCTCCGAACAACACCGGCGCCAACTCATGACTGAGGGCCTGCAGCGTCAGTTCGGCCAAGCGCTTGGTACTGCCCATGACATTGGTAGGGCGTACTGCTTTGTCCGTAGAGATCAGAACAAAGTTGGAAACACCAACTTGAAGCGCGGCCTGGGCAGTATTCAACGTCCCGATAACGTTGTTCAGCACACCTTCTGCAATGTTGTGCTCGACCATCGGTACATGCTTGTACGCTGCGGCATGATAAACCGTGTCTACGCGCCAGGTTTTCATGACATCCAGCAGTTTGGACTGGTTACGCACGGATCCAAGGATAGGCAATAGCTTGACCGGCAATGACTCACGAATGACGCGTTGTTCGAGTTCCGAAAGTATGCTGTAGAGATTGAATTCGCTGTGTTCAAACAACAGCAAGGTAGTTGGACGCAGCGATAAAATCTGCCGACAAAGCTCAGAACCGATGGAACCGCCCGCACCGGTCACTAGGACAGTCTGGCCCTTGATGCAGTGCTCCAAAAGCTCGTCCTGGGCAGGCACGGCATCACGGCCCAGCAAATCGGCGATGTCGACTTCCTGAATATCATCTACCTTGACGCGACCACTGGCCAAATCCATGAAACCTGGGACGCTTCGTACGTGGAGTGGGAAGCCTTCCAGAAACCCTAGGATTTCGCGCCGACGGCCGCGGTTCGAGGACGGTATGGCCAGAAGGATCTCTTGGGCACCGGTGGCGTCGATCATGCGCTGGATATGTTTGGGTTTGTAAACTTGGAGGCCTGAAATAACACGGTCAGTGATACTCACGTCATCATCGATGAAAGCCACTGGACGCATCACTCTGCCCATACGCAATGCCGCGACTAGTTGGTTGCCGGCAGCACCTGCACCGTAGATAGCCACCCGGGGCAAACCGTCATCGCGACTTGTGAACGGTACGTGCTGCGATGCTGCGAACCAATCGCCCAGGAAATATTGACGCATAGCCAGGCGTAGACCACCGACCATAATTAGGCTGAGCCACCAATAGTTGAAGATGATAGAGCGCGGGACGACATTTTGATGGTTGCTGTACCAGTACACAACAACGCCTAGTATCAAAGACGAAAGACTGACAGCTTTGATAATCGCAATAAGCGCATCGTTACCGAAATATCGCATAACAGCACGGTACATGCCAAAACGGATAAAAAGAGGAATAGCAACGACCGGCGCGGCAAGAAACAACCATGAATGGTCCAAGAAAGGATTGGCCACGTCATCTACGCCAAGGCGCACGATAAATGCGAGCCATAGGGCAGCCCAGACTACGAACACGTCTGTTCCTACCTGAATCAGTCTCTTCTTCCGGCGAGGTAGACCCACCAAGAACGCACGTAATCTGTCCATAACCCCTTCGCCCACCTCAGACTGCTCCCAAATTTTTTTGGCGTTTCGACACACCGCAATGGATAGTTGCTAGCGTCGTCTCTATCGACATTCAGCTCGTTGACGCTTCCAACGCGCCTGCGTGATATTTACCCGCCAAAAGTATCAACGGCACGTAGGCAATAATTAGACCCGTGATTCCATCCAGCCCAAGCAACGTCACGCATAACGCCATCGGAAGCAACCAAAATAGATTGAGCACTGCTACCGCTAAGGTCACTGGTAAATGCTTTCCAAACTTTCGGGACGCAAATTGATAGGCATGACTACGATGCGCTTCGTAAACCTTATCACCGCGTAATAGCCTGCGAACAAGAGTATATGTCGCATCCACAATGAATACCCCAAGAAGGATAAGCCAGACCCATAGCAACTGGGCAGATGCCCAAGCAGCTTGGATAGAGATGACTCCCAGGACCATCCCCAGAAAGCCGCTGCCTGCGTCTCCCATGAAGATGCGGGCCGGAGGAAAATTCCAGAAAAGGAACCCCGCTACTGCCATCGCGAGCAGGAGAGGTGGCCAGATGAGGCTCTCGAAGCCACTTATCCAATAGATCAAACATGCGCATAGGCTCACACAAATAGCCTCCACGCTGGCAATTCCGTCAATACCGTCCATGAAATTATAAAGGTTAAGCAACCATACGAGATAAAACGCAGCCAAAACGTCGCCTACCAAACCTAGATTGACTGTCATTCCAAATACTACGACAGATGGCATCCCCCCCAACCAGAACAATGCCCAGATTGCCGCGACGAAATGGCCTAGCAAACGCCAGCGCGCAGCGATATGACCATGATCGTCCGCAAAACCTATTATAGCAATCAGCGCTCCGGCCCCCCCCACAGCAATCGACCCGTTAGATGAACCAATATGCAGCCAACTCAAAAACGGCAACGTCAATAAGAAAGACAAAACGATGGAAACGCCCCCTCCCCGAGGGGTGGGCACTGAATGAGAGCTACGCGCATTTGGAATATCGATGATGCTGCGTGCCAATGCATAACGCCGTAATCCCGCAGTCATTAAAAAGGAGATGATAAAAACAACTATGACGATCAGCCACCAATAAGTCATTTTTTTTCATATTCCATATAGTGTTTCGCAGCCGCTTCTAATGCACGGTCAACGCTTACTGGAGGAGCCCATTGCAGTAAAGAGCGGGTTTTGCCGATGTCTACCGCCAGCGACCCACACAACCGCTGGGATAATGAGCGTTTACCCATTATATTGGCAGCAGCGATAAGCGTCCAACTGGGGACTGGTAGAAGCCGCGCCGACTTGCTTAGTGCAATAGCCATACGACGCAAAAGTTGAGTTGTAGAGAGATCCTCACCATCGCTGACCAAAAATATCTGGTTAGCAGCGCCAGGATGTACCAGCGAAGTAATGATCAGATCAACCAAGTTGTCCAATGCGACCAAACTCCGGGCGTTGTGTATAGCACCGAACGGAAGAGGTACTCCCTTGTCCAGCCAACGCATCATGTTCAGAAAATTCGCTTTCACCCCCGGACCGTAAACCAATACCGGACGAATAATAACAACATCCATGGACGTGCGACTGGCCAACTCTCTCAACCCCTGCTCCGCCTCCATTTTAGAAATACCATACGGATCACATGGCTGAGGGCAGTCATCTGCTGTGTAAGGTCTACCAAGTTTCGTGCCTTCACCATTGACTTTGATGGAGCTTATGAAAACAAAACGTCGAACACCTGCTTCAGCTGCTTGCCGGGCGAGGCGCAAGGTACCCTCGACATTGACCTTGCGAAACGCCGCTAAAGGATCGATCTCCTTGTCGTTCATTACGTGTACACGAGCTGCACAATGGACGACTGAATCGACACCGACGAAACACCCACTCCAGTCAGTTGTTTCGAAAGTACAGAAACGAACGGCCTGCACTCCCTCCTCAACTCGATCATCGATGTTACGGAGAGCCGCTTTTACGATAAACCCGTCGGCTACCAAGCGGCGCATCACGGCACCGCCCACAAAACCGGTTGCGCCGGTTAGAAAAACAGATTGTGGCATTAGCGTCGTCCTTTGCGTAACGTTGCGTCGCGAAACAGCTGTTCCAAACGAGTCAGCAACGTGGGCTTCGAATAGTTTTTCAAATAATACTCGCGACCAGAATTGCCCATGCTCGCGCGTCGCTCAGACGTCATGGTAGCCAATTCGAGCGTAATACGTGCGAGTGCTTCAGCATCGCCGGATGCGCACGACAAACCAGCACCTGAGTCGTCAATAACCCGAGCGGCTTCACCATCAATCATCCCCAAAATCGGCTTACCAGAAGCCAAATAGGCCTGGACCTTACCGGGAATAGTTTTCTCGAATACATCATTCGTCTTCAGAGAAACCAGCAAGGCATCAGCACATGCGAATAATGCGGGCATTTCCTCTAAGGGGTGGCGCCCAAGCAAAAGAACATTTCCGAGTTCGCGAGCCCTCACTTCATCTGCTAACCACTGACTCATTCGCCCGTCGCCCACAAACACCCACCGAATAGAAATTTTATTCTGCAGTGACTGAACAGCTTGAGCAATTGCAGGAAAGTCTTGGGCCTCACCTAAGTTACCCGCGAATAAAATAGTAAAGAACGCACCGTCTGGCTGCAACAATGATGTGATTGGGAAGGAACTTTTAGAAAACTCATCCTCAGCCCAACTTGGAAAATATACCAATCGCTCAGAAGGCATATCACGTGTACAGTAACGTTTGACGCTTTCAAGGAAGCCGTGAGATTGAAGCAGTAAATAATCAGCACGATTATAGATCCAAGAAACCAATTTCCCTACTAACGAAAGCAGCGCTGTATTTTTTAAGACCCCTACAGCTCTAAGTGTCTCAGGCCAAAGATCAAGTACCCAAATAAACACAGGCGCTTTTTTTATACGGCCAATCACAAGGGCTGGTATCGCTGCCATTATCGGCGAGACCGCATACACAAACACAACGTCAATTTTTTTATTGCGTAATTTCCATGGGCCAAGCACAGACGCAGCAACAAAAAAAGAGAAATAATTTAAGATCAGACTAAAACTACGTGTCCCGCGTGGTATTAACGGCACTCTGACTACCTGAGCACCTGAATAATTTTCGAATTCACTCGGACAGTTACGAAAAGGTTCGTATATCGCACCTTCTGGATAATTGGGCAAACCAGTCAAAACCGTGACTTCATGCCCCCTTTCAACAAAATCTCGAACGAGATCATTAATACGCATGTTCTCAGGCCAAAAATACTGAGTAACCACGAGAATTTTTAGTTTACTAGCGGGCATGAATCTATCACTCAATAGCGTTTCCAAACGATACGATTTACATAATCTGTGTAGCTATGAATAATTCTCGCTACCTTCTGAGATACATTTGGCATACTGTAATCAGCAACCAAACGCAACGTGCGATCTTGCCCGACACCCTGGCTTTCCAGCAAGTTCAACGCTTGCAAAACCCGGTTTACCTCCAGACCGACCATCATTACCGCTGCCTCCTCCATGCCTTCGGGGCGTTCGTGAGCTTCACGGATATTTAGAGCAGGAAAATTCAGAATTGACGACTCCTCATTGATTGTTCCACTGTCAGAGAGGACCGCTTTGGCTGAAAGCTGTAACTTATTATAGTCTTTAAATCCTAAAGGTTTTAGTAATTGTACGTTTTCGTGAAAGACCACGCCCATTGCGTCTACGCGCTTCTGAGTACGCGGGTGGGTTGAAACAATGACGGGATATCCATAGTGTTCCGCGACAGTATTTAGAACCTGCACTAATTTTAAGAAATTTTTATCGGAATCAATGTTTTCTTCACGATGGGCACTTACAACAAAAAAATTTCCTGCTTTTAAAGAAAGTCTTTCAAGTACGTCTGAACTATCAATACCAGCACGATAATGAGACAAAACCTCAAACATCGGACTCCCCGTTTTGATTACCATATCTGGCGACAATCCTTCGCGCAACAGGTAGTCCCTAGCGATAGTGCTATAAGTGAGGTTGATATCAGCCGTATGATCGACTATGCGACGGTTAATTTCTTCTGGCACGCGCATATCAAAACAACGATTACCCGCCTCCATGTGAAACGTAGGAATTTTGCGGCGTTTTGCAGGTATAACAGCCATACAACTGTTTGTATCTCCTAATACCAACAGCGCCTCTGGGGATTCCTCTGCAAGCACTCGGTCAACGGCAATGATCACATTACCTATCGTTTCCGCTCCATTGGCACCGGCGGCATTAAGAAAATGGTCAGGCTTACGAATACCCAAATCGTCGAAAAATATTTGGTTCAGTTCATAATCATAATTTTGGCCAGTATGAACGATAATATGTTCACAGTGTTCATCCAGAGCCGCCATAACACGAGACAGACGGATAATCTCAGGCCGAGTACCTACAACAGTCAAAACCTTCATCTTCTTCATAATAACTCCTTACCATTATAGCCAGTTGTTATGCATTACCCACAGCAAGCGCGTAAGTATCCGGTTGAGCTCGGTCAAATATCTCATTCGCCCAGAGCATAACAATCATTTCATCTTGGCCGACATTAGTAACGTCATGAGTCCAACCAGGAACCGTTTCAACAATTATCGGCTTCTCGCCATTCGTACGCAGCTCATAAAACTCACCCGTTATAATATTACGGAATTTAAAGCTCGCTTCGCCACGTATCACCAAAAACTTTTCGGTTTTACTATGATGATAGTGACCACCTCGCGTTACGCCAGGATGTGCAGTAAAATATGAAAACTGTCCGGCATTCGGTGTCTTAAGCATTTCAACAAATACGCCGCGAGGATCGCCATATTTAGGCACCTCATAAGTAAAGTTCTCTGGCGGTAGATAGCTGAGATAGGTCGAATAGAGCGCACGAGTGAGACCAGTGCCCACTTGTTCGGTGATCAATGTAGCACGGCTCTCACGAAATGCATTCAGCGTTGCAGACAAATCACCCACAGTTATTTGATATTGCGGGCTAACCTCTACATATAGACTCGCCGTCACCAGACCATCCATCACGGCTAAAAATCTCTTGACCACATCATCAATATATACGAGCGTAACTTGCGCGGACGAATCATTGATCTGTATGGGCAATCCTCTAGCAATATTGAAGCAGAACGTCGCAACCGCCGAATTGTAATTAGGACGAGCCCATTTACCAAATACATTAGGCAGTCGAAACAAATAAACTGCAGATCCGTGAACAGAGGCTAGTTGTTTTAGAATATCTTCTGCCGCACGTTTACTTGACCCATAGGCGTTGTCTTGCTCTGCCTGTATTGAAGAAGTATATACAATCGGAATTCTACGTCCGCTAGCAATAACAGCATCTGCAAGTAAACGAGTGAGATCAGTATTTCCCGCTTTGAACTCCTCAGCATCTTTTGGACGATTTACGCCAGCCAGATGAAAAATAAAATCTACCTGCTTTACTTTCTCAAAGAGACAATGATGATCGTCGTCACGAGAAAAGCGAAAAACTTCAATGTCTTTTCGCTCTGACAAATGAACAGCCAAGTTTTGCCCGACAAATCCATTAGCGCCCGTAATTAATACTTTCATCATCATTCCTCAGGTGCAGCGTGTTCACCGCGTTGGATCGCTTGCATAAAGTCCAACTTAAGCAACAAATGCTTCATCCCTTCGACATCAAGACGTTCCGTGTTGTGTGAATTATAGTCCTCGGTATGAGAAATTTTTTCTTCTCCCTGGTCTACGAACTTACTGTAATTCAAGTCGCGCAAATCAGGCGGCACACGGAAGTAATCGCCCATATCTTCAGCGCAGGCCATTTCCTCTCGGCTCAGGAGAGCCTCGTACAACTTCTCACCATGACGGGTGCCAATTACTTGGATAGGATGGTCGGGTTTACCAACGAGAGAAGTTAAAGCACGAGCAAGCGTCTCAACCGTCGCAGCAGGCGCTTTCTGTACAAAAATATCGCCATTATTCCCATGTTCAAACGCATACAGAACCAAGTCAACCGCGTCTGACAACGTCATCATGAAACGCGTCATATTCGGGTCTGTAATAGATAGTGACTGGCCAGCACGAATCTGCTCAATAAAAAGAGGAATTACAGAACCGCGAGACGCCATGACATTACCGTAACGAGTTCCACAGATAACTGTAGAGTTGTCATTACGTGACTTTGCAACCATAACTTTTTCCATCATTGCCTTGGAAATACCCATGGCATTAATAGGATAGACCGCCTTATCTGTGCTAAGACAAACAACGCGTTTGATATTATTCTGAATAGCGGCCTCTAATACGTTATCAGTTCCTAAGACATTGGTTTTCACCGCTTCCATAGGATGAAATTCACAAGAAGGGACTTGCTTAAGCGCTGCCGCGTGATAGATAAAGTCAACACCGCGACTAGCATTCAAAACACTTTGAAAGTCGCGAACATCGCCAATATAAAACTTCAGCTTAGCGCTATTATAACGCTTACGCATATCATCTTGCTTTTTCTCATCGCGGCTGAAAACACGGATTTCTTTCAAATCAGAGTCTAGAAATCGCTTTAATACGGCGTTTCCGAAAGAACCAGTACCACCAGTAATCATCAAAGTGGCATTTTTAAAAACATTAGTCATACATGCGTCTCCTTACAATATAGAAATAATTTTTTCTTTTGCCTTTTCAACTGTCAGGCACTCTTCATAATATAGCCGTCCAGCATCTCCCATTGCTTTTCGTAATAACGGGTCTGAAGATAATTTTTTCAGCTTGTCATGTAGCTCATGGCTTTTACCTGCCAAGACGGAAAATCCTGCTTTGATATCGTTTTGCAGAATGCTCCCAAAATCGGTTACCGCGTCAAGTGACGCCAAGATCGGCAAAGATACTTTAAAGTAGTCGACGGACTTAGAGGGAAAGCTTGGCACGCTTAGTTTACTCGACAGAGAAATCAATCCGATATCACTAGCCTGGACGACGTTTTGATATTCGTCACGAGGTACGTAGTCTAAGAATGTCACATTCGTTAGACCCTGATTTAAGGCACTACTCTCCAAACGCTCACGCTCAGTACCTTTACCTATAAATAGAAAGCAGACGTTATCTTTTGCTTCAAAACTCAACCTTGCCAACTCCAAGATATTTTCAAGCTCTTGAACTATGGACATTGCACCGCCATACACAGCAATAACTTTGTCCATTGGCAGGTTGTACTTCGCTCTGACAGCGGCTTTATCCACCGGCTCTACGATTTTTACCTTAGCCCAAAGCGGAAGTATTTCTACGCGAGACCGATCAACACCTGGATAGTTCTCCAGTAGAAACTTAATATTCCCCTTAGTCATACAACCAATACGGTCAAAGGTACGATACATCTTAGTTTCTAGGCGTTGAAAAAACCCGAAGAAAAACTTGTTCCTGATAGCACCCAAATCTTTAAGATAGAACGGAAAAAAATCCCACAATACAAGGTAAGACTTAGCTTGGTAGTTACGCTTAAAAAAATTCGACAACCCAACAATGGTAACGCAAGGCGTGTTGGCAATTAGCAGGTCACACTCTTTAATATGTTTTCTAATAATTATTCGCGCCCAATATGGGAACAAAAAAACCTTTAAAGCAGTACCAATAAAACCTGTTGTATAAAAAAAATCGAATAACCTAATCCTGACAACTTTTACACCATCTATTTCTTTAACTGATGATTTTGGGTCATCTCGAAGCCAAGAAAATACCACAGCGCACATGCTGTATCCATCGTCTCTGAACGAATATGCCATCTCATTCGTCAGCCAAGCATCTGACTTGTGTTCAGCGTATTTAGTTGTGAGTAAAACTACATTTTTTTTCATAAGCTACCGTCACTTCGACCATAGGACATCAAGTTGATTTAATAAGTCATCGGTTCGCTGCTGACCAGTTGAGTTGCTCTTATCAAAAAATATTTGGCTTTGATATGGAATATAAACAATAGATAGAGGGTTACTCAAGAAACGATAAAAGGGAATATAAGCCAAGAAACAAGTCACCATTAGAACCGCAAAGCGATCACGAGCATTAAAGCGCGCAAGAGAAGTAAAACTAATACCTACGGTAAAAATACAAAAGAAAAACTGATACCGCGTTGAAAACGTCGGAAAACCATACACAACCAAAGGGATAAGTATACCGAACATTGCTAAACGATGAATACTCGGCGACAACTTTGGATCAGATGATTCGAAATCCTGGCGCCGCCAGGACATGTATATCAATGCAAATATAATCGCCGAAACGCAAGCATAAACGCCCCGATAGAGCATCGAAGCATTATAAACATCTCGATCTAGGTAGATCATATACTTGGGATCCAAGTAGACAACTATTTGTTCGACGAAAGAGCGGACAACGTCTATCGACGAAAGGTAAAAGAAAACCGACAATGCAAAGAGAGTCAAAAATACATTTTTACTTAATTTTATTTTGAATGCCAAAGAAAATAAAATTAACGCTCCAACAACCGAGTAATGTAGAGATACAGCCAAACCGAAAATAAGCCATGATAAAAATCTTTTATTCTCCGCATAGTAACGCACCCCATAAAAAAATAAACTGGCAGCCAAACCCTGCCGTACGAGTGAAAAATAGGGGATCAAATAAAAATCAGGAATGGCAAAAATTATTGCCATAACCCAGAGGCGATAGTTCGGGAAGAAAAATCGTACAGCTGCAGCAACTAATATAACTTCTAAAATACTCACAATCGCTATAAATTGGTGAAACTTGAAGCCCATAGCCGAAAACATATGGACTAAAAGCTCGTAGCCAATTTCAAAATTAAGATTAAAGGATTCTCCTGCTGAAACATTGAAGAAATGGGCCTCGTAAACCGGCCAATCATAACCAGTCTCAAATTTCAGAGCCAAAAACAAGGTTAAAATACTGATCTGCATTACATAGAGGTAATCGACCTTTAAATTCCGAACCAGAATCGATATAAAGGCAAGTCCCCAGACAGCGAGGTATACTAAATTATAGTCAAACATTAGTTGTCTCAGCGTGCGGCGTTAACTTATCGGAAAATTTTAAAAACCAACACAACAACACCCCTAAGGAAAAAGCAGACTGAACAATATAGCCAAGCGCCATATTGGAAAACTCAAAATATCGAAAAGCCATTATTGAAAAACCAACATACATTAATGCTGTAATCACCTCATAGACAAGATAGAATAAAACCTTCTGTTTCGCTATAAAAACGTATAAGAACACCCAGGTGAGAACTTTTAGCGCATCGCCGATAACATATAAGTCAAGAACATTCGCTGCTGCGCTAAAATCCGCACCATATATAAGCCCAACAACTATTCCCGATAAAAGCCTTACACATACAACCATTAAAAATGCAAAGGCAATTGCAACCTTAAAAACCTTCCAAACCTCAAAAGTCAAATCTTCTCCATTAATGCTCGAATACCTCGGTAGCAATATAGTAGAAAACAATACACTCGCTATTCCGATGTAGATATCCGAAAGCCGGGTAGCGGAATACCAAAGGCCTGAAGCTGACACAGATACGTTATCCGAAATAAAGTACCTCAGATAAATTTGTCCACCGTATACTACGACAGCAGAAACCAACGCCATTAAGGAAAATTGCAGGAGTGTTTTTGCAATGGGTTTAAAATCTTCGAGATTACTTGAGCTTTTTATCCGACCCCATCCCCTGAAAAAAAACAGCAATGCCCCTCCCGCAATTACTGGAGCAAATACGACAGAATAAATAGCGCCTTCCAAGTGAAAATACACAGTAATGACAATCGTTGTAATCGAAGTCAAAAACGATAACGATATTGAATATAAAAAGTACAGACGGTAATTCTGGACCCCATTATAGTAAGAAACAAAAAGACTGTTAACACCGAGAAAAAAAGCTGCTAGCGGCAATGTAAGTAGTGCATAACGCCACTGCTTCCCAAAGAAAAAGTCGGATATTACGTCGACAAAAGCGGAGAAAACTAAAAACAAAATTGCGCTATACACCAACAAAAGAAAGAACGAACAAGCAATGACCTTTTCTTGCCGTACTTTACCTTCAGATACTAGCTTGACTACCCCTGTCGATGTTACCGAGGATGCCCCGGCGCTGGCAATTTGCAAAAAAGCTTGCAACTGGCCTAGTGCTGCCATGCCAGAAGGTCCTGCGTAATAGGCTATTACTTTTAGTGAGACGATGGAAAACATCAGCTTCGCAAGCGCCTGAGAACCAATATTGATTATGGACTTAATCATAGTACATTTCGCGACTCACACTACCCCAAGATACTCATTTATCCACCAGAAGGTGGCTAATTATTCTCAACATATGCTCCGATATGCCCCCGAATGAAAAAGAATCTCACCCTTCACAACATCGCAGTCCTTCAAACCTTCAGCGGGTTACGCCGATACCAAAATGCCTTCATCTACCTTTTCCGCAACAAAACCCAGCTTTCGATCATCAGACTCCAAAATGATACCGAGAGCAACGCCTCCTAAATTTAGCCATATAGAAATCGTCAAAAATTGACGCTTACCCATAAATGCCCCTTACCACCAATTTTAAAAAATTTCTTACCGGGATTATGATACACCTTATGGGCCGATTTTCCCTAATCGACGTCAACGAGTTATCAACTGCCCATAACTTTGATGACGCTGATGCTTCTTGAATGGTAAAAATGAGTTTATTGAAGACCGATTTGACATTGTTCGGCTAGTTTTATCGACTTACGAGCGGGGCGAATGATACTTATCAACAGCGCAAGAGCGACCCCCAAACAAATACCAATGAATAGCCCAGCCAAAACAATTAAACGTTTCTGTGGTTTAATAGGATACAACGGCTCAAGCGCTTCCTGATCTATAGCAACAAGCTTAAGTGCGCTCAAATCAATATTATTCAGGCTATTCAAACGTGCCATTTCTGCCCGCAGAGGTTCTATGCCGCTCAAAAAAAGATCTTCGTTTTCACGACGATTCAGCATTTCGATTTGCCGATTTTCTTTCAGCAGCTGTAATTCTCTAGCTATCTGGGCAATACGCCCTTCGGTAAAATCATCTGACTTTCGCTGCTTTAGGGCCGTACGCTCAGCTTCCAGCGTCTCAACACCCATAAAATAGAGGGGAATTTGTTGGTTATTGATTTCTGTGCGCATTACACTTGACGATCCTGAGTGATCAGATTCACTTAGGGCAGAAGGGGTGGTGGGCTTTTTTATGCCTAAAGACTTAGCAATGACAATTGCTTCATCTAGTTGAGCAATACGGTCAACACGTAGGGTCCTAAGCTGCAAACGAAGAGCTTTCAGTTCATCCTGTAACTGGGCTTGCTTAAGATTATCTGCCTCAAGCAATGTAGCAATTTTAGCTTCTTTATCGTTTTCGTAATTTGCGCGCGCAGCATCCAGCTTACCTTTTAGCTCCATCAACCGATTTTTAATAATTACATTCATATCAGCAGCAACTTGAGCCCTCTCGGCATCAATTGCATACTTTACGAAACCATTAAGAATAGCCACACCGTTGATACCTTTCGGATACGTCATCTCCAATCGAATATACGTACTCAATAAGTCTGACTTCTTAGGGTCCGGCAACACTACACTAATTGAGTTCCGATTAAACTCTTCAAAACTCTGCTCTAAGGTACGACCAGGCTGTTCGAATTTACTGAACAAATTTCGATTTTCTCGAAAAAAACCCAATCTAGTATCATAAGACTCCAGCGCAGCTCCAACTCTGGTCAGCGCTTCATTAGGTGGAAGCCTGTAGACCTCAGAGCGGTTCAGGGCGTCTAGTTCGTTGATCGCTGCGGGCCGCAAAACACTGCTGACTTGATATTCGGGCGTAACCCAGTAGGCATAGGCCACCGAAAGCAGCGTAATGCTAAAAGCTACGAACACGATCAGCTTTTTTTGTTGCCAGACAGCGTTGAAAATCACTGCTAGATCAATTTCGGCGGACGAAGAGTCCATGGGGACACGAAAGCTACTACTCACAACAAAAACCTGCCTTCAAAGAGAAACTGCGGGCTCGTTATGCAGACAAAATTGCGTATTTTTTATTTTAATTGGATAACCGCCAAAACCCAGCGTCTCTGCCAAATTTCGAGCGCACAAAATGCCTGTTATCGAGAACAGATTCCATTCTGCCATCTCTCTGGCATATTACAAGACTTGACATGTATGTCAGACAAATCTGACTTTTTGAGGAAGGCGTCGCAAAATAGGGGGGAAGCAACGTAGGCAGGGAGATCTGTAGACTGAGACCGTTTAGCACACTGGAATTTCTGACAAACGGTCTACCGTGCCACTCATTCGATCGCGTTGGCTAGTCGGACCATCCTCTATGCGATCGCCTTATGCCGACGCCTACGCACAACCACCCCCAACAGAGGCCCAATCAACATCCCCACAATCAAAGCCACCACCACAAACACCGCCACCGGCATCTGCGCAGTACTCCAACCCAGGAACGACAGCGCCACACCCTGCTGGTTCTCCAGCACAAATGCCAAGACCACCAACGCCGCAAACACTGCAATCAATACCGCCACAACGCGCTTAACACCACGCATATCCTTCTCCTACACCAAAAACACTCAGACGCCCTCTTCCTCTTCTTCGTTCACCCGATCACGCAATTCCTTGCCCGGCTTGAAGTGGGGAACGAACTTGCCGTCGAGGCTGACGGATTGGCCGGTTTTGGGGTTGCGGCCTACGCGCGGGGCGCGGTAGTGGAGGGAGAAGCTGCCGAAGCCGCGGATTTCGATGCGATCTCCGGTGGCCAGGCATTGGGACATTTGCTCGAGCATGGTCTTGATAGCCAACTCCACATCCTTGGATGAGAGCAGCCCTTGATGGGTGACAATTCGTTCGATCAACTCCGACTTCGTCATATTTTTCCCTTCTTTTTCAAGCAGCTAGGAAAAGCGCTCCGAAGGTTTTAGCACGAGTTGATGAATTTGAACAGCCCGTATAACAACTTATTTTCTGGCTGGATAAACACCATCTACCCAAGCCTAAGCACATCATTTGCAGATCACCAGCATGGTGCGTGTTACCGCGCCGGCAGGATTCCAGCCGAACGGGAAGTCCCCTTCTTCATCGGCCGCATCGCTGGAACGAGTGATGACTTTGTAACCCTGCATCTTGCACTCGCGAGCGGCGCGCTTCTCGCATTTCTCCCACTTGTTGCCAAGCCCAGAGCAGTCGACCTCAATGCCGCTGACACCTCGCTTGACGTGGGTCTTGGCGCTGGTGCTTGAGCAACCCGCGAGTATCGCTAACGCGAGTACAACGAGAATCCTGTTCATTTAAACCCTTATTAAATCAGTAACGCGAATTGTCTTTTTAAAGACTATAGCCAGTTCTGACCGCGGGCTGAATGCCTTGGTTCGGCGTTGTTGATTCATCAAATTTCAGGCACAAAAAAGGGCGACCGAAGTCGCCCTTTCTCTACAGCTTTACAGAACTTAGTTCTGCTTAGCCATTGCCTGGCGCAGCAGTGCCGCCATGGTGGTATCAGCAGCTGCTTCCGGAGCTTCTTTCAGGCTCTGGATAGCTTCCTTCTCTTCCACTTCGTCTTTCGACTTGATGGAAAGTTGGATTACGCGGCTCTTGCGGTCAACGCTGATGATCTTGGCTTCTACTTCCTGGCCTTCTTTCAGAACGTTGCGCGCGTCTTCAACGCGGTCACGGCTGATTTCGGAGGCTTTCAGAGTCGCTTCGATATCGTCGGCCAGAGTGATGATGGCGCCTTTGGCGTCAACTTCTTTCACTGTACCTTTAACGATGGCGCCTTTGTCGTTCTCTTGAACGTATTCGGAGAACGGATCGCTTTCCAGTTGCTTGATGCCCAGGGAGATGCGCTCGCGCTCTGGGTCAACCGACAGGATAACGGTGTCCAGCTCGTCGCCCTTCTTGAAACGACGAACAGCTTCTTCGCCAACTTCGTTCCAGGAGATGTCGGACAGGTGAACCAGGCCGTCGATGCCGCCGTCCAGACCAATGAAGATACCGAAATCGGTGATCGACTTGATGGTGCCGGAGATTTTATCGCCCTTGTTGAACTGGCCAGAGAAATCTTCCCATGGGTTAGATTTGCACTGCTTGATGCCCAGGGAGATACGACGACGCTCTTCGTCGATGTCCAGAACCATAACTTCCACTTCGTCGCCGACTTGTACGACTTTCGAAGGGTGGATGTTCTTGTTGGTCCAGTCCATTTCGGAAACGTGTACCAGGCCTTCAACGCCTTCTTCCAGCTCAGCGAAGCAGCCGTAGTCGGTCAGGTTGGTAACACGTGCAGTAACACGAGTGCCTTCTGGGTAACGGGCTTTGATAGCGACCCATGGATCTTCACCCAGCTGCTTCAGGCCCAGGGAAACACGGTTGCGTTCGCGATCGTATTTCAGAACCTTGACATCGATCTCGTCGCCAACGTTGACGATTTCGGAAGGATGCTTGATACGCTTCCAAGCCATGTCGGTAATGTGCAGCAGGCCATCGACGCCACCCAGATCGACGAATGCGCCGTAATCGGTGAGGTTCTTGACGATACCTTTGACTTGTTGGCCTTCCTGCAGGGATTCCAGCAGAGCTTCACGCTCGGCGGAGTTCTCTGCTTCCAGCACGCTGCGACGGGAAACGACAACGTTGTTGCGCTTCTGGTCGAGCTTGATGACTTTGAATTCGAGTTCTTTGCCTTCCAGGTGCGTGGTATCGCGCACTGGACGAACGTCGACCAAAGAACCTGGCAGGAACGCACGGATGCCGTTAACGTCGACAGTGAAGCCGCCTTTAACCTTACCGTTGATAACGCCCTTGACCACTTCTTCAGCTGCGAAGGCTGCTTCGAGAACAATCCAGCATTCAGCGCGCTTGGCTTTTTCACGGGACAGCTTGGTTTCACCGAAACCGTCTTCAACCGAGTCCAGAGCAACGTGAACTTCGTCACCGACATTGATTGTCAGATCACCAGCATCGTTGTAGAACTGTTCCAGCGGGATCAGAGCTTCAGACTTCAGACCAGCGTGAACGGTTACCCAGCGAGCTTGGTAATCGATATCAACGATAACACCGGTGATGATGGAGCCTGCCTGAAGGTTCAGGGTTTTTAGGCTTTCTTCAAAGAGTTCCGCAAAGCTTTCGCTCATTTTAATTCCTGTTGATAAGGGCGAAGAATACGCCCATCTCCACACCCCAGACGGCGTGGGTCAGTTTCAATTAAAAGAAGCACCGCAGGACTATGACTGGTCCCCTGCAGCCTTCTTGGTCACCCGGCGATATCGCGAATTGCGATCTCGCTCATGATGCGTTGCAACACCTGCTCGATGGACAACTCCGTGGAATCCAGCTGTATGGCGTCAGCCGCCGGCTTGAGCGGGGCTACCGCACGCTGGGTATCACGCTCATCGCGTGCACGGATCTCATCTAGCAGACTCGACAGACTAACACCATCGACTTTGCCCTTCAACTGCAAGTAGCGGCGACGGGCACGCTCCTCGGCGCTGGCGGTCAGGAAAATCTTCAGCGGTGCCTCGGGAAACACCACGGTGCCCATGTCGCGGCCATCGGCCACCAGGCCTGGCGGCTCCTGAAACGCGCGCTGGCGCTGCAGCAACGCTTCACGCACTGCCGGCAGAGCCGCCACTTGAGAAGCGCCGGCACCGATACTCTCGGTGCGAATCACATCACTGACCTCATCCCCTTCAAGAATGATGCGCTGCAATTGACCGTCGGTCGCCGCGATGAATTGCACATCCAGATGGGCGGCGATTTTGGTCAGCAACTCTTCGTTGGTCAGGTCGACGCCATGGTTGTGCGCGGCGAACGCCAGCAGGCGATACAGCGCGCCCGAATCCAGCAGGCACCAGCCCAGGCGCTTGGCCAGGATGCCAGCGATCGTGCCTTTGCCCGAGCCGCTTGGCCCGTCGATGGTAATCACCGGTGCTTTGATATTCACAATTGAGCCTCTTGGGCTACACGCATGCCGACGTGGGCACACAGTGTAAGAAAATTCGGAAAAGATGTAGCGACGTTGGCACAGTCATGGATACGAATCGGCGCCGCCGCCTGCAGGGACGCCACGCTGAATGCCATGGCAATCCGGTGATCACCCTGGGCATCTACGTCGCCACCGCCTATCGGGCCACCGTCAATGATAATCCCATCAGGCGTCGGTTCACACTTCACACCCAGCGCCAACAGACCGTCGGCCATGACCTGGATTCGATCGGACTCCTTCACTCGCAGCTCCTCGGCACCGCGCAGTACGGTTCGCCCCTGCGCGCAGGCGGCGGCAACGAACAGTACCGGGAACTCGTCGATCGCCAAGGGCACCAGCGCCTCGGGAATCTCGATACCCTTGAGTACCGCGGCGCGCACCCGCAAGTCCGCAACCGGCTCGCCGCCCACTTCGCGAGGGTTTTCCAAGGTGATATCCGCCCCCATCAGGCGCAGGATATCGATCACCCCGGTGCGGGTCGGATTGATACCGACATGCTCCAGCAACAACTCGGAACCCTCGGCAATAGTTGCCGCCACCAGGAAAAATGCCGAAGAGGAAATATCTCCCGGTACTTCTATATGGGTAGCGGTCAGCCCATGCCCGGACTCAACCGACGCCGTCGCGCCCTGCACCACCACCGGATAACCAAAACCGCGCAACATACGCTCGGTGTGGTCCCGAGTCGGTGCAGGTTCGGTGAGCGAGGTTTTGCCTTCGGCGTAGAGTCCGGCCAACAACAGGCAGGATTTCACCTGGGCGCTGGCCATTGGCAGTACATAATTCAAGCCTTTGAGCGCCTGGCCACCGCGAATGGTCAGCGGAGGGCGCCCTTGCGGCCCGGTCTCGATCACCGCGCCCATTTCCTGCAGCGGCTTGGCCACGCGACTCATCGGGCGCCTGGACAGCGACGCATCGCCGGTCAGTACGCTGTCGAAGCTTTGCGCCGCCAGCAAACCGGACAACAGGCGCATGGACGTACCGGAATTGCCCAGATAGATCGGCCCAGGCGCAGGCTTCAAGCCGTGCAAGCCCACACCATGAATGGTCACTCGACCATGGTGCGGCCCTTCAATCACCACACCCATGTCGCGAAAGGCCTGCAAGGTCGCCAAAGCGTCCTCACCTTCAAGAAAACCTTCGACTTCGGTGACGCCATCGGCCAATGAGCCCAGCATGATCGACCGATGGGAGATCGACTTGTCACCCGGCACCCGAATGCGCCCGCTCAAGCGGCCACCGGGGCTGGCGATGAAGGTCAGGTCATCGGCGTTCACTGCGGTTTCCATATAGGCACGGCGCGCCAGGATCTTGCTGAAGTGTTCACGCGCCACCCGCGCGCGGGTGAACACGCCCAATAGTTGATGACCATCGCCCGCATCCACCGCATCGCGCAGGGCATCGAGGTCGCTGCGGAAGGTGTCCAGGGTGCGCAACACCGCTTCGCGGTTGGCGAGGAAGATGTCGTGCCACATCACCGGATCGCTGCCGGCAATGCGCGTAAAATCGCGAAAACCACCGGCGGCATAGCGGAAAATCTCCAGGTTTTCGTTGCGCTTGGCCAACGAATCCACCAGGCCGAATGCCAGCAAATGCGGCAGATGACTGGTGGCCGCGAGCACTTCGTCGTGACGCTCGACCTGCATGTGCTCCACATCAGCACCCAGCTCACGCCACAGGCGATCCACCACGGCCAGCGCCGCAGGGTCGGTCTGCGCGTGCGGCGTCAGAATCACTTTGTGCCGGCGAAACAGCTGCGCATTGGACGCCTCCACCCCGCTCTGCTCGGAACCGGCAATCGGATGACCCGGCACGAAGCGCGGCGGCATCTGGCCAAACGCCAGTTGCGCCGCGCGCACCACGTTGCCCTTGGCACTGCCGACATCCGTAAGGATCGCGCCGCCCAACTCCAGGCCGGCCAGAATCGCCAAAAGCTTTTCCATGGCCAGAATCGGCACGGCCAACTGAATCACGTCGGCGCCCTGGCAAGCGATGGCCAGATCCGCCTCACAGCGGTCCACCACCCCCAGCTCCACCGCCAACTTACGTGATTGCGGGTCCAGGTCCACACCTACCACTTCACCACACAGGCCGCTCTCGCGCAGGCCTTTGGCGAAGGAACCACCGATCAACCCGAGACCGACCACCACCAGGCGACCGATCATAGGCACAGCAGGTTGCAATGCAGTGACATCAACCACGGGCCAGAACCTTGGCCAACGCCTCCAGGAAGCGGCTGTTCTCGGCCGGCAAGCCGATGGTGACACGCAGGTGGTTGGGCATGCCGTAATTGGCCACCGGGCGCACGATCACGCCTTCGCGCAGCAAGCCCTGGAACACCGGTGCAGCTTCCTTGCCGAGGTCGACGCAAATGAAGTTGCCCTTGGACGCAATCCAGCCCAGGCCCAGCTCGCGAACGCCTTCCTGCAACTGCTGCATGCCGCTTTCGTTGAGGCGACGGCTTTCTGCCAGGTAGTCGGCATCCTTGAGCGCCGCACAGGCCGCCGCCAAAGCGAGACTGTTGACGTTGAACGGCTGACGCACGCGGTTCAGCACATCGGCGACTATCGCCGTGGACAAGCCATAGCCAACCCGCAGCGACGCCAGGCCGTAGGCCTTGGAGAACGTGCGCGACACCAGCAGATTCGGGTAGGTCGCCAGGAAGTCCAGACCATCGGGCAGGTCGCCGCCTTCGGCGTACTCGATGTAGGCCTCGTCCAGCACCACCAGCACGTGCTCGGGCACCGCTTGCAGGAAGTCGTGCAGCGCCCGCGCGTCGAACCAGGTGCCGGTGGGGTTGTTCGGGTTGGCGATGAACACCACGCGCGTCTGCGCGTCGATGGCCGCCAGCATCGCGGGCAGGTCATGGCCCCAGTCTTTTGCCGGGATAACCCGGGCATCCGCGCCTACGGCCTGGGTAACGATCGGGTAGACCGCGAATGCGTGTTCACTGAACACGGCATTCAGGCCCGGCGCCAGATAGGCGCGACCGACCAGCTCAAGGATGTCGTTGGAGCCGTTGCCCAGGGTCACCTGGCTCAGCTCCACCCGGCATTTCTGCGCCAGCAGGGACTTGAGGGCAAAGCCATTGCCATCGGGATAACGCGTCAGCTCAGCCAGCTCTTCGCGAATCGCCGCCAGCACCTTGGGACTTGGGCCCAGCGGGTTCTCGTTGCTGGCCAGCTTGACGATTTTTGCCGGGTCCAGATTCAACTCGCGCGCCAACTCGTCCACAGGCTTGCCCGGAACGTAAGGCGACAGTTGTTGCACGCCCGGCTGCGCCAGGGCGAGGAAGTTGCCACTCATGTTAAAGCCTCACAAAACCGCTTTCGGGTAAGAGCCCAGCACCTTGAGTGCCACGGCCTCCTGGCTGATTTTCTCCAGCACACCTTTGACCAGTGGGTCGCGGTGATGCCCGACGAAGTCGATAAAGAACACGTAGGTCCATTTACCGCTGCGCGAAGGACGCGTCTCGATGCGCGTCAGGTCGATCCCGTTGTCATGGAACGGCACCAGCAGTTCATGCAGCGCGCCCGGCTTGTTGCTCATGGACACGATGATCGACGTCTTGTCATCGCCAGTGGGCGGCACTTCCTGGCTACCGATCATCAAAAAGCGCGTGGAGTTGTCCGGACGGTCCTCGATTTTCTCGGCCAGGCGCGTCAGGCCATACAGGCCCGCCGCCATATCACCGGCAATCGCCGCCGAATTCCACTCGCCCTTGACCCGCTTGGCCGCTTCGGCATTGCTGGCGACCGCCACGCGCTCGACATTCGGGTAATGCGCATCCAGCCACTTGCGGCACTGGGCCAGCGACTGGGCGTGGGAGTAGATACGGCTGATGCTGTCGGTCTTGGTGTTCTCGCCCACCAGCAAGTGGTGGTGGATGCGCAGTTCGACTTCGCCACAGATGACCATGTCGTGCTCGAGAAAGCTGTCCAGCGTGTGGTTGACCGCACCTTCGGTGGAGTTTTCCACCGGCACCACGCCGAAATTCACCGCACCGGCCGCCACTTCGCGGAACACTTCGTCGATGGCCGCCATCGGCTTGCTGATCACGGCATGGCCAAAATGCTTCATGGCAGCCGCTTGGGTGAAGGTGCCTTCCGGGCCGAGGTAAGCCACTTTCAGCGGCTGCTCGAGGGCCAGGCACGAGGACATGATTTCACGGAACAACCGCGCCATCTCTTCGTTACCCAGCGGGCCCTTGTTGCGTTCCATCACACGCTTGAGCACCTGGGCTTCACGCTCGGGCCGGTAGAACACCGGCACCTCACCTTCCGCCAGGGACGCCATCTTCACCCGCGCCACTTCCTGGGCGCAGCGTGCGCGCTCACTGATCAGCTCCAGAACTTTCTCGTCCAGGCTGTCGATGCGTACACGCAGGGCCTTGAGTTCTTGCTCAGACATTAGCCGTGTTCCTTTTCGAACTCTGCCATGTAGGCAACCAGCGCGTTGATCGCGTGGATGTCGACAGCGTTATAGATGGAGGCTCGCATGCCGCCGACCGAACGGTGGCCCTTGAGGTTCAGCAGGCCACGCTCGTCGGCGCCGGCCAGGAATGGCTTGTCCAGACGGTCGTCAGCCAGGCGGAACGGCACGTTCATCCACGAGCGATCGGTCAGGTTGATCGGGTTGCTGTACAGGCCGCTGGCGTCGATGAAGTCATACAGCGTGCGCTTTTTAACTTCGTTGAGCTTGCCAATGGCAGCCACGCCGCCCTGCTCCTTGAGCCATTCGAACACCAGGCCCGACAGGTACCAGGCGAACGCCGGCGGGGTGTTGTACATCGAGCCATTATCGGCCGCGACCTTGTAGTTGAGCATGGTCGGGCACACCGAACGGGCGCGGCCCAACAGGTCTTCGCGAATGATGTTGACCAGGATGCCGCTCGGGCCGATGTTTTTCTGCGCACCGGCGTAGATCATGCCGTATTTGGACACATCGATCGGGCGCGAGAGGATGTCCGAAGACATGTCGCACACCAACGGCACGTCGCCGACTTGCGGCACCCAATCGAATTGCAGGCCACCGATGGTTTCGTTGGCGACGTAGTGCACGTAGGCCGCGTCCTTCGACAACTTCCATTCGTTCTGACCGGGAATGGCGAAGTAGTCGTGAGGCTTGGCGGTGCCTGCCACGTTGACATGGCCGTAGCGGGAGGCCTCTTCAATGGCCTTCTGCCCCCAGATACCGGTGTCGATATAGTCGGCCGTGCCGCCTTCCGGCAGCAGGTTCAGCGGGATCTGGGCGAACTGCTGGCTCGCGCCGCCCTGCAGGAACAGCACTTTGTAGTTGGACGGGATGCCCAGCAAGTCGCGCAGGTCCTGCTCGGCCTTGGTGGCGATGGAGACGAACTCATCACTGCGATGGCTCATTTCCATCACGGAGAGGCCTTTTCCATGCCAGTCGAGGAGTTCAGTCTGCGCGCGCTGCAGGACTGCTTCAGGAAGCGCCGCGGGACCGGCACAGAAGTTATAGGCTCTCTTGCTCACATCCAATCTCACTCTGGTCTGGTCTGGTGGTAGTCACGCAAACATATCAGCCGACACCGGATCCCGGGTGGGAGCGGGCTTGCTCGCGAAAGCGGTGGGTCAGTCAGCTTATGTGCCGCTGACACTCCGCAATCGGGAGCAAGCCCCCTCCCACAGTTGGATTTTCATCGCTGTCGATATTTCCATCCGGACAAACAACAAGGGGGCGAATCTTCATCCGCCCCCTGTGTGTCCGCTTATTCCTGCGGTTCTTCTTCGTCTGCGGCAGCATCGAGGGTTGGCTCGTCGACGTTGTCATCGCCGGTTGCGATCACCTCGTCGTCAAATTCCTCGCCTTCGAGCTCTTCACCTTCGACTTCCGAAGGCTCCTGCACACGTTCCAGGCCGACCAGTTTTTCGTCCTTGGCCAGCTTGATCAAGGTCACGCCCTGGGTGTTACGGCCCAGGCTCGACACTTCTGCCACACGAGTACGTACCAGGGTGCCCTGGTCGGAAATCAGCATGATTTCCTCGCCGTCGAGCACCTGCACCGCGCCGACCAGACGGCCGTTGCGGTCGTTGCTGACCATGGCGATCACGCCCTGGCCGCCACGCTTGTACTCCGGGAACTCGCTGATGGCGGTGCGCTTGCCGTAGCCACGCTCGGAAGCGGTGAGGATCTGGCTGCCTTCTTCCGGGATCAGCATGGAAATCAGCTTCTGCCCTTCTGGCAGGCGCATGCCGCGTACACCGCGGGCAGTACGGCCCATGGCGCGCACGTCGGATTCCTTGAAGCGGGTGACCTTGCCGCCGTCGGAGAACAGCATCACTTCGCGCTCGCCGTCGGTAATGGCTGCCGAGATCAGCACATCGCCTTCATCCAGCTCCAGGGCGATCAGGCCCACGCTGCGTTGGCGGCTGAAGGATTCCAGCGGGGTCTTCTTCACGGTGCCTTTGGCGGTGGCCATGAAGATGAAGTGACCTTCGGTGTATTCCTCGACCGGCAGCATGGTGGTGATGTATTCATCACTGTCCAGCGGCAGCAGGTTGACCAGTGGGCGACCACGGGCAGCACGGGAGGCTTCAGGAATCTCGTAGGTCTTCAGCCAGTACACCTTGCCCTTGCTGGAGAACAGCAGCAGCGTGGTGTGGCTGTTGGCGACCAGCAGGTGAGCGATGTAGTCCTCATCCTTCACGCCGGTAGCCGATTTGCCTTTGCCGCCACGACGCTGGGCCTGGTAGGCCGCCAGTGGCTGGGTCTTGGCATAGCCGCCGTGGGAGATGGTCACCACGCGTTCTTCTTCCGGGATCATGTCACCCAGGGTCAGGTCGAGGCGTGCATCGAGGATTTCGGTGCGACGCACGTCGCCGTATTCGGCGCGGATCACTTCGAGTTCTTCGCGGATCACTTCCATCAGGCGCACGGCGCTGCTGAGGATGCGGATCAACTCGCCGATCTGGTTGAGGATCTCCTGATACTCGGCCAGCAGCTTCTCGTGCTCCAGACCGGTGAGGCGGTGCAGACGCAGTTCCAGGATGGCCTGGGCCTGTTCAGGCGAGAGGAAGTACTTGCCTTCGCGCAGACCGTATTGCGGGTCCAGGGTCTCCGGACGGCACGAGTCGGCGCCGGCACGTTCAACCATGGCCACCACGGCGCTGGATTCCCAAGGCGTGCTGATCAGCGCTTCCTTGGCTTCCGACGGGGTTGGCGAGGCTTTGATCAGGGCGATCACCGGGTCGATGTTCGACAGCGCAACCGCCTGGCCTTCCAGGATGTGGCCGCGCTCGCGGGCCTTGCGCAGTTCGAACACGGTACGGCGGGTGACCACTTCGCGACGGTGACGCACGAAGGCTTCCAGCAGATCCTTGAGGTTCAGGATGCGCGGGCGACCGTCGATCAGTGCGACAACGTTGATACCAAACACGCTTTGCAGTTGGGTCTGGGCGTAGAGGTTGTTGAGGATCACCTCAGGCACTTCGCCACGGCGCAGCTCGATCACCACACGCATACCGTCTTTGTCGGACTCGTCGCGCAGCTCGGTGATGCCTTCGAGCTTCTTCTCCTTGACCAGCTCGGCGATCTTCTCGATCAGGCGCGCCTTGTTCAGCTGGTACGGGAGTTCGGTGATGACGATCTGCTGGCGGCCACCGACCTTGTCGATGTCTTCGATCATCGAGCGGGCGCGCATGTAAATGCGGCCACGGCCGGTGCGGTAGGCTTCGATGATGCCGGCGCGACCGTTGATGATCGCAGCGGTCGGGAAGTCCGGGCCGGGGATGTATTGCATCAGCTCATCGACGGTCAGCTCCGGGTTATCGATGAGGGCCAGGCAACCGTCGATGACTTCACCGAGGTTGTGCGGCGGGATGTTGGTCGCCATGCCCACGGCGATACCGCTGGAACCGTTGACCAGCAGGTTGGGGATCTTGGTAGGCATGACAGCCGGGATCATTTCGGTGCCGTCGTAGTTCGGCACCCAGTCCACGGTTTCTTTGTGCAGGTCGGCCAGCAGCTCGTGCGCCAGCTTGGTCATGCGCACTTCGGTGTATCGCATGGCCGCGGCGTTGTCGCCGTCGACCGAACCGAAGTTGCCCTGGCCGTCTACCAGCAGGTAGCGCAGGGAAAACGGCTGGGCCATCCGAACGATGGTGTCGTACACCGCAGTGTCGCCGTGAGGGTGATACTTACCGATCACGTCACCGACAACACGGGCAGATTTCTTGTACGGCTTGTTCCAGTCGTTACCCAGCTCGCTCATCGCGAACAGCACACGCCGGTGCACGGGCTTCAAGCCATCGCGCGCATCAGGCAGTGCCCGACCGACAATTACGCTCATCGCGTAGTCGAGGTAGGACTGTTTCAGCTCGTCTTCGATATTGACCGGGAGGATTTCTTTGGCCAGTTCGCCCATGAGAAGCCTGATTCCTTTTTCGGGTGAAACCTCGTCACATCCATATGGGACGAACGAAGCTCGCCGCTGCCGGCACGGTGCCTGACAACGACTTACGACAAATCAACGAGTTATGACACGGATCTGCACGTTATGGGCAACCCCTGGGGGCGGCCCTGGAAACCGCCGGATGTTATCACAATCGCCGCCACGCACCTATCCCCCTGATGCGCATGGAGGATAGTAATTTGATGAATGACAGGCTTGAGGGGGACGAGAGAGGCTCAGAGGTGGGGTGGTGCTGTTTTTTGGGGGTAAATCCGAGGGGTTCATTGACTTTGAGGGCCAATCGGGGGCGAGCCCCCTCCCACACGTTGAATGTGTTCACAAATCAAATGTTGGAGGGGGCTTGCCCCCGATAGCAATTTCATCAGCGACACAGCCGTTAATGCAGCCGCTTACGGCACATCAACCTGGCCAACTTGGCCGCATCCGGCCGCTCCACCACGCCTTTCTCGGTAACGATCACATCGATCAGATCGGCCGGAGTGACATCGAAAACCGGATTGAAGGCCTGCACCTCCAGCCGCTGGCCATTGATCTCCAGCAACTCACCCACATCACGCTCTTCCAGGGCAACATCATCGCCAGTGGCTATCATCAGATCGAGGGTCGAGCTCGACGCCACCACCATGAAGCGCACGCCGTGGTGCATCGCACACACCGCCAACTGATAGGTGCCGATCTTGCTGATCACGTCACCATTGGCCGCGATGCAGTCAGCGCCGACGACCACCCACGTCACGCCTTTGGTCTTGAGGATGTGCGCCCCGGCGGAGTCGGCATTGACCGTCACCGGGATGCCCTCGCCCGCCAGTTCCCACGCCGTCAGGCGCGAGCCTTGCAGCCAGGGACGGGTTTCGTTGGCATAAACCTGCTCGACCAGCCCCTCCAGGAACGCCGCGCGGATCACCCCGAGGGCCGTGCCAACACCACCCGAGGCCAACGCACCGGCATTGCCATGCGTGAGGATCGCCTGGGCATTGCCTTGATGCTTGCGAATCCGCTCCATGCCCAACTGGGCCATGACGACATTGGCTTCGCGGTCGCTTTCATGGATGGCGATGGCTTCGGCTTCCAGCACCGCCAACGGATCGGCGTGCGGCTTCAGACGGTCGAGGCGATCGCGCATGCACTTGAGCGCCCAGAACAGGTTCGCGGCAGTGGGACGGCTATCGGCCAGCAATGCGTAGTCTTCTTCCCACGCCGCTTGCCAGTCGCCGCCTTCAGCCATGTGCTCGCGAGCAGCCAGCACCAGGCCATAGGCGGCGCTGATGCCGATGGCCGGCGCGCCGCGCACCACCATCGAGCGAATGGCGGCGGCCACCTCGCCTGCGGTCGAGCAGACCACCCAACGTTCAAGGGCCGGCAGCGCGCGCTGATCGAGCAGGTGCAGCACGCCATCACGCCACTCGATGGCCTTCACCTTCTCTGCAGCCAACAGTCGGTCGCGCATCCCTTACCCCGTACTCATGAACAAAAGCCGCCGATTATAGCGATCCGCCAGCCAGGACGCTCGGGTATACTTCGCCCTTCTTTTATAGCTGCCCAGGAAGAAGCCTGCGATGACGCCTACTGCCGCCCCGCTCGACTTATTGCTCCTGCCGACCTGGCTGGTCCCCGTCGAACCCGCCGGCGTGGTGCTCAAGGAGCACGGCCTGGGTATCCGCGACGGCTGCATCGTGTTTATCGGACCGCGTGCGGCGGCACTCAAGCTTGAGGCCAGCGAAGTGCGCGAGCTGCCCGGCATGTTGCTCAGCCCGGGCCTGATCAACGCCCACGGGCATGCGGCGATGAGCCTGTTTCGGGGCCTGGCCGATGACCTGCCGCTGATGACGTGGCTGGAAAAACACATCTGGCCCGCCGAGGCCAAGTGGGTCGATGAAGCCTTCGTGCGCGACGGCACCGATCTGGCCATCGCCGAGCAGCTCAAGGGCGGCATCACCTGCTTCTCCGACATGTATTTCTACCCCAAGGTCGCCAGCGATTGCGTGCATAAAAGCGGCATGCGCGCGCAGATCGCCATCCCGATCCTCGACTTCCCGATTCCCGGCGCCAGCAGCGCCGATGAGGCGATTCGCCAGGGCATCGAGCTGTTCGGCGACCTCAAGCATCATCCGCGCATCAAGATCACCTTCGGCCCCCACGCGCCTTACACCGTGAACGATGACAACCTGGAAAAGATCCGGATCATCGCCGAAGAGCTGGACGCTGCCATTCATATGCATGTGCACGAGACCGCCTTCGAAGTGCAACAAGCCGTGGAACAGACCGGCGAGCGGCCATTGGCCCGCCTCGGTCGCCTTGGTTTGCTGGGCCCGCGCTTCCAGGCGGTTCATATGACCCAAATCAGCGAGGATGACCTGGCTTTGCTGGTAGAAAGCAACACCAGCGTCATCCATTGCCCGGAATCGAACCTGAAACTGGCCAGCGGCTTTTGCCCGGTGGAGCGCCTGTGGCAGGCTGGCGTCAACGTGGCCATCGGCACCGACGGCGCCGCCAGCAACAATGACCTGGACCTGCTCGGCGAAACCCGTACGGCAGCGATGCTGGCCAAGGCGGTCGCAGGTTCGGCGACCGCACTGGATGCCCACCGTGCCCTGCGCATGGCGACGCTCAACGGGGCCAGGGCCATGGGCCTGGAACAGCAGATTGGCTCACTGGAAGTGGGTAAAGCTGCGGACATCGTGGCGTTTGATCTTTCCGGCCTGGCGCAACAACCGATCTACGATCCGGTCTCACAACTTATCTATGCCACCGGACGCGACTGCGTGAAACACCTTTGGGTCGCGGGCAAGCAACTGCTCGACGACCGACAATTGACCCGCATGGACGAACCCCAGTTGACCGCCACGGCCATTGCCTGGGGTCAACGCATCAGCGGGCACAGCGAATAACGCCGCGGCTGAACCGGTGCGTTCAGCCGCGACAAACCGACTTATCAGATTCAGAGGATTCACCATGAGCAACGTCGACCACGCCGAAATCGCCAAATTCGAAGCCCTGGCCCACCGCTGGTGGGACCGTGAAAGCGAGTTCAAGCCCCTGCACGACATCAACCCGCTGCGGGTCAACTGGATTGACGAACGCGTCAACCTGGCCGGCAAGAAAGTGCTGGATGTGGGTTGCGGCGGCGGTATCCTCAGCGAAGCCATGGCCCTGCGTGGCGCTACCGTGATGGGCATCGACATGGGCGAAGCGCCGCTGGCCGTGGCCCAGTTGCACCAGCTGGAATCCGGCGTGAGCGTCGAATACCGCCAGATCACCGCCGAAGCCCTGGCCGAGGAAATGCCCGAGCAATTCGACGTGGTCACCTGCCTGGAAATGCTCGAGCACGTGCCGGACCCGTCCTCGGTGATTCGCGCTTGCTTTCGCATGGTCAAGCCAGGCGGCCAGGTGTTCTTCTCCACCATCAACCGCAACCCCAAGGCTTACCTGTTCGCGATCATCGGCGCCGAATACATCATGAAGCTGCTGCCGCGCGGCACCCACGACTTCAAGAAATTCATCCGCCCCTCCGAGCTGGGTGCCTGGAGCCGCCAGGCCGGCCTCACCGTCAAAGACATCATCGGCCTGACCTACAACCCGCTGACCAAGCACTACAAGCTGGCCAACGATGTTGACGTCAACTACATGATCCAGACCCTGCGCGAGGAGTAAGCCTGTGAAGTTGCGAGCGGTTCTCTTCGATATGGACGGTACCCTGCTGGACACCGCGCCGGACTTTATCGCCATCTGCCAGGCCATGCGCGCCGACCGCGGCCTGGCACCGGTCAACCCGCAGCACATTCGCGACGAAATCTCCGGTGGCGCGCGGGCGATGGTCGCCGTGACCTTCTCGATGGACCCGGAGTCGCCAGGCTTTGAGGAACTGCGCCAGGAATTCCTCAAGCGCTACCTCAAGGACTGCGCGGTCCACAGCAAGCTGTTCGACGGTATGGCCGAACTGCTGGAAGACATCGAGAAAGCCAAGCTGATCTGGGGCGTGGTCACCAACAAGCCGGTGCGCTTTGCCGAGCCGATCATGCAGCGACTGGGCCTGGCCGAGCGCTCGGCCGTGCTGATCTGCCCGGACCACGTGAAAAACAGCAAGCCGGACCCGGAACCGATGCTCCTGGCGTGCAAGATGCTCGACCTGGACCCGGCCAGCGTGCTTTTCGTGGGCGATGACCTGCGTGACATCGAGTCCGGTCGCAATGCGGGTACGCGCACGGCGGCGGTGACCTACGGCTACATTCACCCGGATGACAATCCTCGTCACTGGGGCGCGGATGTGGTGGTGGACCATCCGCTGGAACTGCGCAAGGTGCTGGATAACGCACTGTGCAGTTGCTGATTGTTCGCGATGCTGCTGACCGATGAAAATACAAAATATGGGAGGGGGCTTGCTCCCGATAGCAGTGGGCCAGTCAATACATACAGTGACTGACCCTCAGCTATCGGGAGCAAGCCCCCTCCCACATTTGGATTTGTGTACTGTTTGGGTTTTAGCCACATACTGAATTTTGTCGAGGCTATTTATGTTTGATTACGCTGCACCTCCAGAACTGCTCAAAGGCCGCATCATCCTGGTGACCGGCGCCGGCCGTGGGATCGGCGCGGCCGCGGCGAAAACCTTCGCCGCCCACGGCGCCACCGTGCTGTTGCTGGGCAAGACCGAAGCCAACCTGGCCCAGGTGTATGACGAAATCGAAGCCGCCGGCCACCCGCAACCGGTGGTGATCCCGTTCAATCTGGAGACCGCCCTGCCCCATCAATACGATGAGCTGGCGGCGATGATCGAAAAGGAATTCGGCCACCTCGACGGCCTGCTGCACAACGCCTCGATCATCGGCCCGCGTACGCCTATCGAACAGTTGTCCGGCGAGAATTTCATGCGGGTGATGCACATCAACGTCAACGCGATGTTCATGCTGACCAGCACCTTGCTGCCGCTGCTCAAGCTGTCTCAGGATGCGTCGGTGGTGTTCACGTCCAGCAGCGTCGGGCGCAAGGGCCGTGCCTATTGGGGCGCCTATGGCGTGTCCAAATTCGCCACCGAAGGCTTGATGCAAACCCTGGCCGATGAACTGGAAGATGTGGCCGCAGTGCGCGCCAATAGCATCAACCCGGGCGGTACCCGCACCAGCATGCGGGCTCAGGCGTACCCAGGGGAAAACCCGATGGAGCGGCCGGCGCCGGAAGAGATCATGCCGGTGTACCTGTACCTGATGGGGCCGGACAGTGCGGGTATCAACGGGCAGGCATTTGACGCGCAGTAACCGCCGACACAAGTGGAACAAAATGTGGGAGGGGGCTTGCCCCCGATGCGGTGTGTCAGTCAATGCATGTATTGACTGACTCGCCGCTATCGGGGGCAAGCCCCCTCCCACATTGGTATTGCAGCGTTCTGCGAAAGTTAGTTTTTCACGACTTCCTCAAGGGTGAAGCGCCCCAGCGGGTTCTGCAGGAAGTTGCTGACATTCTTGCGTGAGATGTTGATGTAAGGGCTGTAATACAGGTCGATCCAGTTCACGTCCTGTTTCGCCAGCTTCTGCAACTCCACATACATCTGTTCACGCTTGGCCGGGTCGGCCTCGATGCGGGCCTGGGCCACCAGCGCCTTGACCTTGTCGTTCTTGTAGCGGGTCATGTAGTTCTGGTTGGTGTCGTGGCCCAGCACGAAGGTGGTCTTCTGGTCCGGGTCGAGGATGTCGTTGGTCCAGTACATCACCGAAATATCGTACTCACCGTCCACCAGCATCTGCCAGCTCTGGGTCGGATCAACCTTCTGCAGGTTGGCGGTGACGCCGACCTTGGCCAGTTGATCCTTGATGATCACCGCAATCTGCTCGTCGGCTTCATTGCCGGCGTTGACCACGTAGTTGAGCTTCAAATCCTTGGCACCGGCCTGCTCCAGCAGTTTTTTCGCGGCAGTCGGGTCATACGGGCGCTGCAGGTTGTTGGCGTAGTGGTAGAGCGAGCCCTTTGGAATGTAGGAATAAGCCACGGTGCCTTGACCGTAAGTGGCGGTCTTGACCAGCGATTGCTTGTCGATGGCCATGTCCAGCGCTTCACGCACCTCAGGCTTGGCCAACAGGCCGTGAGCGTGGTTGATCAGCAAGTGATCTTCGCGGGTGGAAGGGTCGGCATGGATCACCACGTTCTGGTCTTTCTTCAGCTCTTCAACGCGGGAGAAAGGTACGAAGATCGCCGTGTCCAACTCGTTGTTCTGCACCATGCGCATGCGGGTGTTGTCGTCGGTCACCGACACCCATTCCACGCCATCCAGGCTCACGTTCCTGGCCTGCCAGAAGTTCGGGTTCTTCTTCAGGATCACGCGGTCGCCCTTGCGCCATTCGTCCACGGTGAACGCGCCGGAGGTCACCGGGTTTTCCGAGTAGGCGTCTTCGCCCATGGTTGTCATGGCTTTTTCCGACAGGATCGACACCGTTGGCGACGCCAGTTGCGAGAGAAACGCCACCGCCGGGGTTTTCAGGGTGACCACCAGCGTCTTCGCATCGCTGGCCTTGGCGGTGTCGATCAGGCTGAACGGGTCGCTCCACAGCGACGCCTTGTTATCGCGGATGCGCAACAGGCTGAATGCCGCATCGCTGGCGGTGATCGGCGAACCGTCGGAAAATTTCGCCTCGCGCAGCTTGAAGGTGTAGGTCAGGCCGTCCTTGGAGATGTCCCAACTCTCAGCCAGGCCCGGTTCCATCTTGGTGCCCAGGTTGTCCACGCGCACCAGGGTGTCGTAGACGTTGGCGAACACCCAGGTGTCGCGGTTCTGCGCGCTCTTGATCGGGTCAAAGGTGGTGCTGTCCTCTCGGCAGCCGATGGTCAGCACGCCGGCGGCCTGGGCCAGGCCGGCAGTGAGGGACCAGGCGGTCAGCGTGGCGGCGGCGAGCAACTTCAGATGGCGCGATTGCATGTCATAACTCCTTGTTCATGATGGGCAGGAAGGGTCAACGGTTGTTCAAGCACGCAACTGTATCGATGCTCGTGCAATGAATGGGTGGGCGGCAACACCTCGGAACACATGGCTTGGGCATACTGGCAACGGGGGTGAAACGCGCACCCGCTGGGCAGATTCAGTGGGCTGGGTGGCTCACCGGGCAGCGGCTGCGCCGGTAACGGACGATGCGGGTCAATCTGCGGAATCGCCTGGATCAACGCCGCCGTATACGGATGACGCGGTGCGGTGAACACCGCCTCCACCGGGCCTTCCTCGACGATCCGGCCCAGGTACATCACCGCCACGCGGTCGCACAGGCGGCGCACGATGGCCAGGTCATGGGCGATAAATAGAATCGCCAGGTTCATGCGCTGTTGCAGTTGCAGCAGCAGGTTGATGATCTGGCCCTGGATCGACACGTCCAACGCGGCCACGCATTCGTCGGCGACGATCAAGCGCGGCTCCACCGCCAGCGCTCGGGCAATCCCCACGCGTTGGCACTGGCCGCCGCTGAGGGAGCCCGGCTTGCGCGAAGCGAATTCGGGCCGCAGGCCCACCAGCTCCAGCAGTTCATCGACACGGGCGCGGATGTGCTGCGGCGCAACCTTGCGCTGCACCCGCAACACTTCGGCCAGGGTTTCGCCGACGGTGTGACGCGGGTTCAGGGCCGCATACGGGTCCTGGAAGATCATCGCGGTTTCCTGGCGCAACCGCGCGATATCCATGGCGCTGCCCTGAGCCATGTCGACACCGTCAAACAACACCTGCCCGGCGCTGATCGGGTTCAGGTGCAAAATCGCCCGCCCCAAGGTGCTTTTACCGCTGCCGGACTCGCCCACCAGCCCAAGGGTTTGCCCCGCCGCCAGGTTCAGCGAAACCCCGTTCACCGCCCTCACCCACTGCCTGTTCAACCCAAACAGGCCGCTGCCGGACGCCGCAAAGCGCACCTCCAGGTCCTTGATCTGCAACAGGCTCATGGGCGCCCTCCGAGGGGATAGTGGCAGGCGACCCGCGCGCCTTCGGGCAAAAGCTCGGTACACAGGGCGCCGGCCTGCGGGCAGCGGGGGTTGAAGCGGCAACCGCCAGGCAATGCGTCGAGCAGCGGTGGCTGGCCTGGGATCGTGCGCAGCAAGGCATGCCCGCTGCTATGGGCCGGCTGACAGTCGATCAGGCCAGCGGTGTACGGATGCTGCGGATGGGCCAGCAGTTCGTATTTGCTGCCGTGTTCGCACAGGCGTCCGGCATACATCACCGCGATGGAGTCGCAGCTTTGCGCGACCACGCCGAGGTCGTGGGTGATCATGATGATCGCCAGGCCACGCCGGTCGCGAAGGTCGAGCAACAGCCGCAGGATTTGCGCCTGCACCGTCACGTCGAGGGCGGTGGTGGGCTCGTCCGCGATCAGCACCTGCGGGTTGCACCCCAGCGCCACGGCAATCATCGCGCGCTGGCGCATGCCGCCGGAAAACTCATGGGGGTAGTTGTCAACCCGCGCCTGCGGGTCGGGAATGCCCACTTGGCGCAGCACGTCGATGGCCTGCCGGCGTGCGTCTTTTTTCGAGGCGCCTTGATGCAGGCGGATACCCTCGGCGATCTGCTCGCCGATACGCATCAAGGGGTCCAGGTGACTGCTGGGGTTCTGAAAAATCATGCCCAGTTGCCCGCCACGAACGGCGCGCATGCCGGCTTCATCCAGGCGCAACAGGTCCTGGCCGGCCAGTTCTACCGCGCCGCCTTGCACGCGCAGGCTGGGCGAAGGCAACAGGCGCATCAGACCGCGACAGGCCATGGTCTTGCCCGAACCGCTTTCGCCGACCAGGCCCAGGATTTCGCCTTCGGCCAGGTCAAAGGACACGCGGTCGACCAGGCTCAGCTCGCGCCCGGCGTTATCGGCGATCACGCTAAAGTCGCGCACCTGCAGCAGGCTCATGCCCGATCCCCCAGCACCTGGGCCACACCGTCGGCCAGCAGGCTGAAGCCCATGGCCAGGGTCACAATCGCCAACCCCGGAAACGTGCAAATCCACCAGGCGGTGGTGATAAAGGCCTGGCCCTCGGCGACCATCGTCCCCCATTCAGCGGTGGGTGGTTGCACGCCCAGGCCCAGGTAACTCACGGCAGCCCCGTTGAGCAGCACCAGCACCGCGTCGGACATGGAAAACACAATCGAGCCAAACAACGCATTGGGCAGCAAATGCCGGAACAGGATGCGCCCATGGCCAAACCCCAGGCTCTTGGCGGCCAGGGCAAAATCGCTTTCCTTGAGCACCAGGATCTGCGAGCGGATCAACCGCGCATACGACACCCAGCCCACCAGCGCCATGGCGATGTAAAAGCTCTGCAGTCCAGGCCCAAGAATGGCCATGATCGCCAGCATCAGCACCAAAAACGGAAACGCCAGGACCACATCGATCACGCGCATGCACACCGTGTCGAAGCGCCCGCCGACATAGCCGGACACCGCACCGACGAATGTGCCGATCATGAACGGGAAGATCACCCCGACAATCGCCAGTTGCAGGTCGATGCGCGCGCCCCAGATCACCCGCGAAAGAATGTCGCGACCGTAGTTATCCGTGCCGAACGGGTGCGCAGCACCGGGGGCCAGCAGGCTCATGTCGGTGTTCTGCGCAATCGGGTCGTACGGCGCGATCCACGGCGCGAACAGCGCCAGGGCCAACCAGGCGAGCAGTATCAAGAGGCCCCACGCGGCCGTCAGCCGACCATTGCGAAACCCAAAGCGCAGGCGCAGGCGCCAGGGAGCTATCAGTAGGCGACCACTCATTGCATCTTCACCCGTGGGTCGAGGGCCACCGTAACCACATCGGCAACGAAGTTGACCACCACCGTCGCGCAGGCCAGCACCATCGCCACGCCCTGCACCACCATGTAATCGCGGGTAAATATCCCGCGCACCAGCAACTGGCCGATGCCGGGAATGGCGAACAGGCTTTCGATGACCACCGTGCCGCTGATCAGCCAGCCGATATTCACGGCCAGCAGATTGACCGCAGGCACCAGCGAGTTGGGCATGACATGGCGGCGAAATACCGCGGCTTCGGACAGCCCCCGCGCCCGCGCTGCGGTGACGTGGTCAGCCTGCAGCTCCACCAGCATGCTGGCGCGCAGGTTACGCACCAGCACCGCCGACAGCGCCAGGGCAATTGTCAGGCATGGCAGCACCATGTGGTGGGCCTTGTCCAGCCAGGTGCGGCCATAGCCAGACACCGGAAACAGGCCCCATTGCACGCTCAGCAGCAGAATCAGCATCAGGCCCAGCCAGAACGCCGGCATGCCCAGGCCGACCGTGGTGAAGACGCGGATCAGGTTGTCTGTCCAGCCGCCTTTATTGCGCGCCGCCAGGGTCGCCAGCGGTACCGCGATCAGCAGCGCCAGCACCACGCTGCCCAACACCAGCACCAGGGTCGGTTCGATACGGGTGGCGATCAGCTTGAGCGCGTCGACCTTGTACAGCAGCGATTGGCCGAGGTCGCCCTTGAGCAGGTTCTTCAGGAAGTAGAAGTACTGCAGCCACAACGGCTCATCGAGGCCGTACTGGGCGCGGATTTTCAGCAACGCGTCCGGCGTGCTGCGCGAGCCCAGCAGCGCACGCGCCGGATCGCCCGGGATCGAGCGCACCAGCGCGAAGGTGATCAAACTGATGCCCAGCAGCACCGGCAACAATTGCAGGGGCCGGGACAGCACAAAACGGTAGCGCGCCAGGTTCATCCGTCAGCCTCGGTGGCGGGCGAGAAAGTCCAGCAGCACCGGGAAATACGCCTGGGGTTCTTCGTAGAACGGCATATGGCTGCTGTTGGGAAATACGTGCAATTCGGCGTGCCGGGCCGCCATCTTCATGCGCATGGCGCAGGCCGGCGTGAGTTCGTCGTGCTGGCCGGTGGTGATCAGCATCGGCATGCTGAAATCGGCCATTTCGGGGATGCGGTTCCAGTCCTTGAGGTTGCCGACATACAGGAATTCGTTGGGCCCCTGCATGGTTTGGTAAGGCCCCATGTTCCAGTCGCCGAGGGAGCGTTTGACCGGTTCCGGCCATTCATCCAGGCGGCACACGTGGCGATAGTTGAGCAAGGTGATGGCGGCTTGGTACTGCGGATGATCGAGGGTACCCATGGCTTCATGACGCTGCATCATGGCCACGGTTTCGCTGCCGAGGGCGCCGCGCAGGCGCTCCAGCTCCTGGGACAGGTGGGGAATATCGCCGACGGTGTTTTCCAGGATCAGGCTTTTCAGGCGGTCGGGGTAATGGATGGCGTACTCGATGCCCAGCCAACCGCCCCAGGAATGCCCGAGCAGGTGCACACGGCCCAGGTCCAGGGCCTGGCGAACGGTTTCGACTTCTTCGACATAACGGCCGATTTCCCACAGGGAAACGTCGTCCGGTCTGGCTGATGCGCCCGTGCCTAGCTGGTCGAATGCAACCACTCGCAGGTTATGGTCTTTGAGCCAGCCGTGGGCGTCGCGCAAGTAGTCACACGGCAGGCCCGGGCCGCCGTTGAGGCACAGCAGCACCTCATCGCCTTCGCCAAAGCTGTAGACCACGAGGTTATGGCCGTCGACTTGCACGTTGTACTGCTGGTCGGGGGCAATTTCACGCCACATGCATACATTCCTTGTGTTGTATCGGCCTGGCAGGTAGTGGCCGTTTATCACGTCAACACTACCGAGGATGCCGCGCGTCCATAACCTAGTACTTCTTATAGGTTTGGCCTGGCAGTCCTTCGCCGGGGCGTGGCATTCTACTTGCAGCAAGTCGAGATTCAAATGAATTCGGGAGCAGAACGGATGCTGGCCAAGCTAACTGCCTTCAATAATCGTCTGATGCCAGGCAGGAGCCTGGACGAGCAGATGGACAATACGTTTATCCTCGCCCAGCAGCTGGGCTTCGATGCGCTGGTGTACGACTACACGCCGGTGCCCATCGACCTCAATGGTGCGCTGATCACGCCCTCGGTGCTGCAACTGCGCAACACGCCGACCGACTGGCACGCCTTGTGGTGCAGCGAAGGGTTCTACCAGATCGATCCGGTGCAACACCTGGCCTTGAGCAGCGTGTCGCCCTTCGTCTGGTCTTATGAGGCCAAGGCCGAGACGGCACTGCAGAAGATTATCGACCCGTGCCACGCACCGGTTTCTTCCTACCTGCACGAACAGCAGCTGACCTGTGGCGTCAGCGTACCGATCCACCTGCCCCGCGGAGGCTTCGCCTCGCTGACCGGCTTGCGCACCGGCAAGGCGAGCACCGTATTGAAGGATGCGCAGCACACCCTGTCGGACTTCAGCGTGATCAGCCATGCGTTACAGGAAGCGGCTTATCCTTTGTTTAACAAAGCGTTGCGCACCTACCCGCATATCCACCTGACCAAACGCGAGCGCGAATGCCTGAAATGGGCCGCCGACGGCCTCACTGCAGCCGAGATCGCCACGCAATTGAGCCGTTCGCTGGCGGTGGTCACCCTGCACCTGGCGTCCGCCATGCACAAATTGGGGGCCAAGAACCGCGTGCAGGCGGTGGTACGCGCCACGCACTACCGGCTACTGGACGAATGATCCTTCGCAAAAACCTAGCTGTTTTGCTAGTTACCTAAACGTGGCGTGCAGACTATCGTAGCCCTGATCCTTTTTTTCAAAGCAGGGTACGAAATGGAATTCATCGACAAAGTCCGCGAAGGCTACGCGCCCTTCGGCGCCTATCAGACCTGGTATCGCATCACCGGTGACCTGAGCACAGGCCGCACACCGCTGGTGATCATCCATGGCGGCCCTGGCTGCACCCACGATTACGTCGACGCATTCAAGGATGTGGCCGCCAGCGGCCATGCGGTCATTCATTACGACCAATTGGGCAACGGTCGCTCTACGCACTTGCCTGAAAAACCCTCCGCGTTCTGGACCATCAGCCTGTTCCTCGACGAGTTGAACAACCTGCTCGACCACCTGCAAATCAGCGACAACTACGCGATCCTCGGGCAGTCCTGGGGCGGCATGCTCGGCAGCGAGCATGCCATCTTGCAGCCCAAGGGCCTGCGCGCGTTTATCCCGGCCAATTCCCCGACGTGCATGCGCACCTGGGTCAGCGAGGCCAATCGGCTGCGCCAGTTGTTGCCAGAAGGCGTGCATGAAACCTTGCTCAAGCATGAAGCCACCGGCAACTACCAGGACCCCGAATACCAGGCCGCCTCGCGGATTTTCTACGATCAGCACGTATGCCGGGTCAACCCGTGGCCGGAAGAAGTGGCGCGCACCTTTGCCCAGGTCGACGCCGACCCGACCGTGTACCACGCCATGAGCGGCCCGACCGAGTTCCATGTGATCGGCAGCTTGAAGGATTGGAACGTGATAGGTCGCCTGTCGGCCATCCAGGTGCCGACCCTGGTGATCTCCGGTCGTCATGACGAAGCCACGCCGCTGGTGGTCAAGCCGTTCCTGGATGAAATCGCGGATGTGCGCTGGGCGCTGTTTGAAGACTCCAGCCACATGCCCCATGTGGAAGAACGCCAAGCGTGCATGGGCACCGTGGTGAAGTTTCTGGATGAGGTGTGTTCAATGCAGCACACAGCCCTCAAAGCCAGCTGAATTGCAAATGTGGGAGGGGGCTTGCCCCCGATAGCGGTGGATCAGCTAGCCTAGCTGACACTGACACACCGCTATCGGGAGCAAGCCCCCTCCCACATTTAGACTTCGGTAGGCTCAGGCTTTGATGTTTTTCTCAAAGCATCTGCCACCAACGGAATCTCCTTGCCCTCGGCATCGAACAACTTCCCGCCTCGGTAGTAATCGCCATCGCGCAACGCCGCGACGTCACGAAAGCACAAACTGCGCTCGGTGCCCGCCACGAATACCGATTGCTGGTCCGAGTTGCCGGCGGTGAAATGGTTGAACGTCAGGTTCAGCAAGATCGCCATGATCGCCGACGAGCTGATGCCCGAATGGAAAATGGTCGCGAACCAGCTGGGAAACTGGTCATAGAAGCTGGGTGCGGCGATGGGGATCATGCCGAAACCGATACTCGTGGCCACGATGATCAGGTTCATGTTGTTGCGGTAATCCACCTTGGACAGCGTGCGAATGCCGCTGGCCGCCACCGTGCCGAACAGCACAATGCCGGCACCGCCTAGCACCGAGGTGGGCACGGCGGCAATCACCCGGCCCATGAACGGCAGCAGGCCAAGCACCACCAGAAATACCCCGCCGGTTGCCACCACAAATCGACTCTTCACCCCGGTAACCGCCACCAGGCCGACGTTCTGGGCGAAGGCACTTTGCGTGAATGAACCGAAGATCGGCGCGAACATGCTCGACAGCATGTCGGCGCGCAGGCCGTTGCCGAGGCGTTTGGAGTCGACTTTAGTGTCGATGATCTCGCCCACCGCCAGGATGTCCGCCGAGGTTTCCACCAGCGTGACCATCACCACGATGCACATGGAAATGATCGCCGCCACGTGAAAGGTCGGCATGCCGAAATGGAAAGGCGTGGGGAAACCGAACATGGGCCCCTGGGTGACCGCAGAGAAGTCAGCCATGCCCAGGAACACCGCGATCACGGTGCCAATCACCATCGCGAGCAAAATCGACAAGCGCGAAATGGCTGCACTGCCGATTTTGCTCAGCAACAGCACCAGCACCAGCGTCAGCGCCGCCAGGCCGATATTTGGCATGCTGCCGAAATCCGCCGCGCGACTGTTGCCGCCCATGGCCCAGCGCGCCGCCACGGGCATCAGGGTCAGGCCGATGGTGGTAATCACGATGCCCGTCACCAACGGCGGGAAGAATTTGGTGATGCGCGAGAACACCGGAGTAATCAATAAACCAATGAACGAGGCGGCCATGACCGCGCCGAGAATCGCCGGCACGCCCCCTGCCCCGTCGCTGCCAACGATCGCCACCATCGTCGCCACACCGGCGAATGACACACCCTGTACCAGCGGCAACTGACAACCGAAGAACGGCAAACCCAGGGTTTGCAACAACGTGGCCAGGCCACCGGCAAACAACGATGCGGCGATCAGCAGGCCGATATCCGCTGGCGACAACCCGGCCGCTTGGCCGACGATCAAGGGTACGGCAACGATACCGCCATACATGGTGAGCACATGCTGCAGGCCGTAAGCCATGTTGGCGGCGACGCCGAGATTTTCATCTTCGGGCCGCTGCGGTGACGCCTTAGGGATAGTCATGGTGAGGGGTTCTCTGTTTTTGTTGTGCGCTCACTGTATGCAATGTCGAGACTGTATGTCCATAGAGTTGTATACAATCAATCGAACAAGATACCCTGCCGCGGCGTTACAAAAACAATCCGGCCGCTATAAGCCAGAACGCCAAAGGACCCAACAGAATGAAAAAGGCATTGCAGGGCGCCACCGTCGCATTGACCCTCCTCGGCGGCGGGGAGGCAGTCGCAGTGGAATGGATGAACAACAGCGTAGGGTTTCGCTACGGCCAGCACTTCACCAACCCCAACAACCCCGACGACTTCAGCAAGCGCATCTACAGCTTCACCCACGCCAGCGGCTACCAGTACGGCAGCAACTTTCTCAACCTGGATGTGTTCCTGTCCGACAGCAAAGACCCGCGCAAGGGCACCGACCACGGTGGCAGCGAGGTGTACGCGGTGTACCGGCACCAGCTGTATGCCTCACGGGTATTGGACACGCCGCTGGGCACCGGGCTGATCAAGGACTACGCGCTGACGCTGGGCTTCGACGCCAACCGCAACAACAATTTTGCCTCCGCCAAAAAACGCGCACTGGTGATCGGCCCCACCTTGAAATTCAACACCGTCGGTGTGCTGGACCTGAGCCTGATGTACTACAAGGAAAAGAACCACACCGGCATTCCCGGGGCGAAGGAATCGAACCACACCTTCGACGACACCTACATGCTCAATCTGACGTGGATGCGCCCTTTCGAGATCGCCAACCATGCGGCCAAATTCCAGGGTTTCATCAATTACGTGGGGGACAAAGGCGAGGACTATCACGGCCGCGATACCGCGCCGGAGGCCCTGATGCGCACCGCGCTGATGGTGGCGGTGCGGCCGGGCAAGAGCGTCAAGCCGAACCTCTACCTGGGCGTGGGCTACGAGTACTGGCACAACAAGTTCGGCGTGGACGGTGGCCGGGGTAGCCGCACATCGACGCCGACGGTGAATATCGAAGTGACGTTCTAGGCGTCCACTTAAATCACTGAATTAACTCAATCCAAATGTGGGAGGGGGCTTGCCCCCGATAGCGGTGGATCAGCTAGCCTAGCTGGCACTGACACTCCGTTATCGGGGGCAAGCCCCCTCCCACATTTTTGACCCCGTTATCAGCTTAAGCGTTTGCCAGCGCCGAACGCCCGGCCTTCGGACGTGCCAGCCAATAACCCAGCACCGCCAGCGGCGCGGTCGCCAGCATCACGATCGCAGTAATCAACAGCGGTTGCTCGATCATTGAAGACACCACCAGGCTGGCGAGAAAGCACAGGCCCAGCTGCAGGGTATTTTGCAGCGCCGCCGCCTTGCCGGAATTTTCCGCAAACGGCATCAGTGCATTCGCCACTACGATGGGGTAGCTGGCACCGTTGCACAGCGCCATCAGGCAGAACGGAATAAGCAAGGTAGTAAGGGTCGGCACTGTCAGGGTCGCAACCAGATACAACGCCACCATGCTCAGGCAATAGAAGCCGAGCAGCCACGGCAGCAGGGTCTTGCCCGGCAGGCGCTGCAAGGCGCTGCGGCAACTGTAGCCGCCAATGAGAAACGCCAGGGTCGGCAATAAGTAACTGAGGCCGATGTCGTTCGGGCTGTAACCCATGGCGCCAAGGATGAACGGCGACGCGGTCAGCCAGGCAAAGAAACTGGCGGAGCAGGCGGCGAATATCATCACATTGCCCGTGAATATCCTTGAGGTGAGCAACTGCCCATAGCCCAGGCGCACAGGTTCGTCGGCCTCACGCTTGGGCGGGCTGCGCAGAAACACGGTTGGCAGCAGCAAGAGCAACGACACGCCCAGCAACACGCCAAAAATCGCCTGCCAGCCAAAGTGGTTCAGCACCATCGCGCCCAACAACGGCGCCAATGCCGGCGACAGCGACATCAGCGGCATGATACTGGCGAACACGCGGTGAGCCTTGTCGGCCGGGTAGCGATCAATCACCAGTGCCTGCCAGCTCACGGCGGCGGAACACACGCCGATCGCCTGGATAAAACGCAACGCCCAGAGTTGCGGCGCAGTCTGCACCCAGAACATGCCGAGGCACCCCAACACAAACAGGCTCAACCCGGTGAGCAGCACCGGCTTGCGCCCGAGCCGGTCGGACAATGGGCCCCAGAGCAATTGCCCTACGGCAAAACCGGCCAGGAAAATACTCAAGCTGGCGCCCACGGCGCCGGCGCCAATCTGCAACTGCGTGCCCATGGCGCCAAACGCCGGCAGATACATGTCCATGGCGAGATAACCGAGCATGCTCAGCCCCGCCAGATACCCTGTGAAACCAAAAGAATTTTTCATTGAAGCCTTGTAGATCCTGCCATCAAACTATTTGCTGACTGGGGCCCATTATGAAGCCGACAGTTTCCCTGTGAAGCGATAATAATTGGACATTCCTATCAATAATTTTGAAGGCAGCCGCCATGTGGTCCGAATACTCGCTGGATGTAGTGGATGCCGTCGCACGCCACGGCAGCTTCAGCGCCGCCGCGCAGGAACTGCATCGCGTACCGTCGGCCATCAGCTATACGGTGCGTCAGATTGAGGAGTGGCTGGCGGTCCCCCTGTTTATACGGCGCCACCGCGACGTGGAGCTGACGCCCGCCGGCCGCCTGTTTATAGACGAAGCCCGTGGCGTGATGAAAAAAATGCTCGGCACACGGCGCCTGTGCCAGCAAGTGGCCAATGGCTGGAGCGGTCAACTGAAGGTGGCGGTTGACTCCATCGTCAAGCCGCAGCGCTGTCGGCAGTTGGTGCTGGATTTCTATCGGCAGTTTCCCGAAGTGGAATTGCTGCTCGAATACGAGGTGTACAACGGCGTATGGGATGCCTTGGCGGACGAGCGCACCGACATCGTGATCGGCGCCACCAGCGCGGTGCCGGTGGCCAGCCACTTCACCTTTCGCGACATGGGCTTGTTGAACTGGTTGTGCGTGGTCAGCGCCAAGCATTCCCTGGCCAGCGTCAGCGGCCTGCTCAGTGACGATCAACTGCGCCCGTTCGCCTCCCTGTGCATGACCGACACCTCGCGCAACCTGCCCAAGCGCGACACCTGGACCCTGGATAACCAGCGCCGCCTGGTGGTACCCAACTGGTCCTCGGCCATCGACTGCCTGCGCGATGGGCTGTGCGTAGGCATGGCTCCGGCGCATCAGGTGCTGCCGTGGATAGAACGCGGTGAGCTGGTGGCGCTGCAGCTGCACCGGCCCTTCCCAGCCAGCCCGTCCTGCGTGGCCTGGGCGCAGAACAAACTGTCCCCGGCCATGGCCTGGTTGTTGGAATACCTGGGAGACACAGAGACCCTGAACCAGGAATGGCTGAACGGTAATGACCTCTAGAAGTGACGCATCCCCTGTGGGAGGGGGCTTGCTCCCGATATCGGTAGACCCGCCAATGAATCGGGTGACTGACACTCCGCCTTCGCAGGCAAGCCAGCTCCTACATATGGATCGGGTTTCAGTCCAATAGACGCGTGATAGCCCGCACGATCATCTCGACTTCCTTGGCATCCAGCGTGAGCGGCGGCAACAGCCGGATCACTTTGCCCCGCGTCACGTTGATCAGCAGCCCATGTTCGTGCGCCGCGCGTTGGGCCAGGTCACGGTGGGCGCTGGCCAGTTCGATGCCAATCATCAAGCCCTGCCCACGAATCGCCACGACCTGCGGGTGCTCGCTCAATTCCACCCGCAGCCGCGCCAGCAAGCGTTCGCCCTGCTGCGCGGCGTTGTGCAACAAGCCCTGCTCTTGGATGATGTCCAGCACCGTGCAACCGACACGACACGCCAGCGGGTTGCCGCCGAAGGTGCTGCCGTGACTGCCGGGCGTGAACAACTGGGCCACGGCGGCGCGGGCCAGGCAGGCGCCAATCGGCACGCCGTTGCCGAGCCCTTTGGCCAGGGTCATCACGTCGGGGACGATGCCGTCGTGCTGGAAGGCGAACCAGGTCCCGGTCCGGCCAATGCCCGTTTGTATTTCATCAAGCATCATCAGCCAGCCGTGGCGCGTGCAGTGATCGCGCAAGGCTTGCAGGTAACCGGGAGGTGCGGGCAACACGCCACTTTCGCCCTGGATCGGCTCCAACAGCACGGCGGCGATGCGCGGCCCGAACTGCCGGGTGATGCGTTCCAATGCGTCGATATCGCCAAACCCCACCTTGATGAAATCACCCGGCAAGCGCTGAAAACCCAAGCGCACCGAAGGCCCGTCACTGGCCGCCATGGTGCCCAGGGTGCGCCCGTGAAAGGCGTTTTCCATCACCACCACCAACGGCTCCTCGATGCCTTTTTTCCAGCCATGCAACCGCGCCAGTTTCAACGCCGTCTCGTTGGCTTCAGCCCCGGAGTTATTGAAAAACACGCGGTCCAGCCCGGATAACTGGGTCAGGCGCAGGGCAAGGCGCTGCTGCCAGTCGATGTTGTAGAGGTTGGAGGTGTGCAGCAGCAACCCGGCCTGCTCGCGGATGGCCGTGACCAGCCGGGGGTGGGAATGGCCGACGTTGGTCACCGCCACGCCGGCAACCGCGTCCAGGTATTCGCGGCCCTGCTGGTCCCACAGACGCGTGCCCAAGCCACGGCTGAAGCTCAGGGCCAAGGGTTGATACGTGCTCATCAGGCAGGCGGCGGTCATGGTGGCAGGCTCCAGTCAATCAGTGAGAGAGCGTCAGTATCGTTAGCCACCCTGAGTAGATAAACTGCGCTTTGATGCAATGACCTTGAAGCAGGGATTGATAATGGACGTGTTCCAGGCGATGTCGGTGTACGTCAAAGTGGTAGAGGCCGGCAGCATGACCGCCGCCGCGCAGGAATGCGGGATGTCGACCACCATGGTCGGCAATCACCTGCGCGCCCTGGAGCAACGCCTGGGCGTCAGCCTGCTGATACGCACCACGCGCAAACAAAGCCTCACGGAATTTGGCGGGCAGTACTACCAGCGCTGCCTGGAGGTGCTGGGGCTGGTGGCGGACTCCGAGCTACTGGCAGAGCAGATCCACAGCGAAACCCCTAAAGGCAGTTTGCGTATCACCGCCCCCCCGGTGTTCGGCACCGAACGCCTGGCACCGGCCCTGAGCGAATTTTCCCAGCGCTACCCGCTGATCGACCTGCACGTGAAGCTGAGCAACGAACGGATGGACCTGGTCGACAGCGGCTTCGACGTAGCGATCCGTCTTGGCGAACTGGAACCCTCCAGCCTGATCGCCAGGCCCATGCAGGCCTACACGCTTACCCTTTGCGCATCACCGGCCTACCTGGCGCGACGTGGCACCCCATCAACGCCCGATGACCTGCGCCAGCACGACTGCCTGGCGTTTGCCTACCCTGCAACCGACAACTGGCGCGACACCAGCAAGCTTTGGCGCATGACCGGTGCGGAAGGCGAGGTGGAGGTTCCGGTGAGCGGCTCCCTGACCATCAACAGCTCGCAAGGCTTGCGCCAGGCAGCCATAAACGGCATGGGCGTGATCATGCTGGCCGATGCCCTGGTGCAACCGGACCTGGAGAGCGGCAAGCTGGTGGCCTTGCTGACCCACTATCAACTGTCCAGCCGCCCGATGCACTTGCTGTATCGCCAGGACCGTTATCGCTTGCCCAAGCTGCGCGCTTTCGTCGACTTCGCCATGGAGAAGTGGGCGCGCTAGGTGCTCACCCCCAACTCGCGCAGATGGGCGGCAGTCCGCTCGGCCGACACATGGTGAATGCCCTGCCAGCCAAGGGCCATGGCCGCTTCGACATTACCGGCGACGTCATCGATGAACACCACTTCATCTGGCTGGATATCCGGCAAATGGGCGCGCACCTGAGCGAGGCTGGCATGGTAGATCGCCGGGTCAGGCTTGATCAGTTTCAACTGGCCCGAGACGACGATATCGCGGAAACATTCCAGGAACGGGTAATGTTCGCGGGCGTAGGGAAAGGTTTGCGCCGACCAGTTGGTCAACCCGAACAATGGCATATTCGCTTGGTGCAACGCGGTGAGAATCGCGACACCTTCGGGCAATTCACCACGCAACATCTCGTGCCAGCGCTCGTAATACGCCTGGATCAAGGTTTGATGTTGGGGGTGTTGCTCAATCAGGCTGCGGGTGGCTTCAGCGAGGGTGCGGCCGGCGTCCTGCTCGGTGTTCCAGGCCTGGGTGCAGATATTGTCGAGAAACCATTGCCGCTCCTGCTCGTCGGCGATGAGCTTGCGGTACAGATGCTGCGGGTTCCAGTCAAACAACACACCGCCGAAATCAAACACTACTGCGCGAATCGTCATGGATGTGCTCCCGTTTGCGCAAGATGAGTCAGCCAGTTTGGCACGCTCATGACCCACAGCAGAAGGTAAGCAAGAGTAGGAACGGTCTGAAAATTCACCGCTCCCTATTCAATTCAGAGTCGGTCAGACAGCGGCCCGGTAATTCGCTTACCGAAGCCGCTACCGTGGGGCATTTACGCCTGGACCAGACCGTTGATCTTGACGGTCGGGTTCACGTCCGCCTCGTAGTCCACGCCCTCGATTTCAAAACCGAACAAACGCAGGAACTCAGCCTTGTAACCGGCAAAATCGCTGATTTCGTTGACGTTTTCATCGGTCACCTGATTCCACAGCGCGGCCACGGCGTCCTGGACTTTCGGCTCCAGCTCGGCGAGGTCGGCGCGCAGGCGGCCGTCGGCGTCCAGCTTCGGCTCGCTGCCGTACAGGCTGTCCTTGAACAGGCCGTAGACTTGCTCGATGCAACCTTCGTGGGTGCCCTGCTCTTTCATCACGCGAAACAGCAGCGACAGGTACAACGGCATGATCGGGATCGCCGAGCTGGCCTGGGTGACCACGGCCTTGAGCACCGATACGCGCGCGTCGCCCTTCAGTGCGGCGAGGTTTTCGCGCAGGGTCAGGACTTTCTTGTCCAGGTCTTTCTTGGCTTCGCCAATGGAACCGTTCCAGTAGATGTCCTGGGTCAGCTTCTCACCGAGGTAGGTGAACGCCGTGGTCTTGGCGCCTTCGGCCAGTACATCGGCGTCACGCAGGGCGTCGATCCACAGTTGCCAGTCTTCGCCGCCCATCACTTTGACGGTGCCGTCGATTTCTTCCTGGTTGGCTGGCTCAAGGGTGGTGTCGACCACGACGCCCTTGTCGGTGTTGATGCCGCGCAGGGTCACAGCCTTACCGATCGGCTTGAGGGTGGAGGTGTGCACCACGCCTTGCGGGTCGGTACGGCGTGGCGCGGCCAGGCTGTAGACCACCAGGTCGATTTTGCCCAGGTCTTTCTTGATGGTTTCGATGGTCAGGCGCTTGATCTCATCGGAGAACGCGTCGCCATTGATGCTCTTGGCGTACAGGCCTTTTTCCACGGCAAACTTCTCGAACGCCGCGCTGTTGTACCAGCCGGCGGAGCTCAGTTTGCCTTCTTCGCCTTCTTTCTCAAAAAACACGCCCAGGGTATCGGCGCCGCAGCCAAACGCGGCACTGATGCGCGCGGCCAGGCCGTAACCGGTGGAAGCGCCGAGGACCAGCACCTTCTTTGGGCCGCCTTCGATGGCGCCGTGCTGGGTGACGTAGTCGATCTGCTGCTTGACGTTCGCTTCACAGCCAACAGGGTGAGCCGTCACACAGATAAAGCCACGAACCCGCGGTTTGATGATCATAAAAATTCTGCCTCTTCCAAGGTGCCGAAGGCCAGTGGTGGCCATTCAACTTCAATCGTACCGGTCTATGACGTCTGAAAAACCGAAGCGTCACGATAGTCGCAAATCTTCTGTTCTCAAAATTCAATCCACCCCCGACCCGGGTCGTGCCTGGCCGCGGTTACAAATTGTGCAGCGGCTTCACAATTTTCGAACTATTTAAAACGCCTGCGCTCGCGATAAACCCTTATCATGACGATATTGTTTCATTATGTTTCAAGGTGGAGCCGCGTTTCATGAGCAAAAGTGCCGTTGGTAAAAAGCTGATATCCCTCGCCTGGGTGCTCGGCGTTTTACTGTTCATCGCCTGTTTCCCGCGTTCCAGCCTGGTATTTTTGCTGCTGGTGGTGGTTTGCGGCCTTTATGACTTCCTGCGTAATGGCCTGTATGACCGCGACACCATCAAGAAATATTTCATCGGCAACGGCCGCAACACTTGGATTCTGGCGCCGTTCAATACCCTGTTCGACCTGGTGAGCAGCCGCAACCGCCATGTCTACACGATGCGCGACCTGCCGCCCGCCTGGCGCGAAGACCTGCAACAGGTCATCGACGACGCCATGGCGCGCAAGGAAGAAATCATCGGTTACCTGGATGAGCGCATGGCCGAGAAGAAACGCGGCATGTTGTTTTTCCAGTGGTACGGTCGGCCGATCGAAACCACGCTGGACATCCCGCAACTGCGCAAGAAACTGCCATTTGTGAAGACCATCGGCGTGTCGGTGTTCAACGAGAACCGCTCCACGTCCTTCCATTTCGGCCCGCTGCGCATGATGTTTCGCGTGCTCTACAACATGGCGCCGGCGCCGCACCACGAGGGTGTGTATATCCAGGTGGGCAAGCACAAGCACTATTGGCACAACGACCCACTGTTTATCTTCGATGACACATTGATGCATGCGTCCTTCAACAAGAACGACGCGAAACGCTACTGCCTGTTCATCGATATCGTTCGACCGAGCCGCGTGCCCGCCGTGTTGAACGCCGTGATCTCCGGCTTTGCCGGCCTGGTGTTTACCCTGCGTCGGGTTTTCTACAAAAACTGGAAGCTGATCCAGTAAGTTCTGCGGCATGATGGTGCTGGACGGTATTTGCGCTCGGCGTTGCGCCTGAGGTAAATACTGTCTCGTGCGACCTTATACGGCGCGCCTCATTCTCAAGCCATCGCGCCTTCATGGCGGCGGTGGCTGTGCTTTCAAGGAATCAGAATGCCCCAACGTCAAGTGATCAATGCCTCCGTCAGCCCCAAGGGCAGCCTCGAAACCCTGTCCCAACGTGAAGTGCAACAACTGAGTGAAGCCGGCAGCGGCAGTATCTACACCCTGTTCCGCCAGTGCGCCCTGGCCATCCTCAACACCGGCGCGCATATCGACAACGCCAAGACCATTCTCGACGCCTACAAAGACTTCGAAGTACGTATCCATCAGCAGGACCGCGGCGTACGCCTGGAACTGCTCAACGCCCCAGCCGATGCCTTCGTCGATGGCGAAATGATCGCCAGCACCCGCGAAATGCTGTTCAGCGCCCTGCGGGACATCGTCTACACCGAGAACGAACTGGGCAGCCAGCGCATCGACCTGAGCGACTCCCAGGGCATTACCGACTACGTGTTCCACCTGCTGCGCAACGCCCGTACGCTGCGCGCAGGCGTCGAGCCGAAGATCGTGGTGTGCTGGGGCGGCCACTCCATCAACACCGAAGAATACAAATACACCAAAAAAGTCGGCCACGAACTGGGCCTGCGCAGCCTCGACGTGTGCACCGGCTGCGGCCCCGGCGTCATGAAAGGGCCGATGAAAGGCGCGACCATTGCCCACGCCAAACAGCGCATCACCGGTGGCCGCTACCTGGGCCTGACCGAGCCGGGCATCATCGCCGCCGAAGCGCCAAACCCGATCGTCAACGAGCTGGTGATCCTGCCGGACATCGAGAAACGCCTCGAAGCCTTTGTGCGTGTCGGCCACGGCATCATTATCTTCCCCGGCGGCGCGGGTACTGCCGAGGAATTCCTCTACCTGCTGGGCATCCTGATGCACCCGGACAACCGCGACCTGCCGTTCCCGGTTGTGCTTACCGGGCCCAAACATGCAGCGCCTTACCTGGAGCAACTGCACGCCTTCGTCGGCGCGACCCTTGGCGAAGCGGCCCAGAAACACTACCAGATCATCATCGACGACCCGGCCGAAGTCGCACGCCAGATGACCGCCGGGCTCAAGGCGGTGAAGCAGTTCCGGCGCGAGCGCAATGACGCGTTCCACTTCAACTGGCTGCTGAAGATTGACGAAGGCTTCCAGCGCCCCTTCGATCCGACCCACGAAAACATGGCCAGCCTGCAACTGAACCATGCGCTGGCGCCCCATGAACTGGCGGCCAACCTGCGCCGCGCATTCTCAGGGATCGTGGCAGGTAACGTGAAGGACAAAGGGATCCGCCTGATCGAAGAAAAAGGCCCGTACGAGATTCACGGCGACCCGGCAATCATGAAACCGCTGGATGAACTGCTCAAAGCATTCGTCGCTCAGCACCGTATGAAATTGCCTGGCGGAGCGGCGTATGTGCCGTGCTATCGCGTAGTGCAGTGAGCTAGCGGCGATCAGTCATAGTTTGTATCGGTTTGGCCCATGGCCGAAGAGGTGGGAATCGCGAGTCCGGACTAGGGTTCCAGTAACGACCCCACCTTTGCGAGCAACCTATGGACCAACGGATATTGTCCTCTGTCATTCCTTACCCTAGGGTAAGGAGCATTACGATGGAGATCTTCACTATGGCGACCGCCACACTTACTTCAAAAGGGCAAATCACCATCCCTGTCCAGGTCAGGACAGCCCTCGGCCTGGAAACAGGCGACCGGGTGGAATTCGTCGAAATGGAAGACGGCAAGTTTTCCATGATCGCGGCGAGCAAAACCGTCACGGACCTCAAGGGGTTGATTCACAAACCTGCCCATGCCGTGTCCATCGAGGACATGAACCGCGCCATCGCGGCACGGGGAGCGAGCGCTGGATGATCGGGCTGGATACCAACGTGCTGGTGCGCTATGTCACTCAAGATGAGCCGGCTCAATCAGCCAAGGCGTCCCACCTGATCGAATCACTGACGGCTACGTCACCGGGCTTTGTCAGCCTGGTGACCATTGTGGAGTTGGTGTGGGTACTGCAGTCCTGCTACCAATCGGCCAAAAGCGATGTGGTGATGGTGCTGGAAACCCTGTTGCACACGCGCGAGCTCACGGTTGAGCACGCCGATATCATCTGGCAGGCACTGCGCAAGTTTGTTGCGAACAAGGCGGACTTCGCCGATTGCCTGATCGAACGCTGCGCCCATGCCGCCGGCTGCGAGTACACCGCCACCTTCGACCTCAACGCGGCCAAGGCAGCGGGCATGAAGCGGATCGGCTAGGCCGTCTTTTGTAGGAGCGAGCTTGCTCGCGAGAAACGCCAACGATTACGCGAACATTCAGGTAGCACGCGGCGCCCGTGGTTTTTTCGCGAGCAAGCTCGCTCCTACAAAGGGGAGAGGCCGCTCGGTCAGCGCACCCAGCCACCGACCTGCCAGTGGTAACCATCGTTGCGCTGCACCCAGTGCGGATGCACATAGCGATAGCCCTGGCGCACCGGCTCCCAATGACCGTGTACCGCCACATAGCGTCCGCCTTCCCAGCGCCAGTAACCGCGTGACCAGATATAACCTTCGCGCACCGCCGGCTCGACTTCGATCACCTGCACCGGCGGCGGCTGCGGCGCCACGACTTCTACATAGTCATGCTGTACTGGCCTGCGTTCATGCACGACACGCTCTTGCACACACCCGGATGCCGCGACGACCACCGCCGCCATTGCCGCGTAACGTAGCAACATACAAAACCCTCGGGCGTGATCGCCCTGTACCTGTATCTGAAAGAAATCCCCCTGTGTTCCAGCCGGGCTCCTGCCTGGGCTTGGGTTATTTTTAACAGGAGATGTCTGTCAGATTGCTGAACCTTGAGGGCTCAAGAAGCGCAGGCGACGGTCGGTCGCTTCAGGCGCAGCAGCAGCAGACCGGCCATAACGACGGCGATGCCGGCGTAGGTCGAGGCCTGAATCCTGTCGCCGAACATCAACGCCGCCCATACCAGGGTGACCGGCGGCTCCAGATAAACCAGCGCCGCAACCTGGGTGGCCGTCATCACGCGAAGCAGCCTCCAGAGGCTCAAATAGGCGGCAAAGGTGGAAAACACCGTCAACCACACAATCGACACCAGTACGTCGGTGTCATGGGGAATGCTCAAGGTATCGGTATACAGCACAGCGGCGGTGAAGCCGAACAACGTCAGCAGCGATTGGATAAACAGCGGCACCAGCAAACCGGCACTCTGGCTCTGCGGCGAACGGCGCTCGTACAGCGTTGCCAGCGTCAGCCCCAGCGCCGACATCAGCGGCAACCCATACATGAGCAGGCCAACCTCTTTTGCGCCGTGGCTGTACTGCCCGGCGATCACGATGCCCACGCCGATAAAGCTGATCACCAGCCCCAGCCATTGCCAGCCGCCGCTGCGCTCAGTGGCACTGCCTGTCGACAGGGCTGCTGTCATCAACGGCTGCAAGGCTGCGATGATCGCCGCAATACCCGGCGGCAAACCGTTCTGAATCGCCACATAGAGGCAGCTCAGGTACAAAAACTGCGACAGGCAGCCGACAACCGCGTAATGGCGGACCTGCGCCCATGACACCTTCAACAGCCTGACGTTCAGGAACATCCCCAGGCATAGCGACACCAGCAAGAATCGCCAGAACAGCAGGTTGAACGCACCGCCGCCCTGGGTGCCCAGCTTCGCGCCGATATAGCCCGAACTCCACGACAGCACAAACGCCACTTGTAACAGCAGCAATCCCAGCGTTGATCGCTTCATGCAGCCTCCCGCCCTTATAGGTTGACTTCAAGGCTAAGGAAGGAGGACGCTTCTGTATATTTGAATAACCCGCACCATCAATCCGAATAAATAGAATCATGGCCAAACAGCTGAACATCGATCTGTTGCGCACCTTTCATGCTGTCGCGCGCTTTGGCCGCTTCAACGAAGCGGCCGAGCATGTGCACCGCAGCGCTTCCACCGTGACCACGCAAATCCAGAAACTGGAAGACCAGGTCGGCCAACGCCTGTTCAGCCGCAGCAACCAGGGCGTTGACCTGACGCTGTATGGCAGGAAGCTATTAGGCGAAACCACCGAGTTTCTAAAGAGCCACGACCGCCTACTGATCTCGCTGATGCCCCAGCGCATGCAAGGCAAGATCCGCCTGGGCGTGCCCGACACCTATGCCCCCGCCTTCATCCAGGAGTTTGTGCCACGCCTGATCGCCGACAACCCGCTGTTGGAGCTGGAAATCGAGGCGCGTACCAGTGGCGAACTGTTGAACCTGTTCATGGCAAACCAACTGGACCTGACCATCACCGTCAGCGCACAGCCGCTGGCGCAGGGCGAGCGCCTGGGGCCCGTGCAACCGCTGTGGGTCGCCGCCGAGCACTTCGACTACCCGCCAAACGCGCCGCTGCCGATCACCGTGCCAATCGCGGGTTGCCCGTACCGTGCGGCGGCGTTACAGGCACTGAAAGACCACGGAATTTACCACCGCGTGCTGCTGGAAAGCCCCAACTCTTCGGCGGTAGAAGCCTGCGTGCGCAGCGGTGTGGCTGCCGGCCTGATGGAGCAAAGCCGCATGGGTGAAGGGCTGAGGCACGTCACAGAACTGCCGGCACTTCCCGCGCAGCATCTGTATCTGATGTGCGACACCGCCAACGCGCTGGCCTTGCACCTGTACGAGCAAGTCAGGCACTTCCGGGTCTGAACGCCGCGCACAAAAAAGCCCGCTGACCGTCACCGGTTCAGCGGGCTTTTACTTGAGCGTTGCTTACAGCGCCAGATCGGACGCCGGCTTGCTCGGCTCAGCCGCAGGCTTGGCAGCCTCGGTGGCCTGTGGAGCAGCCAGTTGCGGGATCGCTGGCGGTGGGGTCAGTTGCAGCACACCGGCCGTGTAGGCCCATTCCTTGGCAACAGCTTCTGGGCTGTCGTTCAGTTTGGTGCCGTAGCTTGGCACGATCTGGTGCAGTTTTTCCTGCCAGGCAGGGCTTGCAACCTTGTCCTTGAAGACTTTCTGCAGCACGGTCAGCATGATCGGAGCCGCGGTGGACGCGCCTGGCGATGCACCCAGCAGGCCTGCCATGGAGTTGTCGGCGGAGCTGACCACTTCGGTACCGAGTTTCAGGACGCCGCCCTGCTCTTCGTCACGCTTGATGATCTGCACGCGCTGGCCGGCTTGCCACAGGCGCCAGTCGGACTGCTTGGCGTTCGGGAAGTACTCTTGCAACGCCTTGAAGCGGTCGTCGTCGGACAGCATCAGTTGGCCGGCGAGGTACTCGACCAGTGGGTATTCACGAATACCGACTTTGGTCATTGGCCAGATGTTGTGGGTGGTGGTGCTGGTCAGCAGGTCCAGGTACGAGCCTTCTTTGAGGAACTTGGTGGAGAAGGTCGCGAATGGGCCAAACAGGATCACGCGCTTGCCATCCAGCACGCGGGTGTCCAGGTGCGGCACCGACATTGGCGGCGAACCGACCGATGCCTTGCCGTAGGCCTTGGCCAGGTGCTGCTCGGCGATGGTTGGGTTATCGGTCACCAGGAACGAACCGCCCACCGGGAAGCCGGCGTATTCCTTGGCTTCAGGAATACCGGACTTTTGCAGCAGGTGCAGTGCACCGCCGCCGGCGCCGATGAACACGAACTTGGCGTCGGTTTCAGTCTTGGTGCCGTCCTTGAGGTTCTTGTAGCTCACGCGCCACGAACCGTCTTCGTTACGGGTGATGTCCTGCACTTCGCTCGACAGTTTCAGGTCAAACTTGGGGGTGGTTTGCAAGTGGGCAACGAACTGGCGGGTGATCTCGCCGAAGTTCACGTCGGTGCCGATCGGGCTCCAGGTGGCCGCGATTTTCTGGTTCGGGTCACGCCCTTCCATCATCAGCGGAACCCACTTGGCGATCTGCGCCGGGTCTTCGGAGTACTGCATGCCGGCGAACAGCGGGCTCGCCTTCAGGGCTTCGTAGCGTTTTTTCAGGAACTTGATGTTGTCATCACCCCACACGAAGCTCATGTGCGGCGTGGAGTTGATGAACGAACGCGGGTTCTTCAGCACGCCCTGCTGGACCTGCCAGGACCAGAACTGACGGGAGATCTGGAACGCTTCGTTGATCTCGACCGCTTTGGGGATCTCAACGTTGCCGTTCTTGTCTTCCGGGGTGTAGTTCAGCTCAGCCAGGGCCGAGTGACCGGTGCCCGCGTTGTTCCAGCCGTTGGAGCTTTCTTCGGCCACGCCATCGAGGCGCTCGACCATTTCCATCGACCAGTCCGGTTCCAGCTCGTTGAGCCAGACACCCAGGGTCGCACTCATGATGCCGCCGCCGATCAGCAGCACATCGACTTTCTTTGCCTCTTCCGCTTGAACGGACGTGATCCCCATCGACAAAGCCAGCCCCAGCAGGGCAGTGTTTACTTTCTTAAACATCAGTAGCACCTATGATAAAACGCCATCCGCCCTACTGCCCCTGATCATGGGTGACCTTCGATCACGCTACGTCAGGCAACGTACCGCGGGGTCTACGCATTCACATGAGGACCGCAGGGTGGGCACACAAGGCCGATGGATCGACCTCACTGTTATGTCCCTTCTGCGCTGACTTCTTATCATTATTGGCTTCAGCTACCTGGGCGACAGCCAACCGCTGGGACGTATACGGGTGTACGCACCAGGGAAAGACTAGACCAGGACGGCGCGCAGAATATCACGCCAAACCGCGTTTATGCGCCGTTTGGCCAATTGACACCGCTAAATCGCGGGATTTGTCCCACGGGTGTCAAGGCGGCCAGCCGCGACGTGGGGTCACAGGCCTGGAACTCTGCTGGACCTGGCTGTTCTAGACACCCTCACCGTCGCATGCGTAGCATCGGCGATTGTCTTTCGTGCACCTCATCCAACAGAGCAATCCATGTCTATCCAGCAAACACCCGGGCACGTGTTGCCCGCGCGCAGTGCCGCCAAAATGGAAGCGGCCATGGCCGTGGGCGCGTTCGCAATCGGCACCGGCGAATTCGCCATCATGGGCCTGATGCCCGACATCGCCCAGAACCTGGGCTTGAGCGAACCGCAAGTCGGCCACGCCATCAGCGCCTATGCCCTGGGCGTGATGGTTGGCGCCCCGCTGCTGGCCATCCTCGGCGCCAAACTGCTGCGCAAACACATGCTGTTATTGCTGATGGGCCTGTACGCCCTCGGCAACCTCGCCACCGCCTTCACCCCCAGCTTCGGCTCGCTGGTAGCCTTCCGCTTTATCAGCGGCCTGCCCCACGGCGCGTACTTCGGCATCGCCGCCGTGGTCGCCTCCAGCATGGTACCCAGCGACAAACGCGCCGGCGCCGTGGCCCGGGTGATGATGGGCCTGACCCTGGCGATGCTGCTGGGCAACCCCATCGCCACCTTCCTCGGCCAACACCTGGGCTGGCGCTCGGCGTTCGCGCTGGTCAGCGTCATCGCGCTGTGCACCATCGCACTGGTCTGGCAATTCGTCCCCCACCGCCACGATGAAGAACGCAGCGACCCGCGCAAGGAAATGCGCGCCTTCACCAAACCCCAAGTGTGGATGGCACTGTCCATCGGCGCGATCGGGTTTGCCGGCATGTTCTGCGTGTTCAGCTACCTGGCGCCAACCCTGCTGGAAGTGACCAAAGTGTCGCCGCAGTGGATTCCGTTCGGCCTCGCCGCGTTTGGCCTGGGCGGCATCATCGGCAACATCGCCGGCGGCAAATTGTTCGACCGCATGCAATTTCGCGCCGTGGGCTGGATTCTGGTGTGGTCGATGGCCGTGCTGATCTTCTTCACCTTCGCCGCCAGTTCGCTGTGGAGCGTACTGCTGGGCATCGGCCTGGTCGGCACCATGATCGCCCTGGCCGCGCCCTTGCAAATCCGTCTGATGGACATCGCCCACGAAGCCCCCAGCCTGGCGGCAGCGTCCAACCACGCCGCGTTCAACCTGGCCAACGCGCTGGGGCCGTGGTTTGGCGGCATGGCGATTACCGCTGGGTTTGGCTGGACCAGCACCGGCTACATCGGCGCGGTAACAGCCCTGATCGGATTGGGCCTCTACCTGATCGCGCGCCGTATGAAGGGCGGCAACTAACGCCACAAGTCTCGCGCCGATCATAGATCCCATGTGGGAGGGGGCTTGCCCCCGATAGCAATGAGCCAGTCACCACACCAGTGACTGCCTCACCCCCCTCAATCATCATGCAACAACCCCGATCCATACTCTCCATAACTGCTGCCCAGCCCACTGCCACCAAAATTCATCCTGGTGACTTTGTTGGGGCTGTGGTCGCCGAATGCCTGACATCCGCCTGAAAAGCACGGGTCACTGCTCACCGCGGGTGAAGAGGAACAAGCGCTCAACAACAACGTGCCGGTGATCATCACGACTTTGACGAGGTTCGAAATCATGGTCTCAGTTCCCTGTAGGCTGGAGACGCTGGGGTCCTCTCTTGCAGGGAATCGTAGGCCTCAACGGCGCAGGGAATTATGAAACTTCGCTGCGGGACAGCATGGGTTCAGGTTGCCGCCTTGGGGTAAGGCGGCGGGTTGGGTTGTCAGGCTGCGGTCGCACCGGCTACAGGGGCGACTTGCTCTTGGGCTCGGTCAACGAGCAACGCGCTCAACTCGATTAGCTGCTGAATGCCCAGGGCGATGGCGCGTTGGGAGTCGTCGAGGTTGAACGCCAAGGTGGCGGCCATTTCGGTGGCGGACGCGAGGTTTTCAGCGGCGTTGGCGAGGAGGGTTTCCGGGTCGAGGGTTGGGTTGACGAGGAAGAGGTTGTTGCTTGGGCGGTCGACGGAGGTAGCGCCGTCGGATGGGGGCAGGTGATGATGGATTGCCCGCTGGGCTGCGGCTTGAAGCTTGGGATCAGAAGATGCAGCGTTTGAAGCAAAAGGCGGATTAGGTGTGACCTTGTACATGGCAAAGCTCCTTAACTATTTAGGAACTACCAGTCTCACTTCCACATGAGAGGTGGCAGCTGTACGCAGGTGTGGAAGACCAGGGCTAAGGACCCGGCGCACCGAAGTGCCCCGCGCACAGCCGCCGAAACACATGATACAGACGTAAAAAAACGCCGATAGGTGTTTGTGACGATTGCGTCTTAGCTTGGTACGGACTTCCACATCCGACCGCTGGATTGGCAGCGGCTTGAGGAGGTTAGCTAGGGGGGGGCTGAGCGGCAAGCTGAGAAAAGTGTGGGAAGTTTCTCATACATCATAGAGAGCTGTACTCAGCTTGTTTTACCGAACTAATTTTGGGCACTGAACATCTCTACCTTAAGAGCGATAGTTACTGAGTCTACCTGAGCACATCCACGCACGATTACAAACATCACAAACATCACAAACATCACAAACATCACAAACAAAACGTCCTTCCAAATAGCTCTTGTGCGGCAACCATTATGTTACGCCAAGAGGCGTCAAGTTCGTTTATATAAATAAACGAATGTAGAGACACAGCTGCGATAGCAGGAATCCAAGCCAAAAATCTAAGTGCCCAAAGAGATCGCCCCAGCACCCCTTCGTTCTTTTTTAGTCCACGAATAGCTGATCGTAAATAAACCCTAAGATCCTCAGGATAAATTTCAATCTTTTTTTCATGGGAGGAAAACAACAGCATTCTTGAGTGACAGATTCGTTTATATTGCAGTCTCTGTGCAGCGATAGTCTCAGCCATTATAAAAGAAGTGAGTGTAACACCCAGTACCAAAATAGTACTCTCAAACACATTTTCAGCTTTTGCAATGGCAATCAAGATAACTAGCGAAATAGGAATACTCAAAACCTTACCACTAATATCGCTTATTAGCTTTGACAATTGATCCGCAATACTCAACTCAGCCGAACCAACTTCCTGCTTGGCCTTATGAAAGGAAAAGCCACTCAAGTAAGTATCCAAATTATTATTATAAAGTCTTAAAAACTCATCCCACCTTAAAACCAAAAACTTAAATCTTTCTCTCGCATCAGCTGAATCTTTAGAAAACTCCACAAGCGAAGCTCGGAAAATAGATCGCTCTTTAACAAGATGTGGATTCTTATCAAAATTTGACTCTAAAAGAGTAGTAAGTAAATCTGAATTTACGCTATATTTCAATAGCTCTAAATCTATACTTGGTTGCAAAGCTATGGTTTTTGCGCCTTTAGCTCCATCATCCTCAACAAAAATGAGCTTATACTCTTCACCTCTCAACTTCTCATCATGATAATGAGCAAGATCCGCAAGACACACGATCAGCTGACAAATGGAATTAAGATTCCTTAAACGGGAATCTAAAAACTCTTCTCCTTGAGAACAAACATCTTCATCAATTAGATATATTTCTTTTGGAAGTTTACCGCGCGCAATTGCCTTACACTCAATCAGCAACTGCTGGAAGCCCTGATAAACGTCAGCCTCGCCAGTGCTACTTAGCTTATAAGTAAATTCAAATTTTGACCAAACGTCTGGAATCTCGATTGTAGCGGCATCAATTTCTTTTCCATCAATCAGAATCTCATCAAACCGACCGGTCTGTGACGCAACAAGCTCCAATACTGCAGGACCTACCTCCGCGTTGAACTGCTCCGCAAGAAAGCAGAACGAGCTTTTCGTTTGCAGCTTTGGTTTACCCAAAGCACGATAGGCCTTTGCAAATCTCACGGAGGAAGCCATTTTACTTATTCACCTTTTCATCTTTCTTTTCATTGATGGCAGCACGTATGACTACTACAGCTTCCTCTGACAAGTTATTAAGTATCAATTTGCGATCCTTTTCTAAAAAAAGAACCTCAGAATTGACATCCTCACCTAATGCATCTCGATCAAATTTTAACTGCCAATTCTCAGCCTTAAAAGAAACATGGGTATATTTCTGCAACATTGCTTTACTGAGCGGAAACTCAACTGGAACCCCTACAGCCTCGCTATTTAAATGTGCTACAAACTCACCAGCCAGATCATCTGCTTGCCCCTCGTAGGTAGCGGGGAAAAACTGCCTGGCTATAGCTTCAACTTCAGTTAGCTTGACAGAGTCACCTGACTCCCTTTTCTTGTCCAAGTAATGTAACACTTGGTCTTTCATCTCCAATCGATGCGGATAAAGATCTGGCCTTTCTCTAAAAAACTGTGTGCTTTCCAAAATTAAGTTCTTAGTCGATTGGGAGGACGCGCTACCGACCATACACCCTAAAGAATTAACAAAATAACCCGCCGCCGAACGACCCGATGTCTGACTTAAGAAACTTAGGTAGTTTAACTCAAGACGCTCACCTTCATCAGCTGCCACATATTTACCGTAACGCTCGAAATTTATTCGCGCAGCTTGATAAAGGCTGTTCAAATCAAGCTCAATCAATTCCTCTGGTTCTAAATTCTCATTTAGGCGCAGACCGTCTCGCTTTTTAAGCATAGCTATCAAAAAAAACCGACCTTGAGCACTTTCATAGTCTACAAACAAAATATACCCGCCAGAAGCAGCTGGCAGTGGTTTTGCAGTCGCGTGCAATTCCGCCATTGCAGATTGCGTCAGCTCCATGAATGACTTTTCTACAAGATCGGGCCGAGAAAAATATGCATGAAAGTCTTTCGGATACTCGCTTGCAGTTTTTTTTGCAAAAGTACCATAGTGAGCGTTGTTATTTTTTTTGCCGTATATACCTACTGCACCTTCTATCAGCTTCGATACCGCTGGGACAGCTAAATCAAAGACAACATTTCGAATATTAGAATCAAGAATATCTTTATATTGTTCTTTAACCAGTTCGTGTACTACAGCAAAATTTACTTTCGTATCCATACGTGCTCCTAGCGAATGAGATAATCACGTTTTATTTTGAAAGCGCGTGATAGCAAAAAGACTTCATCATACGAGCGTTAGTAAATTCTGCATAGCCAGCGGAGCCGAGTGTCACTTAGCGCTGCGTACCGCGAGTAGCGACGTATCCAGAATAGCCTAAAAGACAAAAATACTGTATGCATAAACAGCAAAAACCACAAGCCCGAGGAATATTGGGGTCAGACCACAATATTCAACGCACGACAGGGGCTCCGCAGATATAGGGGTCAGACCACGATACCCGACTTTGAGTTGGCAGAGGAAAAGCAAACGATTCACTCCCAGACACGTCTCACGGCGACCGGCCGATTCGGAGAACAGGGTCAGAGCACGTTTTCAATAATGGTGGTCTGCCCCCTATTTCTCGTTTCCAATAATGGTGGTCTGAACCCTATTCTCCCATTACCGAAACAAAGCTAATCATCAGACAGCAAAAACCTTCTCACAGGCGGCTAATTGTTTTGGCAATAATCTCTGGCGACTAAGCCTTCAATTCATCCGGCGTATGCGTCTTGAGCCAATCGGCCAAAGCAGCGTTCATTCGCGTTTGCCAGCCCGGTCCAGAAGCCCTGAATTTCTCCAGCACCTCAGCATCAAAACGAACATTCACGTGTTCTTTAGGCGCAGCCGACTTTGGCCGGCCACGCTTTGGCTTGAGCATTTCCTTCGCCTGAGCCTTGCCAAACAACCCAACAAGCACTTCGCTGGCTGGTTTGGCCTTGGCAAAGTCCTCGGCCGACCATTCGGGGTTTGCCGTATCGACCATTTCAGGACTGGGTTTCTTGGTCATAATTTTTGACCTCCCGTTTGTTGGCTTTACGAAAGCTGATGACGTGGACCGCATCACCCCGTGGGGTAAACACTACGACATACAGCCGATCCCCTATGTACCCCATCGCCCGATAACGACGCTCGCCGTAGTCGAATCGATCATCCTCCAGGATCAAAGCAGTAGACCATTCAAAGTCTCGCACCAGCGCAAATGGAAGACTACGCTCTGAAACGTTGCGAGCGTCTTTGGCTGGATCATAGGTAATCTGCATAAATTATCGTAGCCACAATAAATAGCCAACACAAGGTTTACGTCGAGACCCTACCCGGCACACGCTCCAGGTGTCACTCAAGATTAAGTAACTAGCCATGAGAACCCGCCGGGTACCTGACAAGCATCCCTGATAAACTGCTCGCCTTTCTGCCCGCTAGCTCAGACCCCCAATGCCCCTACAATCCGCTCCTCTCTCCCGCCGCTTCTCCGTCGCCCCGATGATGGATTGGACCGACCGCCACTGCCGGTACTTCCTGCGCCTGCTCTCCAAGCACGCCCTGCTCTACACCGAGATGGTCACCACTGGCGCGATCCTCCATGGCGATCACGAGCGCTTCCTGCGTCACAACGAAGCCGAGCACCCCTTGGCGCTGCAGTTGGGCGGCAGTGTTCCCGCCGATCTGGCCGCCTGCGCCCGCATGGCCGAGGCCGCCGGTTACGACGAAGTGAACCTGAACGTCGGCTGCCCCAGCGACCGTGTGCAGAACAACATGATCGGCGCGATCCTGATGGCCCACCCTACCCTGGTTGCCGATTGCGTGAAGGCGATGCGCGATGCGGTGTCGATTCCGGTGACGGTGAAGCACCGTATCGGCATCAATGGCCGGGACAGTTATGCCGAGCTGTGTGATTTCGTCGGCACGGTGAAGGACGCGGGTTGCACCAGTTTTACCGTGCATGCGCGGATTGCGATTCTGGAGGGGTTGTCGCCGAAGGAGAATCGCGACATTCCGCCGTTGCGGTATGACGTGGCGGGGCAGTTGAAGCGGGACTTTCCGGAGTTGGAGATCAATCTCAACGGTGGGATCAAGACGTTGGAGCAGTGCCAGGAGCATTTGCAGACGTTTGACGGGGTGATGCTGGGGCGGGAGGCTTATCACAATCCGTATCTGCTGGCGGAGGTGGATCAGCGGTTGTTTGGCAGTGAGGCGCCGGTGATTAGCCGGGCGGAGGCGTTGACGCAGTTGCGGCCGTACATTGCTGAGCATTTGGCCGGTGGTGGGACGATGCATCACGTTACTCGGCATGTGCTGGGGTTGGGTACCGGGTTCCCCGGGGCGCGCAAGTTCAGGCAGTTGTTGTCGGTGGATATTCATAAGGCGGCGGATCCGTTGGCATTGCTGGATCAGGCTGGGGAGCTGTTGGAAGGGCGGTGAATGGTTGGCTTGCAGAGGGTCAGATAGTTTTGGATTGACTGACACATTGCTATCGGGGGCAAGCCCCCTCCCACATTGGGTCCGGTGTGTGCCAGGGGAGATCTCGGTGGCTATGAAGGCGCTATCGGGCAATTGGGTTGAACCTGCCAACGGTTTTGGCCTCCTATTGAGCAGTACGGCCGCCATTCAAACGGCTGTTTTCAGGTTATTGCCCTCGCAAACGACCTAACGCATTTGCGCCCTTGAGCGCCTGCCAGCGCTCGGGTAATGTCATCAGACCCACAGGACAGAGCACGCCCATGACTTCCAAGCTGGAACAACTCAAGCAACTCACCACCGTTGTAGCCGATACCGGCGATTTCTCCACGCTCGCCAAACTCAAACCGCAAGACGCTACGACCAACCCTTCCCTGCTGCTCAAGGCCTCGTCGATTTCGGGCTATGCCAAGTTGCTGGATGAGTGTGTGCAGGACTGCAACGGCGACGTTGGTCTGGCCAGCGACCGCTTTGCGGTGGCGGTGGGTCAGGAAATTCTGAAAGTGGTGCCGGGCCGTATTTCCACCGAGGTGGATGCCCGCTTGTCGTTCGACGAAGGCGCGATTCTCAAGCGTGCGCACCGTCTGATCGAGCTGTACGACAAGGCCGGCGTTAGCCGTGACCGTGTGCTGATCAAGATCGCTTCCACCTGGGAAGGTATCCGCGCCGCGGAAAAGCTGGAAAAAGAAGGCATCCAGACCAACCTGACGCTGCTGTTCTCCTTCGCTCAGGCCGTGGCGTGTGCTGAAGCGGGTGTATTCCTGATCTCGCCGTTCGTGGGCCGTATCTACGACTGGTACAAGAAGGCCAACGGCAACGACTACACCGGTTCCGATGACCCGGGCGTGCAGTCGGTGACGCGTATTTACAACTACTACAAGGCCAATGGCTATAAGACCGTGGTGATGGGTGCGAGCTTCCGTAACCTGAGCCAGATCGAGGAGCTGGCCGGTTGCGATCGCTTGACCATCAGCCCGGACTTGCTGGAGAAGCTGGCGGCCGATGAAGGCAAGCTGGAACGCAAGTTGTCGCCAGGCCATGCCGGTGAAGCGCGGGTGCACATGACTGAAGCGCAGTTCCGTTGGGAGTCCAACGAGGATGCGATGGCGACTGAGAAGCTGGCGGAGGGGATTCGTCAGTTTGCTCGGGACCAGGAGAAGCTGGAGGCGTTGTTGTCGGCCAAGCTGTAAAAGCGAAGACGGCAAAAAGGGCGGCACCTTGGCGGGTGCCGCCCTTTTTTGTGGGCGCCGGTTTCAAGCCTGTCGCAGGTTAATGTGGGAGGGGGCTTGCCCCCGATGGCAGAGTGTCAGCCAGCTTATTCATAACTGACACATCGCTATCGGGGGCAAGCCCCCTCCCACATTTTGATTGCATTTCAAAAGTGGGGGTCAGTGGCGTTCGAGGGCGTTGACGAGGTCGTGGAAGGCTTCGCGGTTGGACTCGTTCAAGCCCATCAGAATCTTGTGCGCTTCCAGCACCTTGACCCGTACGATTTCCTCGGACTGATCCTGGGAAGGCAGGTCGGTCAGGCATTCAGGGCACGGGATCGGGCGGTCAACGATGTTGAACACCTGGTCAAAACCCATGGACTGCAGCAGCCGGGTGATGTCTTCGTGGGTGGTGACGACGGTCGGCAACAGGCCAACCTTCTGCCGAGACAGAATGGACAACTTGGCCAACAGGCCCAGGGTGGTGCTATCGATGCTGCGGGTTTCGGTCAGATCGATCACAATCGCCGAGAAGTTCAGCGCTGTGAAGATCCGCTCAATCGTCGCATCCAGCGCCGAACACAGGGTCAGGCGCACTTCACCGACGAACTTCAGGACGAAGGTCCCGTCTTGCTCGGCGAATTGGATTCTTCCGGTACTCATCAAAGATTCCTGCTCAACACCAATAGGGCGATATCATCCGGCATCTCCCCTAGCGTGGCCAATCCAAAAACCTGCCGCAGACCATCCAGGCTGCCGCCCGCCGACTTGACCTTTTGGGGCAAGGCGGCTTCTTTCTCTTTGAGTGTAGGCTCTGGAAGCAGGTCCAGGATACCGTCGGACATCAGCGTCAGGCTGAAGGTCGGCGGCAGTTCCAGGATGTGGTCTTCGTAGGTGGCTTCATTGAACAAGCCCACCGGCAAACCACGCCCTTCCAGGTAACGCACACTGTCTGGAGTGTATAAAACCGGCATCGGCAGGTGACCGCCGATGCTGTAGGTCAAAAGACCGGTTTCTTCATCGATCACGCCGCCCACCATCGTCACGTGCTTGCCCAGCTTGCAGCTGATCAGGCCCCGGTTGATGTGGCCCAGCACCTCGGAGGGGGTGAACTCCGGCAAGGTACCGTTGCGCTTGGATTCAAACAATAACCGCGTTGTCATGAATTTCAACAACACGGTAACAAAAGCTGAGGAAGCACCGTGGCCGGAGACGTCGGCCAGGTAGAACGCCACACGTCGCTCGTCCACACGGAAATAGTCGACAAAATCACCCGACAGGTACAACGACGGGATGATCTGGTGGGCAAACTTGAACTCGTCAATGGTCCACGGGCTGACCGGCAGCATGTTCATCTGCACCTGGCGACCGGCGTTCTGGTCTTCCTGGAGCAGGTTCAGGCTGGCTTCGAGTTCGCGATTGGCGGTTTCGAGCTTTTCGCGGTAGCGCTGGTTTTCCCCCAGCAGCCGTGCACGGTCCAGGGCGCGGCGCACCGAGTGCTCCAGCACGGCAAGGTCTTCCAGGGGTTTGATCAGGTAATCGGCGGCACCCAGGCGCAGGGCTTCAACGGCGTCATTCATGACCCCGGCACCGGACACGACAATCACCGGCGTCTGCGGGGCGAGCTCGGTCACCTGGCGAATCAGCTCAAGGCCGCCCATTTGGGGCATGCGCAAGTCGCAGATCACAAGGTCGGGCTTGTCGCGCTCGAATACCTGGAGACCCTGTTGGCCGTTGCCGGCCTGCAGGACGCTGAAGCCACTGTCTTCCAAATAGGCCGCGAGACTCGCGCGCACTACTTCGTCGTCATCGATTATCAGCAGCGTGGCACTGGTTTTTTGCATGTGGGCAAACGGCGCCAGAATTAGGTTGGCGTAGGCGGCTCGACAATGGCCGGGCTCACGTACTGGATTCGCTTTCTAGCCTCTCTGTCCTACAAAGCATTGGGATTTAGCCCATGCACAACGGTAAAGCAGAGGTGCCCTTCTAAGGCGCAGACGGTACTCCCATCCGTGAGGGGTTTCAAGCTCATGCCGATGGTCGCCGGACGTCTTTACACCGCAAATCACCGGGAGTTATAAGAACGCTCACCACCACAACGCAAAGTAAGGATGGATGCTGTGAGCGAACATGAGCGCGACCACGCCGAAAAACGCGATTTCATCCGCATGCGGGTGGATGCCGATGTGTCATTGATCCACGCCGGGCAGGAGATTGCAGGGGTCTGCCTGGACCTTTCCAGCTCCGGCATGCAGGTGCAGGCACCTCGCCAGTTCAGCGTGGGCGACTTGCTGACCGTGCGCATCGATTCAGAGCACGCTGCACTCACGGGGCTTGAGGCCGATACCGAGGTGGTGTGGACCAAGGCCGCAGGCGATGAGCAGCACCTGGGCCTGAAGATTCTGAAAATGCGCTGATAGCGCGCACAAAAAAAGGCGACAGTACATGATCGTTCCCGCGCTCTGCGTGGGAATGCCGCCGGGGACGCTCCGCGTCCTGCTTTAAGTGCATAAACCAGAAATTCTGCGCAATGGTGACGCGGAGCGTCACGGGATGCATTCCCACGCGGAGCGAGGGAACGATCAGAGGTCTGCTGATCAGCGCGCATAAAAAAGGCGACCTGCACGGGTCGCCTTTTTTATTTCAAAACGTCACAGCTTAAAAGTCGTCGACGACCTTGCCGTCCTTGACCTTGAACTCACGGTTCTGCAGGTAGGCGTTACGGATAAAGGTGTACTTGTCGCCGCTGATCAGCTTTTCGCTGTCGAGCAGGCTGGCACGCACATCAACGATGTTCAGGCCGAAGGTGCTGTTGCGCCAGCCGATATCGTTCATGTAGCGGTACGGTTGGGTGTAGCTGTCCACGTACTTGGACGGCGCGTCACGCAAGGTGCTTGGGCCCAGCAACGGGATCATCACGTAGGGACCGCTGCCGACGCCCCAGTAGCCGAGGGTTTGGCCGAAGTCTTCGTCGCTGCGCTGCAGCCCCATTTTGGTGCCGACATCAATGAAGCCCAGTACACCAAACGTGGTGTTGACCAGCAGACGGGCCGTGTCAACGCCAGCATTGTGCGGCTTGAGCTGCAGAACGTTGTTGGCCAGGTTGCCGACATCGCCGATATTGCGGAAGAAGTTGTGAACGCCGTCCTGCACGAATTGCGGGGTGACGAACTGATAGCCCTGGGCGAGTGGCTTGAGGGCGTAGGTGTCAACGGTATCGTTGAAGGTGAAGATCGGGCGGTTGACGCTTTCCCATGGGTCGTCTTCCGTCGCTGCTTGAGCGGCGAACGGTGCCAACAGGACGGTGGCACACACCGACAGCTGAGCGAAATACTGGCTCCAGCGCATAGCTTTTGCTCCTTGGATGGTCTGTCATGGGCGCTATGCCCTGAATAAGGCCGTCAGTATATGACGGAAGTGTCGATTTAGGCAGTCGCAAGGAAACGACTTTCATGATTTGCACAAAATTCCTACAAACTCCACCGATGTCATGCACCTGTCATGCCGCCCCGATAGCGTTGCAACTATTTCAGGGACGTTCAGATGCCACATGCCGAGATAGCCGTCGCCACTGCCCCCGCGTTGACCGCCGTGTTGTTTGGGCTGAGTGGCTGCCTGGTGGATTTCGGTTCCCGGGCCCGTAGCGACGCCCCCTCTCCCGACTCCCAGGCCACACCTGGGGCGCTGAAAATCCTGCGCAGCCTGAAGGAGCAAGGCGTGCCCTGCGCCTGGCTGGATGAGTTGCCCGCCTCCATCACAACGCCGCTGGCCGCCACCCTGCCCGCCTGGCTCAAGGCCGCCTCGCCCTGCGCCATCCGCTGGCCGGCGCCCCACGCCTGCTGGCACGCCTTGATGGAGCTGAACATCGCACGTCTGGAGGGCTGCGTACTGGTCAGCGGCGAGCCGCGCCTTTTGCAAGCGGGTCTGAATGCGGGATTGTGGACCATTGGCCTCGCCTCCTGCGGCTCGCTCTGCGGCGTGGCACCGCAGCAGTGGCAGGCACTGAGCGATAAGGAACGCGAGCACAAACGCGGCAAGGCCACCGTGGCACTCTATGGATTGGGCGTGCACTCTGTCATTGATCACCTCGGTGAACTCGGCACCTGCCTGGCCGACATCCGCCTGCGCCGGCTCAAAGGCGAGAAGCCCTGATCGAGATCATGCACGCTTGGCCGCCGTGGATTAATCTACAATCCAGCCCGTAGACCTTTCTCGGCGTGCCGCGGTCTATGCCAGTGCCTATCGATAAAAGGAAAGAATGTCATGCCTGATCGCGAGAAGTTACAACAGCAGGCCGATATCGTGCGCAAGCAGCTGGAAGATAATCCAGAGTTGCCCGCTGAAAAACGTCAAGCACTTGAAGAGCTGATTGCCAGATTCGACGTGCAACTGGAATTGGAACCTGCCACCCAGACGCCCAGCATCTCCGACGACGTGAATCAAGCGGCCATAGAGTTCGACGCTGAGCACCCCGTCATTTCTGCGGCATTGCGCAATATCATGACCACTCTGGGCAACATCGGCATCTAACCTGAACCCAAGTCCGGCACAAAAGCAAAATGTGGGAGGGGGCTTGCCCCCGATAGCGGAGTGTCAGTCACAGTATCTGTGCCTGAACCTCTGCTATCGGGGGCAAGCCCCCTCCCACATTTGTTTTGCGTGAAAGCTACTGACGCGCCAGGCGTACGTTCTGGAACGCCACGTCTTCGGTACTGCGATACGGGTTGATATCCAACCCGCCCCGCCGCACATACCGCGCATACACGGTCAATTTCTCAGGTTTGAGCAAACGCTGCAGGTCCAGGAAGATGCGTTCCACGCACTGTTCATGGAAATCCGAGTGCTGGCGAAAGCTCACCAGGTATTCCAACAGGCTGGCGTGATCCAGCGCCGCACCGCGATATTCCACCGCCACACTGCCCCAATCGGGTTGGCTGGTAACAGGGCAGTTGGATTTGAGCAGGTGGCTGTGCACGCTCTCCTCCACCACGCGCGAATCATCACAGCGCAGCAATTCCGGACGCGGGTGCTCGTAGCTGCTGACGTTGATATCCAATTCGTCGATGCACACGCCCGGCAGCGCCATCACCCCTTCAGCCTCGACCTCGGCCAGGCTGCGAATGCGCACGCTGACCGGCTTGCCCGCGGCAGCACTGAGGTCCTCGCGCAAGGTCGCTTCCAGGCGCTGCGTATCGGCAAAGGCGGTCTGGTTCAACGAGTTGAGGTACAGCTTGAACGACTTGGACTCGATGATGTTCGGCGAGTCGGCCGGGATGCTGAATTCACCGATGGCCACCACCGGCTTACCGGACGGCAGCAACCAGGACAGTTCGAAGCAGTTCCAGAAGTCCACGCCCTTGTAAGGCAAGGTCTCGGCGCTCAGGCCCAGCTCAGCCCACTTGGCGGCGCGAGGGATCGGGAACAGCAACGAAGGGGTGTAAGTGGAGATGTATTCACTGGACTTGCCCAGCGGCGAATGTTCGGCTGCGGGATGCATGGCGGAAACCTGGCTAAATAAACCGCGCCAGTCTACCAGCCTTTGCTCCCGCCCTTAAGGAACGCCTTACTCAACGGTCAGTTTGCCGACCATGCCCGCCTGGTAATGCCCAGGGAGGTTGCAGGCGAACTCAAGGCCGGTAGCCTTGGAGAACGTCCAGGTCAGCTCGGCGGTTTTGCCGGGCTCGACCAGCACACTGTTCGGGTCATCGTGTTTCATGGCGCCATGGTCCATCTTGCTGTGGTCCATTTCGCCCATACCGGTGGCCGTGAGCATGCCGCTGGCCTGCATCTGTAACATTTCCTTCTGGTGTGCGGCGTGCATGGCCGCGTCGCCGAGGTTGAACTCGTGCAGCAACCGACCTTTATTGATCAGCACAAAACGCACCGTCTCACCGGCCTTGACGTCGAGAGACGTGGGCGAAAAAGAAATGTCCTGCAGCACCACTTCCACCGTGCGCGTGGCTTTATCAGCCGCCGCTGGCTGGCCGAATGCATAAGCGTGAGCCGCATCGGCCATGGCATCGAAGCTCAGCGCCAACAGGCAGCCGGCCAGGAACAGAGGTGTACGCAACGCCATCTTTCACGCTCCAAAATGGGTGACTCGTTTGAATGGCACTTTAAGATGGCCTCGCTGCCAGCCAACTGACTGCTAGATTACAACTTTGTCAGGTTGCGCCCATACCCTGAAACCCACGGTATAAAGCCCGATGTTTTTTGTAGGAGCGAGCTTGCTCGCGAAGGGCTTAAGCACGACACGTTAAGTCAGACAGCCCACGTTATCGTTGGCGTTTTTCGCGAGCAAGCTCGCTCCTACATAGTCCTGTACCCGACTACCAAGAGCCTTGAATGAAACTGCTGATTGTCGAAGACCAACCGAAGACCGGCCATTATCTGCGCCAGGGCCTGGCCGAAGCGGGGTTTACCACGGAACTGGTGGCCGACGGCACCACCGGTCAGCACCTGGCGCTGACCGGCGACTATGACCTGTTGATCCTCGATGTGATGCTGCCCGGTCGCGATGGCTGGCAAATCCTGCAGGCGGTGCGCAGTGCCGGCCTGGACATTCCGGTATTGTTCCTGACCGCGCGCGACGCAGTGGAGGACCGCGTGCATGGCCTGGAACTGGGGGCCGACGATTACCTGGTCAAACCGTTCGCCTTTTCCGAACTGCTCGCCCGCGTGCGTAGCCTGTTACGGCGTGGCAGCAGTGCGCCGCAGGAAACCCACCTGCAACTGGCCGACCTGCGCCTGGACCTGATCCGCCGCCGTGTCGAACGCAGCGGTCAGCGTATCGATCTCACCGCCAAGGAGTTCTCCCTGCTGGAGCTGCTGCTGCGCCGTCAGGGTGAAGTGCTGCCCAAGTCGCTGATCGCCTCGCAGGTCTGGGACATGAATTTCGACAGCGACACCAACATCATCGAAGTCGCGATTCGCCGCCTGCGCCTGAAAGTCGACGATGCTTATCCCAACAAGCTGATCCACACCGTACGCGGCATGGGCTACGTACTGGAGGAGCGTTTCACGTGATCCAGCGCCTGTCCCTCGCCAGCCGCCTGGCGCTGCTGTTTGCCGGCTGCACCGCCGTGGTCTCGCTGCTGGCCGGCGTGCTGTTCAACCACGCCAGTGAGGCGCACTTCATCGAGCTGGACCAGCAGCAACTGGACAGCAAGCTGGTGGCGCTGCGCAGTACCTTGCAGGGCGTCGACTCGCCGCAGGCCTTCGCCCAACGCGAACCCCAGCTGCGCGCCGACCTCAGCCATCAACCCGACCTTACCTTACGCATCACCGCGGCCGGCCAGCGTTGGCTCGACGATGCGCCGGGCATGGCGCTGCCCGATGCCCCCGGCCTGCACAGCCTGCAAAACGCAGGCACTGCCTATCGCGTGTATAACGCTCCATTGAACCCTGAGCAACCCGGCTCAGCGCAATTGACCCTGATACTCGACATCACCCACCACCAGCATTTCCTGCAACGCATGCAGCGCCTGATCTGGCTGACCGTCGGCCTCTCGGCCCTGGCCACCGCACTGCTCGGCGCCTGGGCGGCGCGCAGCGGGTTGCGGCCCTTGCGGCGCATGGGCGAAGTCGCCGCCGGGGTGTCCGCGCACTCCCTGACGCAGCGCTTGCCGCAGCAGCAAATGCCGGCGGAACTGGCGGAGCTGGCGCAGACCTTCAATGCCATGCTGGGCCGGCTGGACGACGCGTTCCAGCGCCTCTCGGCGTTCTCCGCCGACATCGCCCACGAACTGCGCACACCGCTGTCGAACCTGCTGACCCAGACCCAGGTCATCCTCACCCAGCCGCGCCCCTTGGAGGATTACCGCGAAGCGCTGCACAGCAACCTGGAGGAGTTGCAGTGGATGGCGCAGTTAGTGAACGACATGCTGTACCTGGCCAAAGCCGATCACGGTTTGCTCACGCCCAAGAGTGAGCCGTTGGCGTTGGCCGATGAGGTTGAGGCAGTGCTGGAGTTTTTTGCGTTGCTGGCCGAAGACGCGCAGGTGTCACTGGGGTGCGAAGGCCAGGCCCACACAACGGGTGATCGCGGCATGTTGCGCCGGGCCTTGTCCAACCTGCTGGAAAACGCCCTCAGGTTTACCCCGGCGGGCGGTGAAGTACGGGTGCGCCTGGCAGAGGATGAACGGGGTGTGAGGCTGACGGTGGAGAACAGCGGGAAAGGCATCCCGGCAGAGGTGCTGCCGAAGTTGTTTGATCGCTTTTACCGGGCCGATCCGGCGCGTCGCGAAGGCAGCAGCGAGCATGCGGGGCTGGGGTTGGCGATTACCCAGTCGATTGTGCGGGCACATGGGGGGCGGATTTTTTGTGAATCCGAGGTGGGCTGGGCGCGGTTTGTGATCGAGTTGCCCAAGGGGGATTGATGCTGGCTGGGCCGGCCCTATCGGGGGCAAGCCCCCTCCCACATATTGACCTCATTCTTCCTGTAAATGAGGGCCACTGTGGGAGGGGGCTTGCCCCCGATAGCGGTCTCAACTATTACGAATATCTCAACGCATGCGCCGGCTCAATCTTCGCCGCCCGATACGCCGGGTAAATCGTCGCCAGAAAGCTCAACACAAACCCCGCCGAGCAAATCAGCAGCACGTCACCGCCTTGCAATTCCGAAGGCAGGTTGCTGACAAAGTACACATCCGAACTGAAGATATGCTGCCCGCTCACCCGCTCCAGCCAGCCCACCAGTTCACTCACGTTCAGCGCCGCAATCACGCCCAGCACGCCGCCGATCAAGGTGCCGACCACGCCGATCACCGTGCCCTGCACCATGAAGATCGCCATGATCTGGCGCGGCGTGGCGCCGATGGTGCGCAGGATCGCGATGTCCGCGCCCTTGTCGTTCACCACCATGATCAGGGTGGCGATGATGTTGAACGCGGCCACGGCGACGATCATCAGCAGCAACAGGCCGATCATGGTCTTTTCCATCTTCATGGCGCTGAACAGGCTGCCCTGGGTGTGGGTCCAGTCATCCGCCTTATACCCGGCGCCGAGGCTGGCAGCGACGTCCGCCGAAACCTTGGGCGCCGCGTACAGATCCGTTACCGCCAGGCGCACGCTTTGTACCTGGTTCGGTTGCCAGTGCTGTATCTCAGCCGCGTCAGCTCTGTTGATCAACGCCATGGAGCCGTCCAGCTCGGCGCCCACCTTGAAGATACCCACCACGTTCAAGCGCTGCATGCGCGGGGTGATGCCCCCCGGCGCGGTGCTGACTTCCGGCACGATCAACGTCAGTTTGTCGCCCACGTTCAGGCGGAAACGACGCGCGGTGATGTCGCCGATCACCACGCCGAATTCGCCGGCTTTCAAGTCTTCCAGTTTGCCGCGCACGATATGCTGGGCGACGATCGACACCTTGCCTTCCTGGGCCGGGTCGACGCCGCTGATCTCGATCGGCTGCATCGCGCCCTTGTAGGAGAACATACCGTCCATCTGTGTGAAGGGCACCGCCGCGGTGACTTGCGGGTTCTTCAGTGCAGCGGCGGCCACCGGTTGCCAGTCGTCAATCGGGTTCACGCCCACGATGGTGGCGTGGGGCACCATGCCCAGGATGCGCGAGCTCATTTCACGCTGAAAGCCGTTCATCACCGAGAGCACCACGATCATCGCCAACACGCCCAGGGCGAGGCCGATCATCGAGGTCATCGAAATAAACGAGACAAAACGGTTGCGGCGCTTGGCGCGGGTATAGCGCGTGCCGATGAAAATCGATAACGGTCTGAACATTCGCTTGCACCGCCTGAAAAAATGAAAAAGCCCGGTTTCAGAACACGGGCTTGCAACAGGTCAGATAGCGACCAGATGACCTTCCTGCAGATGCAGTACACGGTCCATCTGACGGGCCATGCTCATGTCATGGGTCACCACCAGGAACGCGGTGCGCATCTGGGTGCTCAGCTCCAGCATCAAGTCCTTGATGCCCTGGGCCGTGTGCGAGTCCAGGTTGCCGGTGGGCTCATCGAGCATCACCAGGCCCGGGTTGTTCACCAAGGCACGGGCGATTGCCACGCGCTGACGCTCGCCACCGGACAGCTCGGCCGGTTTGTGCTCCAGGCGATGGCCCAGGCCGACGCGTTCCAGCAAGGCCGTGGCCCGCTGGCGCGCTTCTGCAATGGCGGTCTTGCCGATCAACAGCGGCATGCACACGTTCTCCAGGGCGGTGAATTCCGGCAACAGGTGGTGGAATTGGTACACAAAACCCAGCGAACGGTTGCGCAACTGGCCGCGGGCCTTTTCATTCAAGGCCGACAGTTCTTCACCGGCCAACCACACACTGCCCTGGGACGGCGTATCGAGGCCGCCCAACAGGTTGAGCAAGGTACTTTTGCCGGAACCGGAACTGCCGACGATCGCCACGCGCTCGCCGGGGTGCAGCTCAAGTTGCAGGTTGGCCAGCACCACCACGGATTCCGGGCCTTCCTCATAGGATTTGCCCAGGTTGCGGCAGCTCAGGATTGCTTTTTCACTCATGCCCGATTCACTCATAACGTAATGCCTGTGCTGGCTGGGTGCGTGCCGCGCGCCAGGCTGGATACAGGGTGGCAAGGAAACTCAGGACCAACGCGGCGCCGCCCACCATCAGCACGTCCTGGGCCTGAACCTGGGACGGCAAGTAGTCGATGAAGTAGACGTCGGCGTTGAGGAATTTGTGGCCGAGCACGTTTTCCAGCGCGGCGATGGCGGCGCTGACATTCAGTGCGGCCAGGATCCCCACGGCGGTGCCGATCAGGGTGCCAACCACGCCGATCACCGTGCCCTGCACCATGAAGATCGCCATGATCTGCCCCGGCGTGGCGCCAAGGGTGCGCAGGATGGCGATGTCGCCCTTCTTGTCGTTCACCACCATCACCAGGGTGGAAATGATGTTGAAGGCGGCTACGGCGACGATCAGCAGCAACAGCAGGCCGATCATGGCTTTTTCCATGCGAATGGCCTGGTACAGGTTGCCGTGGGTTCGGGTCCAGTCGCGGGCGTAATACTGCGATTCGCCCAGGTGCTGGGCGATTTCCCAGGCGCCGCGCGGGGCGTCGAACAGGTCGTTGAACTTCAGGCGCAGGCCCTGCACCTGGTCCGGCTGCCAGCGATGCAGGCGCGCCAGGTCAGTGAGGTTGGTCAAGCCGAGGTAGCCGTCGATCTCGCCGGCGCCGACATGGAAGGTGCCGACCACGGTAAACCGCTTCATGCGCGGGAACATGCCGGCCGGGGTCACGGTGACCTCCGGCGCGACGAAGGTCAGCTTGTCGCCGACACTCACACCGAGCTTGGCCGCGGCCTTGTCGCCGATGATGATGCCGAAACTCCCGGGCGCCAACGCGTCGAGTTTGCCCTGCAGCATGAACTTGTCGATGATCGAGACGTTGCGCTCCTGGGCCGGGTCGACCGCATTGAGCAGGATTTTCTGCACCTTGCCGTCGTTGGTCAGCAACCCCTGCATCTGGGTAAACGGCGCAACGGCCACCACCTTGGGGTTCTGCCTGACCTTGTCGGCCAGGCTTTGCCAGTCGCTGATGGGCGCATCGCCCTCGATGGTCGCGTGGGGCACCATGCCCAGCACGCGGGTGCGCATCTCATGATCGAAGCCGTTCATCACCGACAGCACCACAATCATCACGACCACGCCCAGGGCGAGACCGATCATCGAGGTCAGGGAAATGAACGACACAAAATGATTGCGACGCTTTGCACGGGTATAACGCGTGCCGATAAATACGAAGAGAGGTCTGAACATGTCGGGGCTTGTTCGGAGGAAAAGAAGACGTCCCGGTGGCGGGGTCTGGTCAGCAGCTTTACACTCAGACCATTACCGTTACCTGGGGTTCGCCATGTCGACATTAGATGAAGAAGAGCGCCGCGAATACTACCGTATCGACGACATGATCGCACTCCAAATCAAAAGCCTCTCGGCCCCCGATGCGGCGAGCAAGGAAGTGTTGCTGGATGATTCGCCGCTGTTCAATCTGCTCAGTGAATTGCACCTGAGCGAATTCGAAGCCCAGCACCTGCTGCGCCAGATCAACGAAAAAGACCGCAGCCTGGCAGCGTTCCTCAAAGTGCAGAACAAACGCCTGGACCTGCTCAGCCAGGTCATGGCGCGCGGGCTGCTCAGCGAAGTCGGCGCGCCGCAGCCGGTGATCCTGTCCGAAGGCGGCATCGACTTCCACCACCCTGCGCCGCTGGCCCCCGACACGCACCTGGCGGTCAAACTGGTGCTGATGCCCCAGGCACTCGGCCTGCTGCTGCGGGCGCGGGTCACCCATTGCGACCCCGAGGGCGACGGCTTTGACGTGGGCACCGAATTCGAATTCATGACCGATGCCCAACGCCAGCTGCTGGCGCGCTACATCCTGCAGAAACAGGCCCAGGAACGCCGCCTGGCACGAGAACAAAGCGACGATCTCTGAATGCGTATTCACGACGCCAGCCATCCTGGCGCAAAGGAGCAACTGTGACCCTGATTTACGGCCATCGCGGTGCCAAAGGCGAAGCACCGGAAAATACCCTGACCAGCTTTCAGGAATGCCTCAAACACGGCGTGCGCCGTTGCGAACTGGACCTGCACCTGTCCATGGACGGCGAGCTGATGGTCATTCATGACCCTACCCTCAAGCGCACCACTGACCGGCGCGGCAAGGTCGTCGAGTACTCGGCGGCGGACCTGGTGAAGATGGACGCGCGCAAAGGCGGCCCAGGCTGGGTCAGCCCCTGCCCGATCCCGCGCCTGGAAGAGCTGTTCGAAAAATGCGACTTTGATCACTGGCAGCTGGAAGTCAAAAGTGCTTCGCGCACCCGCGCCGCCACAACGGTGCTGGCGATCCGCGAGATGGCCGTGCGTTATGGCCTGATGGACAAGGTCACGGTGACCTCAAGTTCGCGGGAAGTCCTGAAAGCGGCGGTTGAACTCACGCCAGACCTGTCACGCGGGCTGGTGGCCGAGTACGCCTGGCTCGACCCGTTGAAGGTCGCGCAGAACTACGGCTGTGAATTCCTGGCCTTGAACTGGACGCTGTGCACCCCTGAGCGTCTGGAGAAAGCCCAGCGCCAGGGCCTGCACGTGTCGGTGTGGACGGTCAACGAACCCGCGCTGATGCGCAGGCTCGCCGACTTCGGCGTAGATAGCCTGATTACAGACTTTCCCGGTTTGGCCACTGCCACCCTCGGGAATTACTGAAATCGGTCTCCCCGGCCGGCTCAGGCCACCGGCCGGAGCCGCTCAAAAAAGCCGGTTGAGGCCGTCGTAGGCCGCTACCCGATAGGCTTCCGCCATGGTCGGGTAGTTGAACGTGGTGTTCACGAAATACTTCAGGGTATTTTGCTCACCCGGCTGATTCATGATCGCCTGGCCGATGTGCACGATTTCCGAAGCCTGATAGCCGAAGCAATGCACACCGAGCACTTCCAGGGTTTCGCGGTGGAACAGGATCTTCAGCATGCCTTGCGGCTCACCGGCGATCTGCGCACGCGCCATGCTCTTGAAGAACGCCTTGCCCACTTCGTAAGGCACCTTGGCCTTGGTCAGTTCATGCTCGTTCTTGCCGATCGAGCTGATCTCGGGAATGGTGTAGATCCCGGTCGGCACGTCGTTCACGTAGCGCCAGCTGCCGTTGTCGACAATGCTGCCGGCGGCTGAGCGGCCCTGGTCATGGGCGGCGCTGGCCAGGCTTGGCCAGCCGATCACGTCACCGGCGCCGTAGATGTTCGGCACGCAGGTGCGGTAGTTCTCGTCCACTTCGATCTGGCCACGGCTGTTGACCTTGACCCCGATGTTTTCCATGCCCAGCTTGTCGGTGTTGCCGGTGCGCCCGTTGCACCACAGCAAGGCGTCGGCCTTGATCTTCTTGCCGGATTTGAGGTGCAGGATCACACCATTGTCCAAGCCTTCGACGCGCTCATACTCTTCGTTGTGGCGCACGGTGATGTTGTTATTGCTGAAGTGGTAGCTCAACGCCTGGGAGATTTCCGAGTCGAGGAAGCTCAGCAACTGGTCACGGTTGTCCACCAGCTCCACCAGTACACCCAGGCCACTGAAGATCGACGCGTATTCGCAACCGATCACGCCGGCGCCGTAGATGATCAGTTTGCGCGGGGTGTGGCCCAGGCTCAGGATGGTGTCGCTATCGTAGATACGCGGGTGGTGGAAATCGATATCCGCCGGGCGATACGGGCGCGAACCGGTGGCGATGATGATGTGCTTGGCCACCAGTTTCTCGACCACGCCGTTGGCGCAGACCACTTCGACGGTTTGCTCGTCGGCGAAGCTGCCGGTGCCGAAGAACAGGTCGACGCGGTTACGGGCGTAGTAGCCGGTACGCGAAGCGACTTGCTTGGAGATGACCTTTTCAGCACTCTTCAACACGTCCGGAAACGAGAACCAGCGCGGCTCGCCAATGGCCCGAAACATCGGGTTGGTGTTGAATTGCATGATCTGGCGCACGGAGTGACGCAACGCCTTGGACGGGATGGTACCCAGGTGGGTGCAGTTACCGCCGACCTGGCGACGGCTATCGACCATCGCCACCTTGCGCCCTGCCTTTGCAGCGTTCATCGCCGCGCCTTCTCCAGCCGGGCCGGAACCCAGTACCACCACGTCATAGTTGTAGACAGCCATGCGTACTCCTCAGAACAGGCCAGGCGTACGGTTGGACGCCGGGCTAAATCATGCCGCGGCCAGCGGGCATGAAGGACAATTTGGCTCAAGTGTGTGAACCGGGGCACAGTCTATATAAGCCTCAACGCCGCGCACATTAACCCTTGGTCGCGTCGCAGGCCAGTCTTGCCATACTAACAGCACGCAAATCAGCGCCGATTTCAGGATGAGCCATTATGCGACAACTCTTTATCTGTTTGATGCTGTTGCTGTCGATCACCGCGCACGCCAGCGATGCGGACCGACTCAAGCAGGCCAACTTCCCCAGACAGTCTCAGGAATTGACCCTGAAAAATCAGGCAGTGCTCACTTATCTTTGGGCGGATGTGTACGCCGCTGCGCTGTATGCGCCAGCCGCCACCCCAGCGAAGCAGGCCTGGGACCAGCAGCAGGCGCTGCGACTTGAGCTGTATTACTTTCGCGACATAGACCGTAATGACGTGATCAAGGCCGCCAACACCACCCTGGAGCGCCAGCAGGCCAGCGCCGAATTGAAGCAGGAACTGGAGCAGCTGCACGCCAGCTTTCGCAACATCCGCAGTGGCGATCGCTATGCGCTGGATTTTCGGCCGGGCCGGGGCTTGAATTTGCAGATCAATGGGCAGGTGGTGTTCAGCAGTCGCAACGACGCACTGGCGCGTGCTTATCTGGGTATCTGGTTGGGGCCCAAGGGGTTGTCGGATGAGTTGCGTGGCAAGCTGCTGAAGTGAGTCGACTGCACCACCCTCATCGGGGGCAAGCCCCCTCCCACATTTTGATCTGTGAACACATTCAAAGGTGGGAGGGGGCTTGCCCCCGATAGGGCCTTCAGCCACAGCACAAACCCCAAGCATAAAAAAGCCCCGAACCAGTCGGGGCTTTTTCATTTACTGCTGATGCTTAGCGCGGAAACGCCGGCGGGTTGACCCCAGCCATGTCTTCCATCACGCGAACCACCTGGCAGCTGTAGCCGAACTCGTTGTCGTACCACACGTACAGCACAACGCGGTTGTCCTGGCTGATGGTCGCTTCGGCGTCCACCACACCGGCGTGGCGCGAGCCGACGAAGTCGGTGGACACCACTTCCTGCGAATTGACGAAGTCGATCTGCTTGTGCAGATCGGAGTGCAGCGCCATGTAGCGCAGGTACTCGTTCATCTCTTCACGGGTGGCGGCTTTTTCAAGGTTCAGGTTGAGAATGGCCATCGACACGTTTGGCGTCGGCACACGGATCGCGTTACCGGTCAGCTTGCCGGCCAGCTCAGGCAGCGCCTTGGCGGCAGCAGTGGCGGCACCGGTCTCGGTGATCACCATGTTCAGCGCGGCACTGCGACCACGGCGGTCGCCCTTGTGGAAGTTGTCGATCAGGTTCTGGTCGTTGGTGTACGAGTGAACGGTTTCGACGTGGCCATTGACGATACCGAACTTATCATTCACGGCTTTGAGCACCGGCACGATGGCGTTGGTGGTGCAGGAAGCGGCGGACACGATCTTGTCGTCAGCGGTGATTTCGGCGTGGTTGATACCGTGCACGATGTTCTTGAGCTTGCCCTTGCCAGGCGCGGTCAGCACGACGCGGTCGACACCCGGGCAGGCCAGGTGCTGGCCCAGGCCCTCGGCATCACGCCATACGCCGGTGTTGTCCACCAGCAGGGCGTCCTTGATGCCGTACTGGGTGTAGTCCACCTCGGACGGGTTCTTCGCGTAGATCACCTGGATCAGGTTACCGTTGGCGGTGATGGTGTTGTTTTCTTCGTCGATGACGATGGTGCCGTTGAACGGACCGTGTACCGAGTCGCGACGCAGCAGGCTGGCACGCTTGGTCAGGTCGTTCTCGGCGCCTTTGCGCACCACGATGGCCCGCAGGCGCAGGCCGTCGCCGCCGCCGGTTTTTTCGATCAGGATGCGAGCCAGCAGACGGCCGATACGACCGAAGCCGTACAGCACCACGTCAGTGCCTTTTCGGGCAGCGGCGTTCTGCTGGCCGACCACATCGGCCATTTCTTCACGCACGAACTGCTCGGCGCTGCGGCCAGCGCCTTCTTTGCGGAATTTGTACGCCAACTTGCCCAGGTCTACCGAAGCCGCGCCGAGCTTGAGCTCGCTCATGGCTTTAAGCAGTGGGAATGTTTCGTGGACGGAGAGTTCGCTGTCGTCGGCAGAGCGATGGCGCGCAAAGCGGTGAGCCTTGAGAATCGCGATGACGGACTGGTTGATCAGGCTGCGGCCATAGATCGAGCTCACCACATTGTTATTGCGGTACAGCTGGCCGATAAGCGGAATCATCGCTTCTGCGAGTGCTTCACGGTCGATCCATTCACCAAGACACTGGTCGGGCTTCTGAGTCACGGGAACCTTCCACATGTAGGGGCAGAAAAAAGGGGCTACATTATGTCGCCCGAGTGCCGGTTGAGCAATGCGCGTCAGGCAACAAAAAGCCCTTGCAAAAAAATACCACCACGCTACAGCCCAGGAAACACGCGGGTTCCAGAAGGCCACTAGTTTGGCGAGGCGGCCAACTTGTCCGTAACCCTCCTAAACATTCGCGCGTTTTGGCACTACATATTGAGTCAAAACCAACGATTGTTTGTCTTAGCCACTACATTTCCTACAAACCGTAATAGGCACAGTCAGCAACTGACAGGCGGCACCTCTGGCCGTTACAATTACCGACTTTGTCGCAACGCTTGGAGCTCAACCTTCCGTGCCCGTTCTGCGTCTACCGCTACTCCCTGCCGCGGCAGGTAAACAGCACTGGGGCAACCTGCCCGGTGCCGCCCTGAGCCTGGCCATTGCCGAGGCTGCCAGCGCAGCCAAGCGCTTTACCCTGCTGCTCACCGCCGACAGCCAAAGCGCCGAACGGCTGGAGCAGGAGCTGAGCTTCTTCGCCCCGGATTTGCCGGTGCTGCACTTTCCCGACTGGGAAACCCTGCCCTACGACCTGTTTTCGCCGCATCAGGACATCATTTCCCAGCGCATCGCCAGCCTGTACCGCCTGCCGGAACTGGCCCACGGCGTGCTGGTGGTGCCGATCACCACGGCGCTGCACCGCCTGGCGCCGACCAAGTTCCTGCTGGGCAGCAGCCTGGTGCTGGATGTCGGCCAGAAACTCGACGTGGAGCAGATGCGCACGCGCCTGGAAGCCACCGGCTACCGCTATGTCGACACGGTGTACGAGCACGGCGAATTCACCGTACGCGGTGCGTTGATCGACCTGTTCCCGATGGGCAGCAAACTGCCGTACCGCATCGACCTGTTCGATGATGAAATCGAGACCCTGCGCACCTTCGATCCGGAAAACCAGCGCTCCATCGACAAGGTCGACTCGATCAAGCTGCTGCCGGCGCGTGAATTCCCGCTGCAAAAAGATGCGGTCACCCGCTTCAAGGCACGCTTTCGTGAACGCTTCGATGTGGACTTCCGTCGCTGCCCGATCTTCCAGGACCTGAGCAGCGGGATTACACCGGCCGGTATCGAGTACTACCTGCCGCTGTTCTTCGATGAAACCTCGACCCTTTTCGATTACTTGCCCCAGGACACCCAGGTGTTCTCGCTGCCGGGTATCGAGCAGGCCGCGGAAAACTTCTGGAACGACGTGCGCAACCGCTATGAAGAGCGCCGCGTCGACCCGTCTCGGCCTCTATTGCCACCCGCCGAATTGTTCCTGCCGGTGGAAGACTGCTTCGCCCGCCTGAAAAACTGGCCACGCGTGGTCGCCAGCCAGCAGGATGTAGACGCCGGCAGTGGCCGCGAGCGCTTCCCGGCCGGCACGTTGCCGGACCTGGCGATCCAGGCCAAAGCCACGCAACCGCTGGAAGCATTGTCCAACTTCCTCGGCGATTTCCCCGGCCGCGTGCTGTTTACCGCCGAATCCGCCGGGCGCCGCGAAGTGCTGCTGGAGCTGCTGGAACGTCTCAAGCTGCGCCCGAAAACGGTCGATAGCTGGCCGGACTTTGTCAGCAGCAAAGAGCGCCTGGCGATCACCATCGCGCCATTGGATGAGGGCTTGTTGCTGGACGACCCGGCCCTGGCGCTGATCGCCGAGAGCCCGTTGTTCGGCCAGCGCGTGATGCAGCGCCGCCGTCGCGAAAAACGCGCCGACGCCAACAACGACGCGGTGATCAAGAACCTCACCGAGTTGCGTGAGGGCGCGCCGGTGGTGCACATCGACCACGGCGTGGGCCGCTACCTCGGCCTGCAGACCCTGGAGATCGACAACCAGGCCGCCGAATTCCTCACCATGGAATACGCCGAGGGCGCCAAACTCTACGTGCCGGTGGCCAGCCTGCACCTGATCGCGCGCTACACCGGCAGCGATGACGCATTGGCCCCCCTGCACCGCCTGGGCTCCGAGACCTGGCAGAAAGCCAAGCGCAAGGCCGCCGAACAGGTGCGCGACGTCGCCGCCGAATTGCTCGACATTTATGCGCGTCGTGCGGCGCGGGAAGGTTATGCGTTCGCCGACCCGAAAGCCGACTACGCCACATTCAGCGCCGGCTTCGCCTTCGAAGAGACTCCCGACCAGCAAACCACCATCGAAGCAGTGCGTGCCGACATGCTCGCGCCCAAGCCGATGGACCGCCTGGTGTGTGGCGACGTCGGCTTCGGCAAGACCGAAGTGGCGATGCGTGCCGCTTTCATTGCGGTGCACGGTGGCCGGCAGGTGGCGATCCTGGTGCCGACCACCCTGCTCGCCCAGCAGCACTACAACAGCTTCCGCGACCGCTTTGCCGACTGGCCGGTGACCGTGGAAGTGATGAGCCGCTTCAAGTCCGCCAAGGAGGTGAACGCGGCGGTCGCTGATCTGGCCGAAGGCAAGATCGACATCGTGATCGGCACGCACAAGCTGCTGTCGGACGACGTGAAGATCAAGAACCTGGGCCTGGTCATCATCGACGAAGAACACCGTTTCGGCGTGCGCCAGAAAGAACAGCTCAAGGCCCTGCGCAGCGAAGTCGACATTCTTACCCTTACCGCTACGCCGATTCCGCGCACGCTGAACATGGCGGTATCGGGCATGCGCGACTTGTCGATCATTGCCACGCCACCGGCGCGCCGTCTGTCGGTGCGCACCTTCGTGATGGAGCAGAACAAAAGCACGGTCAAGGAAGCGCTGCTGCGTGAACTGCTGCGCGGCGGCCAAGTGTATTACCTGCACAACGACGTGAAGACCATCGAAAAGTGCGCCGCCGACCTCGCCGAACTGGTGCCCGAAGCGCGTATCGCCATCGGCCATGGGCAGATGCGCGAGCGCGAACTCGAACAGGTGATGAGCGACTTCTACCACAAGCGCTTCAACGTCCTGATCGCCTCGACCATCATCGAGACCGGCATCGACGTGCCCAGCGCCAACACCATCATCATCGAGCGCGCCGACAAGTTCGGCCTGGCCCAACTGCATCAACTGCGCGGCCGGGTCGGACGCAGTCACCACCAGGCCTATGCCTACCTGCTGACGCCACCGCGCCAGCAGATCACCTCCGACGCGGAAAAACGCCTGGAAGCGATCGCCAACACCCAGGACCTCGGCGCCGGCTTTGTGCTGGCCACCAACGACCTGGAAATCCGTGGCGCCGGCGAACTGCTCGGCGACGGCCAGAGCGGCCAGATCCAGGCGGTGGGTTTCACTTTGTATATGGAAATGCTCGAGCGCGCGGTGAAAGCCATTCGCAAGGGCGAACAGCCGAACCTCGATCAACCGCTGGGCGGTGGCCCGGAGATCAACCTGCGCTTGCCTGCATTGATCCCCGAGAACTACCTGCCGGATGTGCACGCACGACTGATCCTGTACAAGCGCATCGCGTCGGCCACCGACGAAGAAGGCCTCAAGGACTTGCAGGTGGAAATGATCGACCGCTTCGGCCTGCTGCCGGAACCGACCAAGAACCTGGTGCGCCTGACCCTGCTTAAACTGCAGGCCGAGCAGTTGGGCATCAAGAAAGTCGACGCCGGGCCGCAAGGCGGGCGTATCGAATTCGAAGCGCAGACCCCGGTGGACCCGTTGGTGCTGATCAAATTGATCCAGGGCCAGCCCAACCGTTACAAGTTCGAAGGGGCTACGCTGTTCAAGTTCATGGTGCCGATGGAACGCGCCGAAGAACGCTTCAACACCCTGGAGGCGCTGTTCGAGCGCCTCATTCCGAAATCTGCTTGAAGGACGCCCCATGCGCATGTTCCGCATTCTGAGCCTGATGTTGGTGGTCATTGCGCCTTCGGCATTTGCCGACAGCCCTTACCAGGTGGAAATGATCCTGGTGCGCCAGAATGCAGAGCCGGTGATCAACAGCCGCGCCGCCCCGGAAGACTGGGATGGCGGCGCGCAGCGCCTGGGCGAGCGGATGAGCCCGCCACGCCTGGGCAACATCGTCGACAAACTGCGCTCCGACGCCAACTACACCGTGCTCGCGCACAAAGCCTGGGAACAGAGCCTGGGCGAGCAGCCAGTGAAAATCGCGATCACCGACGGCCAGGAGCAATTCGGTCAGTTCCCCATCGAAGGCGTCTTGAACCTGCAACTGGGCCGCTTCACTGACATCGACGCCGATTTCTGGATCAACCAGTTCGACGGCAACGGCAGCGTGATCGCCAGCGAACATTTGAGCCAAAAGGACGTGCGCACCAAGAACAACCAGCTCAATTACCTGGACGGCGGCCACCTGGCGCTGTTGATCAAGATCACCTCGCTGACCGCCAAGCCTCCCAGCGCACCACCGCCCGACATGCAGGACTGATCCAGCGCCATGCCCCTGACATCGCCACTGACCAAACCCCTGGCGCCTTCCTGGGCCAATCGCTTCAAAGAGCAAAGCCTGGAGCGTGGGCGGCGTTATGCGCTGGAGAACCGGGTGCGCATCGTCGAGTCCGGCGACAGCACCATCACGGCCTACTGCGAAGGTTCGGGTGGCAACGTTTACCGGCAGACCATTTCGTTGCGCGAATCGGCCAAGGGCATGCTGATTCTGGTCGACAGCCGCTGTACCTGTCCGGTGCACATCAATTGCAAACATATCGCCGCGGTGCTGCTCAAGGTCCAGGAAACCCTCGCCTACCCGGCGGCGGCCCAGGATGCCGAGCTGCTGGGCAAACTCCAGGCCGTACTGGATAAGCGCGAGGTACTGCCGCAGGTGGTCATGGAGGACGTGCACCCGGTGCCGCGCCTGTGGCTGGCCAGCGTGGAGTTCAGCGCGTTCGAGCCGCGCAACGGCAAGATGCAGCGTTACATCCAGCATCGTGCGGCGCTGTCGTTCAACTACCTGGGCAATTATGTCAGCGGGCAAAAGAACGCCGATATCATCGTGCGCCAGGAAACCCAGAGCCTGCGGATCAAGCGCCACCCCGAACTGGAACAGCGTTATCGCGAGCAACTGCGCCTGCTCGGCTTCAAGATCGCCACGCGCCAGAGCAAGGCCTTGCCGGAAAGTGCCGGCGAGCTGTTCGAGATGGTCAATGACAGCGCCTGGCTGAATTTCACCCTCAACTCATCGCCTACGCTGCGGGCCGAAGGTTGGGAGCTGCAAATCGATGAAGACTTCGGCTTCGACCTCAGCCCCGTGGACGACTGGTACGCCAGCGTCGATGAAGCCCCCGAGCGCGACTGGTTCGACCTGGAGCTGGGTATTATCGTCAACGGCGAGCGGCTGAGCCTGCTGCCGATCCTGCTGAACCTGATGCGCTCCCACACCGAAATCCTCAACCCGGAAAAGCTCGCACGGCGCCGCGATGATGAGTTGATCCTGGTGAATATTCCCGGCCTGCCCAACGGCCACGGCCCGCTGCAAGTGGCGCTGCCCTACGGACGCTTGAAGCCGGTACTGGCCACCTTGGGCGAGTTCTACCTGCAGGAACCGGGCACCACGGCCTTGCGCCTGGCCAAGGCCGATGCAATCCGCTTGAACCCGTTGGAAGACCTGCCGCTGCAATGGGAAGGCGGCGAGAAAATTCGCCATTTCGCCCAGCGCCTGCGCGATATCCAGGATTTCACCTGTGCTGCGCCTGAAGGGCTGAATGCAACCTTACGCCCCTACCAACTGGAAGGCTTGAGCTGGATGCAGTCGCTGCGCCAGCTGGACGTGGGCGGGATTCTCGCGGACGACATGGGCCTGGGTAAAACCTTGCAGACCCTTGCGCATATTCTTACGGAGAAGAATGCCGGACGCCTGGATCGGCCGTGCATGGTGGTCATGCCCACCAGCCTGATTCCCAATTGGCTGGATGAAGCCGCGCATTTCACCCCGCAACTGCGAGTGCAGGCCCTGTACGGCGCAGGGCGTAAGAAACACTTCGCCAATCTGCAGGACTTTGACCTGCTGTTGACCACCTACGCGCTATTGCCCAAAGACATCGACACCCTCGCCGCCCAGCCTTTGCATGTGCTGATTCTCGATGAGGCCCAGTACATCAAGAACCCGACCAGCAAGGCGGCTCAAGCAGCGCGCGAGTTGGATGCGCGCCAGCGCCTGTGCCTGAGCGGTACGCCGCTGGAAAACCACCTGGGTGAGCTATGGTCGTTGTTCCACTTCCTGCTGCCAGGCTGGCTCGGCGATGTGAAAAGCTTCAACCGTGATTACCGCGTCCCCATCGAAAAACGCGCCAGCGAGGTGCGATTGCAGCACCTCAACGGTCGGATCAAGCCGTTCCTGCTGCGCCGCACCAAGGAACAGGTGGCAACCGAACTGCCGCCCAAGACCGAGATTATCCACTGGGTCGACCTTAACGAAGCCCAGCGCGACGTGTACGAAACCATGCGCCTGGCCATGGATAAAAAGGTGCGCGACGAGATTACCCGCAAGGGCGTGGCGCGCAGCCAGATCATCATCCTTGAGGCGCTGCTCAAGCTGCGCCAGGTGTGCTGCGATTTGCGCCTGGTCAACGACGCCACCCTGCCCGCCCGTGGCAGCAGCTCGGGCAAGCTCGACAGCTTGATGGAGATGCTCGACGAGTTGTTCGCCGAGGGGCGGCGCATTCTGTTGTTCTCGCAGTTCACCTCGATGCTGAGCCTGATCGAGGCTGAACTGAAGAAACGCCAGATCGCCTACGCGCTGCTGACCGGCCAGACCCGTGACCGGCGCACCCCCGTCAAGGAGTTCCAGAGCGGCACGCTGCAGATTTTCCTGATCAGCTTGAAAGCGGGCGGCGTCGGTCTGAACCTGACCGAAGCCGACACCGTGATCCACTACGACCCCTGGTGGAACCCGGCAACCGAAAATCAGGCCACCGACCGTGCGTACCGCATCGGGCAAGAGAAGCCGGTGTTCGTCTACAAGATGATTGCCAGAGGCACGGTGGAGGAGAAAATTCAGCACCTGCAGAAGGAAAAATCCGATCTGGCTGCGGGCGTGCTGGATGGACGAACGACTGGGGACTGGCAGTTGGGCAATGAGGATATCGAGGCGCTGTTTGCACCGCTGCCCAACAAGCAAGAGAAGCGCTGAGCCAGTTAAGCGAAAGTGGTTTTCTGTAGGAGCGAGCTTGCTCGCGAAAAAAATCCAGGCAACGCGTTCATTTTGGATAAACGCGGTGGCCCTGAGTTCTTCGCGAGCAAGCTCGCTCCTACAAAAAGCGTTACTGGCATTATGGCTTAAGGCAACGGCGCGAACAGCGCCTCAATATCTCGCTGCTCCAGCTTCCAGCCAGCACTGGAGCCCCCTTCAAGCACGCCGTCGGCCAGCGCTGCCTTTTCCAATTGCAGCGCCTGAATCTTTTCTTCCACCGTGCCCCTGGCAATCATCTTGTAAACAAACACCGGCTTATCCTGCCCGATCCGGTAAGCCCGGTCCGTGGCCTGGTTTTCCACAGCCGGGTTCCACCACGGGTCGTAATGAATCACCGTATCCGCCGCCGTCAGGTTCAAGCCCGTTCCGCCCGCTTTCAGACTGATCAGGAACAACGGCGTCTTGCCGTCCTGAAAGTCTTTCACGGGGGTGCGCCGGTCCAGGGTTTCACCGGTCAGGATTGAATAGTCGACCTCACGCAGCTTCAGTTCCTCTTCGATTAACGCCAGCATCGAGGTGAACTGCGAGAACAGCAGGACGCGCCGCCCTTCGCTGAGCAATTCTTCGAGCATTTCCATCAAACTGCCAAGTTTGCCGGTACCCGCTCGCGCCAGTTTGGACGCTGGTGCAGTCTTGACCAGGCGCAAGTCGCAGCAGACCTGGCGCAACTTGAGCAGCGCTTCGAGAATGACGATTTGGCTGCGGGCGACACCTTGCCGGGCAATCTCGTCGCGAACCTTCTTGTCCATCGCCACGCGCACGGTTTCATACACGTCACGCTGGGCGTCGCTCAAGTCCACCCAATGCACGATCTCGGTCTTGGGCGGCAACTCGGTGGCGACCTGTTCTTTTTTACGGCGCAACAGGAAGGGTTTGATCTTCGCCGTCAGGTGCTGCATGCGTTGCGCATTACCGTGCTTTTCAATCGGTGTGCGGTAATTGCGATTGAAGGTTTTGCTGTCACCCAGCCACCCCGGCAACAGGAAATGAAACAGCGACCAGAGTTCGCCCAAATGGTTTTCCAACGGCGTCCCGCTCAGGCACAGCCGCTGGCCGGCATCCAGTTGGCGAGCGGCCTGGGCCGCCTTGCTGTTGGGATTTTTGATATTTTGCGCTTCGTCGAGGATCAGCACGCTCCAGCGCTGAGGCTGCAAGACTTCAAGGTCTCGTGGCAGCAGCGCGTAGGTGGTGAGTACCAGGTCGTAATCGGTCAAGCGTGCGAAGTCAGCCTGACGCTGTGCACCGTGCAGCGCCAGGACTCTGAGCTGTGGCGTGAACCGTGCGGCTTCGTCGATCCAGTTCGGGATCAGGCTGGTAGGCATTACGGCCAATGCGGGCGTTTGCAATCGACCTGCCTGTTTTTCCAGGAGCAGGTGCGCAAGAGCTTGCAGAGTTTTGCCCAGGCCCATGTCATCCCCTAGAATCCCGCCGACTTCCAGCTCGCGCAAAGTCTGCATCCAGTTCAGGCCTTCGAGCTGATAGCCACGAAGTTCGGCGTTCAGGCCCTCCGGAGCAGATACCTGGGCATGGGTGGAGTCCTTGAGGCGCCTGGCGAAATCACGCAGTCGCTCGCCACCCCGCCACACCAAGGGCATTGTCTCCAGATGACTGAGCCGAGCCGCATCGGGCGCACTCAGCCGTAATGCATCACCTTCGGTTGCGCCCAGGTAGAGTTCGCCGAGGGTTGCCATCAGGGGCTTGAGTCGCCCGTAAGGCAACGCAACCTTTGTTTGAGTGCGGGCGCCCAAACTCACCAACACGCGCTCATCGTCGTTACGTTCGGCCAAGTGGGCGGCATCGAGCAGCTTGGGCTGACGTCGCATCAAGTCGAGCATGATTGGCAACAGGCTATGCCGCTCGCCATTGACCTCAATGCCCAGCTCAAGATCGAACCATTCATTATCCGACGCTTCTTCGATGTCCGCATACCAATGGTCCACCGCGTCCACGTCGTAGTAAAAGCCCGGTTGGACGACAATGTCCCACCCTGCTTCACGCAAAGCCGCCAGATCGTTTTCAACGAAACCCAGCCAGGCTTCATCGGTGGGGAGATCGAACATTTCCCCAGCGCTTTCAGGCAGCGCGCGAGTTTGGCGATTGATCGCTTTGAATCCGATCTTGGTGAGCGCCTTGCGCAGCGCTTTTTCAGCCGCCGGCTTGCGTTGGATACGCTGGGTTTCGGTGCCCTTGAGAAGCTGGATATCCTCAGTGCCCTTGCCGCTGGTCAGGCTGGTGTCATAGCGGAAAGCCAACGCAGCGCGATGCTCCCAATGGAACCGGCCGTAACCGTAGGCTTCGTCGCTTCCCAAGGTAAGACATCCTTGGGGTTCTAACGTATCCACGACGCGCTCGGTCAGCTCCAGCGGTGGAGGAATCACCTTGGACACCGCACTGATGCGTTGACTGAATAACGCGGCTTGATCAGCTGGAATGAGCGGCAAGCCGCAAAGATGCATGGCCAGATTCTCATCCAGACCATGCTCGAGCACCCCGACTTCCATGTTGTCGAGGTCAAGATAGTGAAGCGGTTTGAGCGGAAACATATCATCCAACTCACGGCCATCGCTGGTCCAGCGGGGGATGTAATCGCCATCGGGTGTCACCGCCCAATCGAAACGACCGGCGCGAGCCGGACCGGGATTAAGCGCTAGTCTTGGGCCCAGCTCAAGAAACAGGCGTTGGGTTTTTAACGCCAATTGGAGAATTTCGGCCCCCGTTTCGCCGGCCAACTGAAAACTGCTGCCGTAGCTGCCATAAGATCGGCCCAACAACAATAATCGACCAATGCGCGTATCCAGCTCATGCATGTAGCTTGGTGCACGCCGTAATGTCTCATCCATCGAGTACAAGGGCTTGATATCGCTGTACTCACCTTTTTTGGTCACGCGCGCCCGGTACACCTCGAATGTCCAGCCACTGGAATAAACCTCGGGAGTGACTTGGTACAGCAAACAAGTACCGGTGTTCTTGGGCGCAGCCTCACCTGGCGGGGTGGGCTTGGGGATACTTTCAAGCCAGTTTTCGAGCTGCGGACTCAGGCGATCAGCCACCGGCTTTTTCGGCTCGTTCAGCTCTTCGTACAGCACAGTCAACGTAAACAAGACCGCAGCCGCGTGCTTGCAATTGGTCGCCACCGGGCAAGAACACACACACCTGATGCCCGTCAAACGGGATGGTGCATCCTCCAAGGCAATCGACAGGCTATAGACATTGCGGCCCGAGCCCTTGCAACGTGCGATCAACCTGTGAGGCCCGAATTCCTTTATCTCAATGCGATTTTGGCCGGCATACTCAAAGCCGCGCTCCAGCGAGCGAAGTTCAAAGTACGCTTGCCAATCCAACTCGACGATACGGGCAATCAGGTCATTCATGAAACTGAACTCTACAGCCACCAGCAATGGGACTTAAGCAGGACAACTCTGACACTACCGCAAGAGATAGCTACAGCCTTATTCGGATGTTTCCTACACCAAGCGTTCAACAATACTTATTCGATCAGTTGAGCATCCCGCAACGCTCCAAGCGCTGTCAGCCAACGTGGATCCTGTTTGTATTCCGTCGAGGCAATAGCCTGCCCGCGCATGCGCGCAATCCGCGCCGAAGGCTTGACCTTCATCCGCTGCGCCGCACTCAGGGCCAGCTCGGCAGCCGCACGATCGTTGCATACCAGCCCCATGTCGCAGCCCGCCGTCAGCGCAGCTTCGATACGGCTGGCGGCATCACCCACCACGTGGGCACCGGCCATGGACAGGTCATCACTGAAAATCACCCCGTCGAACTGCAATTCGCCGCGCAGGATGTCCTGCAACCAGCGGCGTGAGAAGCCTGCCGGCTGGGCATCGACTTGCGGATAGATGACATGGGCCGGCATCACGGCGGCCAATTGCTTGCTCAGGCGAGCGAAGGGTACGAGGTCGTTGGCGCGAATCTGTTCCAGGCTGCGCTCGTCGTTGGGAATTGCGACATGGGAGTCGGCTTCAGCCCAACCGTGACCAGGGAAGTGCTTGCCGGTGGCGGCCATGCCGGCGCTGTTCATGCCGCGAATAAAGGCACCGGCAAGCACGGCAGCGCGCTCGGGGTCGCCTTCGAACGAACGGGTGCCGACCACGGCGCTGCGCTGGTAATCCAGGTCCAGCACTGGGGCGAAGCTGAGGTCCAGGCCCACGGCCAACACTTCAGTGGCCATGACCCAGCCACATTGTTCGGCCAGGTATTCGGCATTGGGGTTATCGGCCAGCGCGCGCATGGCCGGCAAGCGCACGAAGCCTTGGCGCAGGCGCTGCACGCGGCCGCCTTCCTGGTCGACCGCCAGCAGCAGGTCCGGGCGCACCGCGCGAATCGCCGCGCTCAACTCGCGGACCTGGCGCGGATGCTCGATATTGCGCGCGAAAATGATCAAGCCGCCCACTTCCGGTTGGCGCAACAGATGGCGATCCTCGGCCGTCAGCCAGGTACCCGCCACGTCGACCATCAAAGAACCTTGCAGGGCAGCAGTCATAAACCTTCCTTAAATAACGCGCGCAACCCATCACCCCTACCGGTTCCGGTAAGCAGGAGGGGTTGCACGTAAATAGCTGAAATCGACATGGCGGCTAGCTTAGCGGATGCAAGCGGCCGCGCACACCCGCTGCGGTCAAACCTTGGCGAGGGCGGGTGTGGATTTGCTGCGCGGGCGCAATTGGGCGACGGCCATGGCCTGGTCGGTCACGCCGGTTTCGGCGCGCATGCCCGCGGCGAGGAACGGCACCATCAGGCGCATCACCTGCTCGATGGAGGTGTTGACGCCGAAATCGGTCTCGGCAATTGCACGCAGCGCCTTGATCCCGGACATGCTGAAAGCCGCAGCGCCGAGCATGAAGTGCACGCGCCAGAACAGTTCGATCGGCGGGATACGCGGGGCGGCTTCATTGACCAGCAGCATATAGCGACGAAACACCTTGCCGTACATGTCTTCCAGGTAGCGGCGCAGGTGGCCCTGGCTCTGGCTGAACGCCAAGCCCAAAAGGCGCATGAAGATAGACAGGTCGTTGCCGCTGCGTGGCTGCACCACCAGGGCTTGCTCAACCAGGATTTCCAGCAGCTCTTCCAGGCTTGGCTTGTTGTCGGCCTTGGCCTGGCGACGCTCCAGCTCGCGATCGAGGCTGGCACAGAACGGTCCCAGGAAGCGCGAGAACACCGCCTGGATCAGGGCTTTTTTCGAGCCGAAATGGTAGTTCACGGCGGCGAGGTTGACCCCGGCCTTGCTGGTGATCAGCCGCAATGAAGTTTCAGCAAATCCTTTTTCCGCGAACAATTGCTCGGCAGCATCGAGAATGCGTTCAACGGTTTCCGACTGGGCCATGGCTACTCCGCCTGACAAACACTTGTTTGAAACATACGTTTCAGGGTATGTCTTGTCAAGCCTGCGGGTTCGTTTTCCGGCCGGTCAGTCATCTATTTCGTCGCTATTTAATCACATCCGGCTCGGTCTGTAGGCAGCGCTATCCGTGCCTTGTAGTACAGGTGATGAATGACCGTCCAGCGGGGCCGCACAAAAGGATGATTGCCAAGCGCCGTTCACTGTATATAATCCCAGTCACTGTATAAAAAGCCAGAGCGATCAACATGCTAAAACTGACGCCACGCCAAGCTGAGATTCTGGGGTTTATCAAGCGCTGTCTTGATGACAATGGTTACCCACCGACACGCGCCGAAATTGCGCAGGAACTGGGTTTCAAGTCTCCCAACGCTGCCGAAGAGCACCTCAAGGCCCTCGCTCGCAAAGGCGCGATCGAGATGACCCCCGGTGCTTCACGCGGCATTCGTATCCCTGGCTTCGAAGCCAAGGCCGACGAATCGACACTGCCGATCATCGGTCGAGTGGCCGCCGGTGCGCCGATCCTGGCGCAACAGCATGTCGAAGAGTCCTGCAACATCAACCCGACCTTCTTTCATCCGCGCGCCGACTACCTGTTGCGGGTGCATGGCATGAGCATGAAGGACGTGGGCATCTTCGACGGTGACCTGCTGGCCGTACACACCACTCGTGAAGCCCGTAACGGCCAGATCGTGGTGGCACGGATCGGTGATGAAGTCACCGTCAAGCGCTTCAAGCGTGAAGGCAGCAAGGTCTGGCTCATGGCGGAAAACCCGGAGTTCGCGCCGATTGAAGTGAACCTGAAAGACCAGGACCTGGTGATCGAAGGCTTGAGTGTCGGCGTTATTCGCCGCTAAAGGAGACATCATGCAGCTCGTGCACACCCCACAACACACACAACTGTCGCTGTTCGAGGCCTTCATGGCTCAACCCCTTGCGCCCATCCTCAAGGAAACGGTCGAAGCTCCCTGGAGCTGCGAACCCGAGGTATTCAGTGAATTGTCGTTGCGTGGGGCTGCCGGGAGCTGCCTGAGCCTGTTGGCGCCGATTCTGCGCGAACTCAGCGAGGAGCAGGACGCGCGCTGGTTGACGCTGATCGCCCCGCCCGCCAGCCTGACACAGGCCTGGTTACGGGATGCAGGCCTCAACCGTGAGCGTATTCTGTTGCTGCAGCCACGGGGCGCGCAAAGTGCCCAGCAATTGACCTGCGAAGCCTTGCGCCTGGGCCGTAGCCATACGGTAGTGAGCTGGCTGAACCCGTTGAATGCAACGGCCAAGCAGCAGTTGATCAGCGCCGCACACACAGGCGATGCACAAAGCTTGAATATTCGACTGGGATAAAAGATAAGCGGGTTACACAGGGCTCAGTGAAGAATCCGTGGCCCATCTTCCTTCTCAGGCTCGCCTTCAGCCAGGCGACCTGCCATTTGCACGCCAACGCTCAACATGGCTTTGGCCACTTCCACATGCTGGCCTTGCAGGAACGCTTTTGCGTCTTCGGAAAAGTCCAGGATAACCAGAGAACCTTCGTCCTCAGCCCGGCGCAGCTCGATTCGGCCGTCAGGCAGTTCAACAATTTCCAGAAAGGACGTTGGCATAAAAGTCTGTTCTCCACGAAAGCGCGAGATTATATCAGTGTTGTGGCGTGCAGGCTTGCCCGCTCAGCACTCGTTCAAGCCTTCACGAAAGCGCAGTGCCAGCTTTTTTAGCTCCTGGCGCCAGCTTTCCAGCTCTTCCCGGCTCAAAGGCTTGGGCTCATCCGCATCCAACGCAACCGCCACGATCAGCGGCTGTGTCACATCACCTTTGGGTACATGAGGAACGCGCGGCGGCTGGAACATGTCGGCATGCGCCTTGAGCAGGCGGGCTACCCAACTGTCCGGGCTCTGGGCCATTTCCACCAGTTCGGCCAGTTCCGGGATGGCCATGGTTTCCAGCACTTCCCGGGTCATGATCATTTCGGCGCGGGGCGAACCGGCCTGGGGCAAGCGGTAGAACCCGGCGATTTCATGGCATAGCCCCAGCAACGCGCCGTACAGGTGGAACAGAGCAGCTTCGCGCCCCGCCTGGACCAGCGCGATGGCATTCATTTCCTTGCCCGCCTCGGCACGACCAAGGGCTTCCAGGGACAAACCCGCGAAGTAGATTTTCTGGTTGGTACGGGTATAGAGCTCGTGGGCCACGACGGCAATCTCCACAACGAATTAGGCGTGATGCTGGCTGAACAGTGTCACGGATCAGCCGAACCGACTGCAAGTGCCATGAGGCAGATCCAAATGTGGGAGGGGGCTTGCCCCCGATGGCGGTGTATCAGTCATATCATCACCGACTGATACGCCGCTATCGGGAGCAAGCCCCCTCCCACACTGGAACGTCAGCGCGTGTAGCGGATCAAGCGCCCTGGCGCTTGTCCTCGACCTTCCACTTGCCACCGTCGTAGAACGCTTTCCAGCCGGTAGGCTTGCCGTCGACTTCGGTCTGCACGTACTGCTCCTTGGTTTTGCGGCTATAGCGGATCACGGCTGGGCGACCATCCGGGTCCTTCTTCGGCGCTTCACACAGGAAGTGGTACTTCGGATCGATCTCGTCCTTGTGCGGCACGATCTCCATCACCAGCGGTGCACGGGTCTCGCGGTTTTTCGGAAACTGGCTGGCGGCCAGGAACAGGCCCGAAGCACCGTCGCGCAGGATGTAGGTGTCGTTGACCTTCTCGCACTTGAGCTCGGGCATCTTCACCGGGTCCATCTTCGGCGGCGCTGCGTCACCGCTTTTGAGCAGTTTGCGGGTGTTCTTGCAGGTCGGGTTGGTGCAACCAAAGAACTTGCCGAAACGGCCGGTCTTGAGCTGCATCTCGCTGCCGCACTTGTCGCACTCCAGGCTCGGACCTTCGTAGCCCTTGATGCGGTAGGTGCCCTCTTCGATCTCGTAACCATTGCAATCGGGGTTGTTACCGCAGATATGCAGCTTGTGCTTCTCGTCCAACAGGTAGGCGTCCATCGCCGTGCTGCAGATCGGGCAGCGGTGCTTGCCACGCAATACCAGCGACTCGGATTCACCCTCGTCATCGGCGGCGATTTCATCACCCGGTACCAGGTTGACGGTGGCCTTGCAGCGCTCTTTAGGCGGCAGGCTGTAACCGGAGCAACCCAGGAACACGCCGGTAGACGCCGTACGAATCTGCATCGGCCGGCCGCATGTGGTGCAGGGAATGTCCGTCATCACCGGCTGGTTGGCACGCATGCCGCTCTCAGGGCTCTCGGCCACTTCGAGTTTTTTCTTGAAATCACCGTAGAACTCGTCCAGCACACTTTTCCAGTCGCGCTCGCCGTGGGCGACGTCATCGAGGTTCTCTTCCATGCCGGCGGTGAAGCCGTAGTCCATCAGGTTGGAGAAACTCTCGGACAGCCGCTCAGTGACGATATCGCCCATCTTTTCCGAATAGAAACGACGGTTGTGCAGCGCCACGTAGCCACGGTCCTGGATGGTGGAGATGATCGCCGCGTAGGTCGAAGGACGACCGATACCGCGTTTTTCCATCTCCTTGACCAGGCTGGCTTCCGAATAACGCGCCGGTGGCTTGGTGAAGTGCTGGGACGGGTCAAGCTTGATCAGCTTCAACGTGTCGCCCTGGGCCATGTCAGGCAGCACATCATCATCGCCCGGCTTGGCGATCTGCGGCATCACGCGGGTGTAACCGTCGAACTTGAGGATACGACCTTTGGCACGCAGCTCGAAGTCGGAAGCAGCAACGCTCACGGTGGTGGACAGGTATTGCGCCGGCAGCATCTGGCAGGCCAGGAACTGGCGCCAGATCAGCTCGTAGAGGCGCTCAGCGTCGCGTTCCATGCCGCTCAGTTTGGCGGGCGTGGTGTTGGCGTCGGAAGGACGAATCGCTTCGTGAGCCTCCTGGGCGCCTTCCTTGCTGCTGTAGACGTTAGGCTTCTCCGGCAGGTACTTCTTGCCGAATTCGCTTTCAATATAGGTGCGCGCCATCGCTACCGCGTCTTGCGACAGGTTGGTGGAGTCGGTACGCATATAAGTGATGTAGCCGGCTTCGTACAGACGCTGGGCCATCATCATGGTTTTCTTCACACCGAAACCCAGGCGGTTGCTCGCCGCCTGCTGCAGGGTGGAGGTGATGAACGGCGCCGACGGCTTGCTGCTGGTCGGTTTGTCTTCGCGCTTGACGATGCTGTAGCTGGAGGCTTTGAGCTTCTCCAGCGCGGCCATGGCCTGGGCTTCGTTCAGCGGCTTGAAGGCTTCGCCTTTTTCGCGGGCCACTTCAAAGCGCACATTGGCGCCCTTGGCGGTGCCGAGGTCGGCGTGGACTTCCCAATATTCTTCAGGGATGAACGCACGAATCTCACGCTCACGCTCCACCACCAGCTTGACCGCTACCGATTGCACACGGCCGGCAGACAGGCCGCGGGCAATCTTGGCCCACAGCAATGGCGAAACCATATAACCCACCACGCGATCGAGGAAACGCCGTGCCTGCTGGGCGTTGACGCGATCGATGTCCAGCTCGCCCGGCTTGGAGAAGGCTTCCTGGATGGCTTTCTTGGTGATTTCGTTGAACACCACGCGCTTGTAGCGGCTGTCGTCACCGCCGATGGCTTCCCGCAGGTGCCAGGCAATGGCTTCCCCTTCGCGGTCCAAGTCGGTTGCGAGATAGATGGTGTCAGCATCCTTGGCGAGCCGGCGCAGCTCTTCGATGACCTTTTCCTTGCCCGGAAGGATTTCGTACTTGGCCTTCCAGCCATGATCCGGGTCCACACCCATGCGCGAGACCAGCTGCTTGCGCGCTTTCTCTTTGGGCGTGAGCACCGGACCTTCGCCCGCGGCGGCCTTGCCGCGCTTGGCGGCAGGCTCCTTGCTGGCGCTAGCCGAACCGCTGGTGGGCAGGTCTCGGATATGGCCGATACTCGACTTCACCACGTACTCGTTGCCCAAGTACTTGTTGATGGTCTTGGCCTTAGCCGGGGATTCCACAATGACCAGCGATTTGCCCATGGATCGGAAAATTCCTGAATTCGAGAAGTGAAAGGCAGTTGGCGCCTGACGCGGCAACGCTATATATAGTGGCAACCGGGTGAGGTCAAGCGCAGCATTCTGCGCGACCTGCCGTTATTGCCCTTTAAAAAGACTGGGTTCGGCCTGGACCAAAGCAAAGCGCGGGACCTGCTCGCCGTCAACTTCGACGGACTCCAGGAACATGCTCAAGGGACGTACCCAAAAGCCGTATTCACCATACAGTGCTTGATAGAACACCACTTCTTCTTCGGTTTCGGAGTGCCGCGCCACGCTGAAAACGCGGTACTGCGGGCCCTTATAATGTTGGTAGAGCCCGGGTTCGACTTTCATGCTCTGACCTCCCTACAAATTTTGTCGAAAAAAAATTTAAAAATTCCAAAAAACAAAAACCGGGGCACTGGGCCCCGGCTACCGTCAACCCAACGCTTAGACGCGTTCGAAGACGGTGGAAATGCCTTGGCCGAGACCAATGCACATGGTTGCAACCCCAAGGTTGCCGCCATTTTGCTTCATCACGTTAAGCAATGTGCCGGAAATGCGCGCACCGGAGCAACCGAATGGGTGGCCCAGGGCAATCGCGCCGCCGTGCAGGTTAACCTTCTCATTCATCTTGTCGAGTACTTTCAGATCTTTCAGCACTGGCAGGGCCTGTGCGGCGAAAGCTTCGTTGAGCTCGAAGAAGTCGATATCAGAGATGGTCAGGCCCGCGCGCTTCAAGGCTTTTTGTGTGGCCGGTACTGGACCATAGCCCATGATCGCCGGATCCACACCCGCCACGGCCATCGAGCGGATCACCGCCAGCGGCTGGATACCCAGGTCCTGGGCACGCTGCGCCGACATCACGATCATGCACGAAGCACCGTCGGTGATTTGCGACGAAGTACCGGCAGTCACGGTGCCGCCCTTTGGATTGAAGGCCGGCTTGAGCGCCGCCAGGCTTTCCAGGGTGGTGTCCGGACGAATGGTTTCGTCGTAGTCGAACAGTTTCAGAAAACCGTTCTCGTCATAGCCGTTCATCGGGATGATTTCATCCTTGAACTTGCCTTCCACGGTCGCCTTGTGGGCGAGCTGGTGGGAGCGCAGGCCGAACGCGTCCTGGGCTTCGCGGGTAATGCCGTGCATCTTGCCGAGCATTTCCGCGGTCAGGCCCATCATGCCCGAAGCTTTTGCCGCGTACAGCGACATGTGCGGGTTAGGGTCGACGCCGTGCATCATGCTGACGTGGCCCATGTGCTCCACGCCACCGACCACGAACACATCACCGTTACCGGTCATGATCGCCTGGGCGGCAGTGTGCAGCGCGCTCATCGACGAACCGCACAGGCGGCTCACGGTCTGGCCGGCCGCGGTGTGCGGGATCTGCGTCATCAAGGAGGCCATGCGCGCGATGTTCCAGCCCTGCTCCAGGGTCTGGTTCACGCAGCCCCAGATCACGTCTTCGACTTCGTTCGGGTCAACCTTGACGTTGCGTTCCAGCAGCTTGCTGATCAGGTGCGCCGACATGTCTTCGGCGCGGGTGTTGCGGTGCATGCCGCCCTTGGAGCGGCCCATCGGCGTACGACCGAAGTCGACAATCACGACGTCTCTTGGATTCAAGCTCATAAATATTCTCGCTCTAGTCGATTGGGCGCTTAACCGAAGAAGCTCTGGCCGTTCTTGGCCATTTCACGCAGCTTCGCGGTTGGGTGGTACAGCGGGCCCAAATCAGCGTATTTGTCAGCCAGGGCAACGAACTCGGCCACACCGATCGAATCGATGTAACGCAGCGCACCACCACGGAATGGAGGGAAACCAATACCGTACACCAGGCCCATATCGGCTTCGGCGGCGGTCTCGACGATGCCGTCTTCCAGGCAACGCACGGTTTCCAGGCACAGGGCGATCATCATCCAGTTGATGATGTCCTCGTCGGACACCTCACGCTGCTCGTAGATGATCGGCTTGAGCACTTCCAGTACCGACGGGTCGGCGACCTTCTTCTGCTTGCCCTTCTTGTCGGTCTCGTAGGCGTAGAAGCCCTTGCCATTCTTCTGGCCCAGGCGCTTGGCTTCGTAGAGGGCGTCGACGGCCGAACGGCGATCGTCTTTCATGCGGTCCGGGAAGCCTTCAGCCATGACGTCGCGACCGTGGTGGCCGGTGTCGATGCCGACCACGTCCATCAGGTACGCCGGGCCCATCGGCCAGCCGAATTTTTCCATGACCTTGTCGATGCGCACGAAATCCACACCAGCGCTGACCAGCTTGGCGAAACCGCCGAAGTAAGGGAACAGCACGCGGTTGACCAAGAAGCCCGGGCAGTCATTGACCACGATCGGGTTCTTGCCCATTTTCTTGGCGTAGGCAACGGTGGTGGCAACGGCCAACTCGCTGGACTTCTCGCCACGGATCACTTCCACCAGCGGCATCATGTGCACCGGGTTGAAGAAGTGCATGCCGACGAAGTTTTCCGGACGCTTGAGGGCCTTGGCCAGCAAGCTGATGGAAATGGTCGAAGTGTTCGACGCCAGGATGGTGTCGTCTTTGACCTGGGCTTCGACTTCAGCCAGCACCGCCTGCTTGACCTTCGGGTTCTCGACAACGGCTTCGACCACCAGGTCGACGTGGCCGAAATCGCCGTAGGACAGCGTAGGACGAATGCCGTTGAGCACTTCGGCCATTTTCGCGGCGGTCATGCGGCCCTTATCAACGCGGCCCACCAGCAGCTTGGCGGCTTCCGCCAGGCCCTGCTCGATGCCGTGCTCGTTGATGTCTTTCATCAGGATCGGCGTGCCTTTGGACGCCGACTGGTAGGCGATACCGCCACCCATGATGCCGGCGCCCAGTACGGCGGCCTGCTTCACGTCCTTGGCGATTTCGTCGTAGGCCTTGGCCTTTTTCTTCAGTTCCTGATCGTTCAGGAACAAGCCGATCAGGCTCTGGGCAGCCGAGGTTTTCGCCAGTTTGACGAAGCCTGCCGCTTCCACTTCCAGGGCTTTGTCGCGACCGAAGTTCGCCGCCTTCTGGATGGTCTTGATCGCTTCGACCGGCGCCGGGTAATTAGGACCGGCCTGGCCCGCGACGAAACCTTTGGCGGTTTCGAACGACATCATCTGTTCGATGGCGTTGAGCTTGAGTTTTTCCAGCTTGGGCTGACGCTTGGCCTTGTAGTCGAATTCGCCGCTGATGGCGCCCTTGATCAGGTTCAGCGCGGCTTCAGCGAGTTTGTCCGGGGCAACCACAGCATCGACGGCACCGACTTTCAGCGCGTCTTCAGCTTTGTTTTCCTTGCCGGCGGCAATCCATTCGATGGCGTTGTCGGCACCGATCAGACGCGGCAAACGCACAGTGCCGCCAAAGCCCGGGTAGATGCCCAGCTTGACTTCAGGCAGGCCGATCTTGGCAGTAGCGGACATCACGCGGAAGTCGGCCGCCAGGCACATTTCCAGGCCACCGCCCAGGGCGATGCCGTTGATCGCAGCAACGGTAGGTACGTTGAGGTCTTCGAAATCGCTGAAAATCTTGTTGGCTTCGAGGTTGCCAGCCACCAGCTCGGCATCGGGCAGCTTGAAGTTGTCGACGAATTCGGTGATGTCAGCGCCGACGATAAACACGTCCTTGCCGCTGGAGACGATCACGCCCTTGACCGAAGCATCTGCTTTGATGGTGTCTACAGCCTGACGCAGTTCGTTCAGGGTTAGACGGTTGAACTTGTTGACGGACTCACCCTTGAGGTCGAATTTCAATTCGACGATGCCACTTTCAAGAGCCTTAACCGTGATGGCTTTACCTTCGTAAATCATCAACTGATCTCCACGATATGGAAGCTGAACAGTACACACCGGACGCTGGCCTCTGGTTTGACATTGACAGCTGCATCAATGCTCACGCCAATACGCCAGGCACACCCGCCGGTGCGATAGTCGGGGTTATGTCAGAGTCGCCTGTAGGACAAACGCTCATTTCATACGCCCGTTTGATTTGGGTACGCCACCTTCATCCAATTCCGGGCAATTGTCAATCGCTCCAAAGGCTAGGAAAAACGCGACTTTCCAGTCATTTCAGAACTCCGACCATAAGCCCGCCGCCCGTCAATATTCAAATATTCACAGGATCAATAATGTAAAAGGCGCGGAAAAAGTCTGCACAGAAAGGGATAGGCGGCTAGGCTAGCTGCAACCCAAATGCCTTCGAATGAATTTACCGGCCTGCCTGGCCAACTCCAGCCCGATGATATGTCGGGCTTTTTATTGCCTGGCTTTTTGTAGGAGCGAGCTTGCTCGCGAAAAACGTGAGGGCGACCCGGATACCCTTAAATGCCTGCGTCATCGTTGACGATCTTCGCGAGCAAGCTCGCTCCTACAGGGAAGCCGCGGCGTCAGGCCAATGCCTTGAGCAGCGCATCAATATCCTTCAACACGCTTGCGTCGCCCTTCTCGCCCCAATACAGCGCGATCATTTGCCTGTCGGCCTCGACCTTGTAGACGTTGGCCGGCAGCGTTGAAAAATACGGCAACAACTTCTCATCCACGCAAACCTCGCGCCACTGGTTGACCCACACTCCCGGCTCGAACTGCCAGTAACTCCAGATGGCCGGCGTGCTGCCGCGTCGTGGCCGGCAATACTGCGCGCAGGGGCTCGGCGGCTCCTGCTTGAGCCAGTGCGGCCACTCCTGGGGCGCGAGCTGCATGGCCAGCCCGATGCGGCGCGCCTCCATGCGCAAGGCCATGCGCCCACTCTGATTGCGCGATGGGCGCAACCATGCCAGAGGGCTCAGAACCACCACAAGGATTGACACCACTATCCAGACCGTCATATGTGTACTCCCGAATTTCCTGATGAGCGGACTTGATCTGACGCAAGCCGATCCGCTTGAAAGCAGCCATACTGAATTTATTGCAGTCCCCTGGAGGAACGCCCCATGCCCTACGAACATATTCTGGTCGCTGTCGACCTGACCGAAGAGTGCGATCCAGTGATCAAGCGTGCACGGGAGTCCGCCGTTGCCAATGGCGCCAAACTGTCCCTGGTGCACATCGTCGAACCCATGGCCATGGCCTTCGGTGGCGACGTGCCGATGGACCTTTCCCAGCTACAGCAGCAACAGTTCGACCAGGCCAAGGAGCGCCTGGAGCGGTTAATCATCAAGTATCCCGAGTTAAAGAAGGAAAACTCCCACCTTACCTACGGCCAACCGCGCCAGGAAATCCACCACATCGCCAAGGAGCAAGGCTGCGACCTGATCGTGGTCGGTAGCCATGGCCGACACGGCCTGGCGTTGCTGCTGGGCTCCACCGCCAATGACGTGCTGCATGGTGCGCCGTGCGATGTGCTGGCGGTCAGGCTGGTAAAAAATACCTGAGAACGCTGTAGACCCAATGTGGGAGGGGGCTTGCCCCCGATAGCAGTCTGTCAGTTGATGCATCGGGTGACTGATACACCGCTATCGGGGGCAAGCCCCCTCCCACATTCTGACCATATTTCATATAAAAAAGCCCGGCGCTCATAGAAGAGCGCCGGGCTTTTCATTGCGCGAAGATCACTCAGGCATCCAGCTCAGCCCAACGCTCAACCAGTGCTTCCAGCTCCTGGTTCAACGTTTCCAGGGAGGCGATGACCTTGGCGGTTTCCGCGGCCGGGCGCTGGTAGAAACCGGCGTCAGCCATTTCTGCTTCTACTGCGGCGATCTGCTGTTCCTTGGCGTCGATCTCACCCGGCAAGGCTTCCAGTTCGCGCTGCAGCTTATAGCTGAGCTTTTTCTTGTTGGCTGCAGGCGCAGCTTCCGGTGCAGGGGCCGCAGCCGCCACAGGCGTCACTACCGCCGAGTTCAAGTCGGCCTTGCCGGACTTGCTCTCGGTCACGCCCAGCAGGCGCGGCGAGCCGCCCTGGCGCAGCCAGTCCTGATAACCACCGACGTACTCGCGTACCTTGCCTTCGCCTTCGAAGACCAGGGTGCTGGTGACCACGTTGTCGAGGAATGCCCGGTCGTGACTGACCATCAGCACGGTGCCGTTAAACGTCAGCAGCACTTCTTCAAGCAGCTCGAGGGTTTCCACGTCGAGGTCGTTGGTTGGTTCGTCGAGCACCAGCAGGTTGGCCGGTTTGCTGAACAGCTTGGCCAGCAGCAGGCGCGCGCGCTCGCCACCGGACAAGGCTTTCACCGGGGTCCGCGCACGTTGCGGGCTGAACAGGAAATCGCCCAGGTAGCTGAGTACGTGGCGGCTCTGGCCGTCGATGTCGATAAAGTCGCGACCTTCAGCGACGTTGTCGATCACGGTTTTTTCCAGGTCCAACTGATGGCGCAGCTGATCGAAGTAGGCCACGTCGATGCGCGTGCCCTCTTCCACTGTGCCGCTGGTCGGCTGCAGACCGCCGAGCATCAGCTTGAGCAAGGTGGTCTTGCCGGTACCGTTGGCGCCCAGCAGGCCGATACGGTCGCCGCGCGCCAGGACCATGGAGAAGTCCTTGATCAGGAACGGACCCTCCGGGTGATGGAAGCTGACGTTTTCCAGCACCATTACCTGCTTGCCCGACTTATCGGCGGTATCGAGCTGGATATTGGCCTTGCCGGTGCGCTCGCGACGTTCGCTGCGCTCAACCCGCAGGGCTTTCAACGCACGCACGCGACCTTCATTACGGGTGCGACGGGCCTTGATACCCTGGCGGATCCAGACTTCTTCCTGGGCCAGCTTTTTGTCGAACAGTGCGTTGGCGGTTTCTTCGGCCGCCAGCGCGGCTTCCTTGTGCACCAGGAAGCTGGCGTAGTCGCCGTTCCAGTCGATCAGGCCACCGCGGTCCAGTTCCAGGATGCGCGTGGCCAGGTTTTGCAGGAAGGACCGGTCGTGCGTGATGAACAGCACCGCGCCCTGGAAATCCTTGAGCGCTTCTTCGAGCCAGGCGATAGCGCCGATGTCCAGGTGGTTGGTCGGTTCGTCGAGCAGCAGCAGGTCCGGCTCGGACACCAACGCCTGGGCCAGCAGCACGCGACGACGCCAGCCGCCGGACAACTGGGCGAGGGTCTTGTCGGCCGGCAGCTGCAGGCGGCTCAGGGTGCTGTCCACCAGTTGCTGCAGGCGCCAGCCATCACGGGCTTCGAGGTCTTGCTGGACGTGCATCAACTTGTCCAGGTCTTCTTCGGTGACGCAGTTCTGTGCCAGGTGGTGGTATTGCGCCAGCAATTCGCCGACGCCGTCCAGGCCTTCGGCAACCACGTCGAACACTGTCCGCTCGTCGGCTACCGGCAATTCCTGCGGCAATTCGCCGATCTTGAGGCCGGGAGCACGCCAGACAGAGCCTTCATCGGGCTTCTGGTCGCCCTTGACCAGCTTCATCATGCTGGACTTGCCGGTGCCGTTGCGGCCGATGATGCACACCCGCTCACCACGGGCGATCTGCCAGGACACCTTGTCCAACAACGGCATAGCGCCGAAAGCAAGGGACACATCGCTGAATTTGAGCAGGGTCATACGCTTCTCCAAAAACTGGGCGCGCATTCTACCTGAGTTGAGGGTGGGATGCGGCCAGCATTTTCGCTGCCGACACGTTCCGCAGGACATTTGCCGCGAACTTGAACCAACCGGCCGGCAAAGCTTTCGCCGGTCGCTGGCAAAAGGCTAAGCTAGGGGCAATCAGTGTCGGCGATGCCGGTGCTAGTCGTGATTTCTCTGCACGGACGTCTCATGCGCAGTCGCCTTTTCAACTTTTTATCCTGCCTGCTTCTTTCTGCCACCGCCGTTCAATCTGCCCAGGCCGTGGACCTCACCACCCAACGTCAATATTACGATGAAGCCAAGCGGGCGCTGGCCAAGGGTGACAGCGGCCCGTACATGCAATACAGCCAGGCCCTGGCCGATTACCCGCTGACGCCCTACCTGGCCTATGACGAACTGACCGCGCGCCTTAAAAGCGCGAGCAATCAGGAAATCGAGCAGTTCCTCGCCAAAAATGGCGACCTGCCCCAGGCCAACTGGATGAAGCTGCGCTGGTTGCGCTGGCTGGCCGAGCGCGGTGACTGGCAGACCTTTGAAAAGTACTACGATACCAAGCTCAATTTCGTCGAGCTGGACTGCCTGCATGGCCAGTATCAGCTGACCCACAACCTCAAGGCCGAAGGCTACAAGACCGCCGAAAAGCTGTGGATGACCGGCAAATCCCAACCCGCCGCCTGTGACGTGACCTTTGGCCAGTGGGCATCCGACGGGCAACTGACCGAGCAGAAAATCTGGGACCGCACCAAGCTCGCCGCCGAAGCGCGCAACTACGCGCTGGCCAACAGCCTGGTGAAAACCCTGCCCACGCTCGGCGCCCAGGGCCGCCTGATGATCGACGTGGCGCAAAAGCCCGACATGCTCAGCGACCCGTCGCGTTTTCTGCCGGCCACCGAGGCCATGTCTGACGCCGTAGGCCTGGGCCTGCGTCGGCTGGCACGCCAGGACCCGGATAAAGCCATGGCTCTGCTGGACGGTTACGCCACCAGCATGCACTTCTCCCGTGACGAAAAAGTGTCGATTGCCCGGGAAATCGGCCTGACCCTGGCACGTCGCTACGATCCTCGTGCCCTGGACGTGATGACCAAATACGACCCGGAACTGTGTGACAACACCGTCTCCGAATGGCGCCTGCGCCTGCTGTTGCGCCTGGCGCGCTGGGAAGAGGCCTACCAGCTGACCCGCAAGCTGCCCCAGGACCTGGCCACCACCAACCGCTGGCGCTATTGGCAGGCACGCAGCCTGGAACTGGCCGAACCGAAAAACCCGCAAGCGTTGGTGCTGTATAAAAACGTGGCCAAGGAGCGCGACTTCTACGGCTTCCTCGCCGCCGACCGCTCCAAGACCCCTTACCAGTTGAACAACAAGCCGCTGGTGATGAGCCAGGCGCTGGTCAATAAAGTGCGCAATACCCCAGGCGTGCGCCGTGCCCTGGAATTCTATGCCCGTGGCCAGATCGTCGACGGTCGCCGTGAGTGGTACCACGTCAGCCGTCATTTCAACCGCGATGAAATGGTCGCCCAGGCCAAGCTGGCCTATGACATGAAGTGGTACTTCCCGGCGATCCGCACGATCAGCCAGGCGCAATACTGGGACGACCTGGACATCCGCTTCCCGATGGCCCACCGCGACACCCTGGTGCGCGAAGCCAAGGTGCGTGGCTTGCATTCGAGCTGGGTGTTCGCCATTACTCGCCAGGAAAGCGCCTTCATGGACGATGCCCGCTCCGGCGTCGGCGCCAGCGGCCTGATGCAACTGATGCCCGGCACCGCCAAGGAGACAGCGCGCAAGTTCAGCATTCCCCTGGCCTCCCCGGCCCAGGTACTGGACCCGGACAAAAACATCCAGCTCGGCGCAGCCTACCTGAGCCAGGTGCACAGCCAATTCAACGGCAATCGCGTACTCGCCTCCGCCGCCTACAACGCCGGCCCCGGCCGCGTGCGCCAATGGCTGCGCGGTGCGGACCACCTGAGTTTCGACGTGTGGGTGGAAAGCATCCCGTTCGACGAAACCCGCCAGTATGTGCAGAACGTGCTGTCCTACTCGGTAATCTACGGGCAGAAGCTCAACTCACCGCAGCCGTTGGTGGATTGGCATGAGCGGTATTTTGACGATCAGTAAGGCAGGAAGCTTCAAGCGGCAAGTTTGAAGCGACAAGACAATGCCCGCATTGAGAAATGCGGGCATTTTTTTATTAACTCGACGGCCCTTGGCTATCAGACGCTTCGGCCAATGCCAGGCTCAAGGCGTGCAACATGAATTCAACGAAGGGTGTCGCTTCTGCCTGCTGATCCGCCGCCGAAAGCGCCGCATAGTAAGCATCCTGTTGATCCCGAATCACCGCTTCCACTGGCAGGTAAGCCAGCACCGGACGCCATTGGCTCAGTATCAAGGTTTGCCAGAGCCGCCCCATTCGTCCATTACCATCTGTAAATGGATGGATGAATTCGAACTCATAATGAAATACGCAACTGGCGATCAAGGGGTGCCAGTCCGAAACTGACTGCCACTGCAGCAAGTCATCGATGAGTTGGCCCACGCGACTCGCAGGCGGCGCCATAAGAATCAGTTGCTCACCACGATAAATCCCAACCCCTGAATGACGAAACCGCCCGGCATCGTCAATCAATCCGAACATCAGCAGTTCGTGGGCCTTAAGCAGGTCAGCACGATCACTCGGCGTCCATTGCGGCATCGCCTCATAGGCCGCAAACGCGTTGCGCACTTCCTGGATTTCGCGTGGCAGGCCCAGTACTCGCTTACCCTCCAAGACAGCAGTGACCTGCTCGACGCTGAGTGTATTGTTCTCGATCGCAAGAGAAGCCTGAATGGTACGGATCCTGTTACCACGCCTTAACTGAGGCGTCTGACGGCTATCGTCACCGGCCGAGAGCTGACCGATCTGCTCACTGATGTCGGCCACCAGGGCCAGGATCTTTGTAGTCAGCGTTAGCGGAGGTTGATAACGGCTCATGTCCTCATCCAGATCATTAAAGAAAGACCACATGATGCCTCAAGGCACAGGCACATCGCAGCTTCATTCCACTTTCAGCCCATCGCTGAACTGCAGCGCCGCCAAGCGCGCATACAGCGGATTGCTCGCAATCAGCTGCTGATGCGTGCCCACCGCCACCAGCTTGCCCTGGTCCATCACCGCAATCCGATCAGCGTTTTTCACCGTGGCCAGGCGATGCGCAATCACCAGGGTGGTGCGGCCCTGCATCAATTGCGGCAGGGCTTGCTGGATCAGGTGCTCACTCTGCGCATCGAGGGCGCTGGTGGCTTCGTCCAGCAGCAGGATCGGCGCATCCACCAGCAACGCGCGGGCGATGGCCAGGCGTTGGCGCTGACCGCCGGAAAGGCCCAGGCCACCCTCGCCCAGGTGGGTCTGGTAGCCGTCGGGCATTTGTAGGATGAAGTCGTGGGCATGGGCGATGCGTGCCGCGGCTTCTACCTGCTCGCGGGTGGCCGTGGGGTTACCGTAGCGGATGTTGTCTTCGACGCTGCCGAAAAACAGCGCCGGGCTTTGGGAAACCAGCGCGAAGTGGCGGCGCAGGTCCAGCGGGTCGAGCTCGAGCAGCGGCTGGCCTTCAAGCAGGATGCGGCCGTGCTGAGGGTCGTAGAAGCGCAGCAGCAAATCGAACAGGGTCGATTTGCCTGCGCCTGAAGGGCCGACCAAGGCGAGGGTTTCGCCGGGGTTGACGGTCAGGTTGAGGCCGTCAATGGCGTAGCTGTCGGGCCGTGACGGGTAGGAAAAGCGCACGTCCTGCAGTTCCATGCCCCCGCTGACACGCTCCGGCAAGCGCACACCGCCGCTGGCCGGTGCCTGGATTTCGTTGCTCGACTGCAACAGTTCGCCAATGCGCTCTGCCGCACCGGCGGCCCGCTGCAACTCGCCAAGCACTTCACTCAAGGTGCCGACGGCGCTGCCGACGATCAGGCTGTAGAACACAAACGCCGCCAGCTCACCGCCGGAGATGCGCCCGCTGATCACGTCCATCCCGCCAACCCACAGCATCACGCCCACGGCGCCAAGCACCAGCATGATCACCAAAGTGATCAGCCACGACCGTTGCAGGATGCGTTTGCGGGCCGTGGTGAATGCCTCTTCCACGGTCAGGGCGAAACGCTGTTCGTCCTGGACCTGATGGTTATAGGCCTGCACGGTCTTGATCTGCCCCAGGGTCTCGGACACATAGCTGCCGACATCGGCTATGCGGTCCTGACTCTGCCGCGACAGGCTGCGCACACGCCGGCCAAAGATCAGGATGGGCGCCAGCACCAGCGGCAACGCCACCACGACGATGCTGGTGAGCTTGGGGTTGGTGATGAACAACAGCACGATGCCGCCGATCACCATCAAGGCATTGCGCAGAAACAGCGACAGCGATGAGCCGATCACCGATTGCAGCAAGGTGGTGTCGGTGGTCAGGCGTGACTGGATTTCCGAGCTGCGGTTGTTCTCGTAGAAACCTGGGTGCAGGTAGATCAGGTGGTTGAACACCTGTCGGCGGATGTCCGCCACCACCCGCTCACCGATCCACGACACCAGGTAGAAACGCGTGAACGTGCCCACCGCCAGGCCCAGCACCAGCAGCATGAACAGCGCGATGGACTGGTTGAGCAAGTGCGGAGACTGGGTCATGAATCCCTGGTCCACCAGCAGGCGGATCCCCTGCCCCATGGACAAGGTAATGCCGGCAGTGACGATCAGCGCCAACAGGGCACCCAGCGCCTGCCAGCGGTAAGGCGCAATGAAGCGACCGGCCAGGCGAATCGCGCGGCGTTGACGGGCTGAGAACATGTAGGGTTCACCGATAGAGGAATCTATTGATCAACATTGGGGGAACTTGGGCAAATAACAACTTTCGTAACAGCAATGCATCAGATTAATTATACCCACTGATGTATGCCGCTAGAGGCTATCGGTCTAAGACTGGTCTGGAAATCCGCACCGGTTTCTGGTGGACTGGGCGTTCGAACCGATGATCGTGAAAGGAGTTGTAATGGCTCGGTCACGCGGGGGAATTAAAGTAGGTATACAACCTGATGAGGAGACAGGCCATGACCTTGCAAAACAGCAGCGATGCCAAAAAAATTGACGTGATCCGCCAGCAGCAGCTATTACCGTGCTCGTACATCGACGCCAAGGGCCGCGAGGTGCAGATCACCGAAGAAATGATCCAGCAAGCGTGCAGCGAACTGGAAGAGAAACTGGTCAAGCCTGCCCAACAAGGCTGAAGCGCCCACGCTCTTTCGAACCCGGCCCCGGTGGCCGGGTTTTTTATACGCGTTAAATCGCTTCGGCGCCCAGGGCGGTGACGATGCCGGACAGGACTGCAGACTCGCCGTTGATGCGCACCTTCAAGCCGTCAATCTCGCGACGCTCCGGGTAATGCTTGCGCAGCAGGTCGAACGCCTTGCGCTGCTCGTCTACCGTTCCTACGAGGCTGCGACGAAAATCCGCATCATCCCGACGTGGGTCGTACACACTGCGGCACAAGGTCGCCAGCGCCCAGGCCGGATCGGTTGAGGCATTCAAGTGCACCTCGGCCAGCCACGGCGCCGGCAACAAATCGCTCAACCGAATGCTCGGTTCCTGGCCCAGGTGCGCACAGAACGCCTGGTAGATCTGCGCCGTGCCGCGCTGCTTGCCGTCCAGGCTGTACCCGGCGATATGCGGCGTGGCCAGCACGCACAGGTCGGCCAGGTCGGCATCCACTTGCGGCTCGCCCTCCCATACATCCAACACCGCTTGCAGGTCTTCGCGCTCGCGCAACACGTCGCGCAGGGCGGCGTTGTCCACGACCGCGCCTCGGCTGGCGTTGATCAGCCAGGTGCCAGGCTTGAGCTGCGCCAGGCGCTCACGATCGAACAGATGCCAGGTGGAACCATTGCCGGACTTGGTCAGCGGCGTGTGCAGGCTGATGACATCGCATTGCTCGATGATCTGCTCCAGGCTCACGTAGTCGCCGTCTTCGGCAATCTGCCGGGGCGGGTCGCATACGCGCACATTCCAGCCCAGGCCCTTGAGCACCTTGACCAGCCGCCCGCCGACTTCACCGGCGCCAACAATGCCATAGGTGCGCTGTGTGAGGTCGACACCTTCGATTTCAGCCAGGGTCTGCAAGCTGCCCAGCACGTAATCCACCACGCCTCGGGCGTTGCAGCCGGGTGCGCTGGACCACTGGATGCCGGCCTGCCTGAAATAATCGAGGTCCAGATGATCGGTGCCGATGGTGCAGGTGCCGACAAAACCCACCTTCGTGCCCTCGAGCAAGGCCCGGTTGACGTTGGTCACCGAGCGTACCAGCAGCACATCGGCCTGCTCGACCGTGGCGCGGTCAATGGAACGGCCGGGCACGCGGCGAATCTCGCCAAACCCCTGAAAGAACGCGTCGAGCAGCGGGATATTTTCGTCGGCAACAATCAGCATGGCAGGCTCCTTTGGCGGATCAGCAGTGTACAGCCTTGTGGGGATCCAATGTGGCAGGGGGCTTGCTCCCGATGGCGGTGGGTCAGTTAATGCATTTGTGACTGAGCCATTGCTATCGGGGGCAAGCCCCCTCCCACAGGGGTTACAAGGTGCCTGCGATACCGCATTACAAATCAGCAACATAGGTTTTTTCCTGACCGTTGCGTCAGGGCGTAGAATCCGCGGTCCCTGGAACTGCCTCTTGACCGGATGCCTGTACGTGAACACTGCCACCGCTACCCTCACCCGCCCCGCCCGCATCAGCCGGGAAGTGCGCGGCCTGCTGACGCTGGCCCTGCCGATCATCATCGGCCAACTGGCAACCACCGCAATGAGCTTTGTCGATGCGGTGATGGCCGGGCGTGTCAGCCCCAAGGACCTGGCGGCGGTTGGCCTGGGTAACTCGATCTGGATTCCGGTCTACCTGTTGATGACCGGCACGCTGCTGGCCACCACCCCTAAAGTCGCGCAGCGCTACGGCGCCGGCCAGTACAACGAAATCGGTCCCTTGGTGCGCCAGTCATTGTGGCTGGCCCTGGTGGTCGGTTTGTGCGGCGCACTGTTGCTGCTGTGCGCCGAACCGGTGCTGCACGCGATGAAGGTCGAGCCCGACCTGATCGCCCCGTCCATGGGCTACCTGCAGGGCATTGCGGCCGGGATGCCCGCCATTGCCTTGTACTACGTGTTCCGCTGCTTCAGTGATGGCCTGGGCCGGACGCGGCCGAGCATGGTCATGGGCTTGTGCGGGCTGGCCCTGAACATTCCGCTGAACTACATCTTCATCTATGGTCACTTCGGCCTGCCGGCCATGGGCGGCGTAGGCTGCGGCTGGGCCACGGCAATTGCGATGTGGGTGATGATGCTTGGCCTGGCCGGCTGGACCCGTTGGGGCCCGGCCTATCAGAGCAGCGAGCTGTTCAAGCGTTTCGACTGGCCGCAATGGACGGTGATCAAGCGTGTACTGGGTGTCGGCCTGCCGATTGGCGTGGCGATCTTCGCCGAGTCGAGCATCTTCGCGGTGATCGCGCTGCTGTTGGGCAGCCTGGGGGCCACCGTGGTGTCCGGTCATCAGATCGCGCTGAATGTCAGCTCATTGGTGTTCATGATTCCCTATTCCCTGAGCATGGCCATCACCGTGCGTGTCGGGCAGGCCTTGGGCCGTGGCGAACCGCGTGAAGCGCGCTTCGCCGCCGGGGTCGGCATGGGCACCGCACTGGCCTATGCCTTCCTGTCCTGCAGCCTGATGCTGGTGTTTCGCGAGCAGATCGCGGCGATCTACACCCCCGACCCGGTGGTTATCCACCTGGCCTCGACGCTGATTGTGTTCTCGGCGCTGTTCCAGTTCTCCGACTCGATCCAGGTGACCGCTGCCGGTGCGCTGCGCGGCTATCAGGACACCCGGGTGACCATGCTGCTGACCCTGCTCGCCTATTGGGGCGTGGGCTTGCCGGTGGGCTATGCCCTGGGGCTGACCAACTGGCTGGGCGAACCCAGCGGCCCAAGCGGCTTGTGGCAGGGCCTGATCGTCGGCCTGAGTTGCGCGGCCGGCATGCTGCTGGTGCGCCTGGCGCGCAGTGCACGCCGGCGCATTCGGGCAGGCAACGCGCTCACACGTACACTGTAGGCGAGCTTGCTCGCGAAAAACCTGAGAGCACCGCGTTAAACCAGAAGCGCTGCGTTATCGTTAGCGTTTTTCGCGAGCAAGCTCGCTCCTACAAGGGGTCGGCGGTCAGTCGGCTTTCTTGCGGATCCAGTAAAGGTACGTGCCGGCGTCTTCCTGTTGACCGACCAGTTCGTGATCAAGGAACACGCAGAACTTGGGGATATCGCGACGGGTCGACGGGTCGGTCGCGATCACCTTGAGCAGCCCGCCCGCAGGCAGGTCACGGATGTGCTGGTGCAGCATCATCACCGGCTCCGGGCAATTGAGGCCGGTGGCGTCGAGGGTGCCATCGACGGGCAATTCAAGACTCATACTTCACTCCTAAACGAACCCGACTCCGTGTGGGAGGGGGCTTGCCCCCGATGGCGGGGGCACATTCAACATACATTTCGACAGTTATACCGCTATCGCAGGCAAGCCAGCTCCCACATTGGATATCAGTGTCTCTTGGGTTTCTTGACGTCCACGAGGCGACGCAGGTGGCACGTCACTTCTTCGCGGTCGTGATACAGCTGCTTGCAGCCGATCTCCACACGGATGCCGCGGGCCTTGAAGCCATCTTCGATGCGTTCGAGCAAACGCTTCACTTCGGCATAACGCTGCTTCATCGGCAGTTTGAGGTTGACGACCGCTTCGCGGCAATGGCCCTCACCGATCCAGGTTTCCAGCAACGCCGCATTGCGCGCGGGTTTCTCGACGATGTCGCACACCATCCAGTCCACCGGCTGCTTGGGCACGAAGGTGAAGCCGTCGGCCATCAAGTGCTGCACCAGGCCGGTGTCCATCAGGCTTTCGGCCATGGGGCCGTTGTCGATGGCGGTCACCAGCATGCCACGGTTGACCAGCTGCCAGGTCCAGCCACCGGGTGCGGCCCCCAGGTCGACACCGGTCATGTCGCCGTGCAGGCGCTCGTCCCATTGCTCGCGGGGAATGAAATGGTGCCAGGCCTCTTCCAGCTTCAGGGTCGAACGGCTTGGCGCCTCACGCGGGAACTTCAACCGCGGGATCCCCATCGGCCACATCGCCGAGTTGTTCGACTCAGCCAGGCCCATGAACACTTCGCGGCCGCTCTTGAACGTCAGCAGCAGGCGCGGCTTGCTCGGATCGTCCACCAGCTTGCCGGCGTTCAGCAAGGCTTTGCGCAGGTGCACTTCGAATTTCTTGCAGAAGTTCGACAGTTCCTTGCCGTCGTTGGTGTCAACCATCTCCAGCCACAAGCTGCCGCACACCGGGAATTGGCTCAGGTGGGCGAGGATCACGCTGATGCGGTCGGTTTCCGGCAGGTCGATGAACACCCCGCGCGCCCACTGCCGAGGAAAAATCAGCTCGGCGAAGCGCTGGCCGTGCATCAGGCGTTGCGCACCGTCTTCTTCAGTGCAGACGAATTCGGCGCAAGCGCTGCCGGTCTTGGCCTTGGCGTAGCCGGAAACGTTCAGGCGCGCGGCGTGTTCCGCGATCTCGGAACAGACTTCGCCTTCAAAACCCGGACGGCAGTGCATAAAAAGGGTGTTCAATTGAATCTCCTGGCAACTGGACTGCTCTATCGCAATACCTGTCATGAAAACGCGCGCATGATAGCCGAGTTCGGAACCTTGGACTTAACCATAGAGTCCAGTTATTAGCCTGCTAATCAAAACCGCGCTAAGTTGAACGCTCTGTTCGTCCCGTCAGGTCCGTGGCCGTGCGGATCAAAAGGAGTCGTGTAATGTCATCCCTTGATAGCCTGAGAACCCTTAAAACCCTGCAAATAGACAGCAAGACCTACCACTATTTCAGCCTGCCCGAAGCCGCCAAGAGCCTGGGTGACCTGGACAAGCTGCCGATGTCGCTCAAAGTGCTGCTGGAAAACCTGCTGCGCTGGGAAGACGCCAAGACCGTCACCGGCACTGACCTGAAGGCCATCGCCGCCTGGCTCAAGCAACGCCAGTCCGACCGTGAGATCCAGTACCGCCCTGCCCGCGTGCTGATGCAGGACTTCACCGGCGTGCCCGCCGTGGTTGACCTGGCCGCCATGCGCGCCGCCGTGGCCAAGGCCGGCGGCGATCCGCAGCGCATCAACCCGCTGTCGCCGGTGGACCTGGTGATCGACCACTCGGTGATGGTCGACAAGTTCGGCAACGCCGACGCCTTTGAACAGAACGTCGACATCGAAATGCAGCGCAACGGCGAACGCTACGCCTTCCTGCGTTGGGGCCAGAGCGCCTTTGACAACTTCAGCGTCGTGCCGCCGGGCACCGGCATCTGTCACCAGGTCAACCTCGAATACCTGGGCCGCACCGTGTGGACCAAGGACGAAGACGGCCGCACCTACGCGTTCCCCGATACCCTGGTGGGCACCGACTCCCACACCACCATGATCAACGGCCTCGGCGTACTGGGCTGGGGCGTGGGCGGGATCGAAGCGGAAGCGGCGATGCTCGGCCAACCGGTGTCGATGCTGATCCCGGAAGTGATCGGTTTCAAGCTCACAGGCAAGTTGCAGGAAGGCATCACCGCCACCGACCTGGTGCTGACCGTCACCCAGATGCTGCGCAAAAAAGGCGTGGTGGGTAAATTCGTCGAGTTCTATGGCGACGGCCTGGCCGACTTGCCTTTGGCCGACCGCGCCACCATCGCCAACATGGCGCCTGAATACGGCGCGACCTGCGGCTTTTTCCCGGTCGACGAGGTGACGCTGGACTACCTGCGCCTGTCGGGGCGCCCGGCGGAGACCGTCAAGCTGGTCGAGGCCTACACCAAGGCCCAGGGCCTGTGGCGCAACGCCGGCCAGGAGCCGATTTTCACCGACACCCTGGCGCTGGACATGGGCAGCGTCGAAGCCAGCCTCGCCGGACCCAAACGCCCGCAGGACCGTGTCGCCCTGCCCAACGTGGGCCAGGCGTTCAGTGATTTCCTCGACCTGCAGTTCAAACCCACCAACAAGGAAGAAGGTCGCCTGGAAAGCGAAGGCGGTGGCGGCGTCGCCGTAGGCAATGCCGACCTGGTGGGCGAAGCCGACTACGAATACGAAGGCAACACCTATCGACTGAAGAACGGCGCGGTGGTCATCGCCGCCATTACTTCCTGCACCAACACCTCCAACCCCAGCGTGATGATGGCCGCCGGGCTGGTGGCCAAGAAGGCGGTGGAAAAAGGCCTGACGCGCAAGCCATGGGTCAAGAGCTCCCTGGCGCCGGGCTCGAAAGTGGTCACCGACTATTACAAGGCCGCCGGCCTCACCCAGTACCTGGACAAGCTCGGCTTCGACCTGGTGGGCTACGGCTGCACCACCTGCATCGGCAACTCAGGGCCGCTGCCCGAGCCGATTGAAAAAGCCATCCAGAAAGCCGACCTCACCGTCGCCTCGGTGTTGTCGGGTAACCGCAACTTCGAAGGCCGCGTGCACCCGCTGGTGAAAACCAACTGGCTGGCCTCGCCGCCCCTGGTGGTGGCCTACGCCCTGGCCGGTACGGTGCGGATCGACATCAGCAGCGAGCCACTGGGCAACGACCCCCACGGCAACCCGGTGTACCTCAAGGACATCTGGCCCAGCAGCCAGGAGATTGCCGACGCGGTGGCCCAGGTCAGCACCGGCATGTTCCACAAGGAATACGCCGAGGTGTTTGCCGGCGACGAACAGTGGCAAGCGATCGAAGTGCCGCAGGCGGCAACCTACGTATGGCAGAAGGATTCCACTTACATCCAGCACCCGCCGTTCTTCGACGACATTGGCGGCCCGCTGCCGGTGATCCAGGACGTCAGGGGCGCCAACGTGCTGGCCCTGCTCGGCGACTCGGTGACCACCGACCACATCTCCCCCGCCGGCAACATCAAGACCGACAGCCCCGCCGGCCGTTACCTGCGCGAGCAAGGCGTGGACCCACGGGACTTCAACTCCTACGGCTCGCGCCGGGGCAACCATGAAGTGATGATGCGCGGCACCTTCGCCAACATCCGTATCCGCAACGAAATGCTCGGCGGCGAAGAAGGCGGTAACACGCTGTATATCCCGACCGGCGAGAAGATGGCGATCTACGATGCGGCGATGAAGTATCAGGCGTCAGGCACACCGCTGGTGGTGATCGCAGGCCAGGAATACGGCACCGGTTCAAGCCGCGACTGGGCGGCCAAGGGCACCAACCTGCTGGGGGTCAAGGCGGTGATCGCCGAAAGCTTCGAGCGCATCCACCGCTCCAACCTGGTGGGCATGGGCGTGCTGCCGTTGCAGTTCAAGCTGGACCAGAACCGCAAGTCGCTCAAGCTCACCGGCAAGGAAAAGGTCGATATCCTCGGCCTGACGGGTGCCGAGATCGAACCGCGGATGAACCTGACGCTGGTGATTACCCGGGAAGATGGCAGCAGCGAGAAAGTCGAGGTGCTGTGCCGGATCGATACCCTCAATGAAGTGGAATACTTCAAATCAGGCGGCATCCTGCACTACGTGCTGCGCCAGTTGATCGCCTCTTAAGCCACACTGGAGATCAAATGTGGGAGGGGGCTTGCCCCCGATGGCAGTGGGTCAGCTGAAGATAAGCTGACTGATCCACCGCTATCGGGGGCAAGCCCCCTCCCACATTGATGGCATTCCAGATTTCAGATCAGCCGAACAGCCACTTCCACAGTAGTACCAGCACAACCACCGCCAACACCGGGCGCGCGATGCGGTAGGCCTTGGGGTGCTTGCGCTTCCATTGTTTGACCTGGCCGCTGAACTTGTCGCTGAAGGTCTTGCTCCAGGCATACGCCTGGTTGATCCCACCCACGCGTTCGTCGTCCAGGTTCTGCGGCGCGGTCGCACGCCCCAGCTGCTTGCTGACCCAACGGTTGACGCGGGTCATCACGCGGTTGCTCAGCGGGCGTTCGATGTCGCAGAACAGGATCACGCGGGTTTTATCCGTTTCGTTTTTCACCCAGTGCACATAGGTTTCGTCGAACATCACGTCTTCACCGTCGCGCCAGGCGTAGACCTGGCCGTCGACGAAGATGCGGCAGTCGTCGGAGTTCGGCGTGGACAGGCCCAGGTGATAGCGCAGGGAGCCGGCGAACGGGTCGCGGTGCGGGTTCAAGTGGCTGCCGCCCGGCAACAGCGCGAACATCGCGCCCTTGACGTTGGGGATACTGCTGACCAGCGCCACGGTTTTCGGGCACAGGGCCTCGGCCGATGGCAGGGGTTTGTCGTACCACTTGAGGTAGAAGCGCTTCCAGCCCTTCTTGAAGAACGAGCCGAAACCGGCATCGTTGTTCTTTTCGGCGGCGCGGATGTAGCCCTCGTCGAACAGGTGCATGGCCTCTTCGCGGATCACTTCCCAATTGTCCTTGAGCACATCCAGTTCCGGGAACTTGCTGCGGTCCAGGTAGGGCTTGGACGGCACCGCGGAAAACAGGTACATCAAGGCGTTATAGGGGGCGAACAGCGCCGAATGGTTGACGAACTGGCGCAACATCGGCAAACGGGCCTTGCCGCGCAGGTGCACATACAGCGTGCTGCCGATAAACAGCAGCAACACCGACAGTTTGGCGGCCAAAGAAAAGGTCATGCAGCAACTCCTGGAAATAAGCGCCTGGCCAACAGCAGACGTAACAGCCGGTCATGATAAACATTTGGGTCATTATGCAGAAGGCCTCGGCAAACCGCCTGACCTGAATCAACCCGCCGTCGCCCTGCTGCTGTAGGAGCGAGCTTGCTCGCGAAAAACCCGAGAGCGCCGCGCTAAGCCAGCAAACCCGCGTTAACGTTGGCGATCTTCGCGAGCAAGCTCGCGCCTACAGAGGCTCAAGCCTGGTTTTCCTGCTCGGTGAACAAATCGCTGAACAGCATGCTCGACAGGTAGCGCTCCCCCGAGTCCGGCAGGATCACCACGATGGTCTTGCCTAGCATTTCCGGTTTTTCGGCCAGGCGCACCGCCACGGCCATCGCGGCGCCGCAGGAGATGCCGCACAAAATGCCTTCTTCCTGCATCAAGCGCCGAGCCATGGCCTTGGATTCTTCGTCGGTAACCAGTTCCACGCGATCGACTATCGACAGGTCGAGGTTTTTCGGCACGAAACCGGCGCCAATGCCCTGAATCTTGTGCGGGCTGGGCTTGATTTCGTCGCCGGCCAGCGCCTGGGTGATCACCGGCGACACGAGCGGCTCCACCGCCACCGACAGGATCGGCTTGCCCGCCGTGTGTTTGATATAACGCGACACCCCGGTGATGGTGCCGCCGGTGCCCACGCCCGCTACCAGCACGTCCACGGCGCCATCGGTGTCGTTCCAGATTTCCGGGCCGGTGGTTTTCTCGTGGATGACAGGGTTTGCCGGGTTTTCAAACTGCGCCGGCATGAAATAGGTGCCGGGGTCGCCGGCGACAATGTCAGCCGCCTTTTCAATCGCGCCTTTCATGCCTTTGGCCGGTTCGGTCAGCACCAGCTCGGCACCCAGGGCCTTGAGCACCTTACGGCGCTCGATGCTCATGGACGCAGGCATCGTCAGCAGCAGCTTGTAACCGCGCGCCGCCGCCACGAACGCCAGGCCGATGCCGGTATTGCCGGAAGTAGGTTCGACAATGGTCATGCCCGGCTTGAGTTTGCCGCTGCTTTCCGCGTCCCAGATCATGTTGGCGCCAATGCGGCACTTCACCGAGTAGCCTGGATTACGCCCCTCGATCTTGGCCAGGATGGTGACCCCGCGCGGTGCGATGCGGTTGATCTGCACCAGGGGCGTATTACCGATGGAGTGCGCGTTGTCTGCAAAGATGCGGCTCATGACGGGTCCTATTGGGCAATGTCGGAAAGGCCCCAAGGGTATGCCTCGTGCCACTAGGCGTCCAGTCGGAGGAACGTTGCGCCTCCTACAGCAGTCCATCTCCTACGAGCAAGGAGAACTGCCCCATGAAACGTCGCTACAGTTGGCCGCTCTGGACCGTCGCCGGGCTGGTGCTGGTCCTGGTTGCCGTGAACATCGCGCTGCCTTACCTGGTGCGCAACTACCTGAATGAAAAGCTCGCCGACATGGGCGATTACCGTGGCGAAATTGCCGACGTGGACCTGGCTTTATGGCGCGGCGCCTACCGGATCAACGGCCTGCAGATCGTCAAGGTGGACGGCAAGGTGCCGGTGCCGTTCGTCAAGGCTCCGCTGATCGAGTTCGCGGTGAGCTGGCATTCACTGTGGTACGACCATGCGGTGGTGGCCGAGGGGCATTTCGTGCGGCCAGAGGTCAATTTTGTCGACGGTGGCGCCAACAAGCAGGCATCCCAGACCGGTAAAGGCACCGACTGGCAGGAACAACTGAGCAAGCTGCTGCCGATCACCCTCAACGAGGTGCGCATCGAAGACGGCAAGATCGCCTTTCATAATTTCAACTCCACACCCAAGGTCAACATCAACGCCACCGGGGTCAACGCCAGCTTCTACAACCTGACCAACGTGGTGGACGTGGAAGGCAAGCGTGACGCGCGCTTTGAAGGCAAGGCATTGTTGCAAGGCCAGGCGCCGCTGGAAGCCAACGCCACCTTTGACCCGCTGAGCGATTTCGAAGAGTTTGAACTGCGCTTTCGCGCCCGCGACCTGCAACTCAAGCGCATGAATGACTTTGCTTCGGCCTATGGCAAATTCGACTTCAAGGCCGGAACCGGCGACGTGGTGGTCGAAGCCCAGGCGGAAAAAGGCCAACTGACCGGCTATATCAAGCCGCTGCTGCGTGATGTCGAGGTATTCGACTGGCAGCAGGACGTGGAAAACAAAGACAAGAACATCTTCCGCTCGATCTGGGAGGCCGTGGTCGGCGCCAGCGAGACGGTGTTGAAGAACCAGCGCAAAAACCAGTTCGCCACCCGCGTGGAGCTGAGCGGAAGCGTGCATCAGCAAAATGTCAGCGCGTTTTCCGCAGTGATCGCGATTCTGCGCAACGGGTTTATCCAGGCGTTCAATGCGCGCTATGAACAACCCAAGCCCAGCGCCGATTAAAACTGTGGGAGGGGGCTTGCCCCCGATGGCGGTGCATCAGGTACAGCTATAAACCTGACACACTGCTATCGGGGGCAAGCCCCCTCCCACATTTCCCCATTGACTAGAAGATTGAAGTGACCGGCCATTCAGAGACTGAATAACCCGTCTGCGTTCACAGTCGCCGGGGCTGCGCGGTATAGTCGGGCATTGATGAATTCGAGGAATGACCGATGAAGTTCGAAGGCACCCAGGCCTATGTGGCTACCGATGACCTGAAACTGGCCGTCAACGCCGCCATCACCCTGGAGCGGCCGCTGTTGGTCAAGGGCGAACCGGGTACCGGCAAGACCATGCTCGCCGAGCAACTGGCCGAGTCCTTTGGCGCCAAATTGATCACCTGGCACATCAAGTCCACCACCAAGGCCCATCAGGGTCTCTACGAGTATGACGCGGTCAGCCGCCTGCGCGACTCGCAGTTGGGGGTGGACAAAGTGCACGACGTGCGCAATTACCTGAAGAAGGGCAAGCTCTGGGAAGCCTTCGAGTCCGATGAGCGGGTGATTCTGTTGATCGACGAAATCGACAAGGCCGACATCGAATTCCCCAACGACCTGTTGCAGGAACTCGACAAGATGGAGTTCTACGTCTACGAGATCGACGAGACCATCAAGGCCAAAAAACGCCCGATCATCATCATTACGTCCAACAACGAGAAAGAGCTGCCGGACGCATTCCTGCGTCGCTGCTTCTTCCACTACATCGCCTTCCCCGACCGCACGACCCTGCAGAAAATCGTCGATGTGCACTACCCCGACATCAAGAAAGACCTGGTCAGCGAAGCGCTGGACGTGTTCTTCGATGTGCGCAAGGTCCCGGGCCTGAAGAAGAAGCCTTCCACCTCCGAACTGGTGGACTGGCTCAAGCTGCTGATGGCCGACAATATCGGCGAAGCCGTGCTGCGCGAACGCGACCCGACCAAAGCCATCCCGCCGCTGGCCGGCGCCCTGGTGAAGAACGAGCAGGACGTACAATTGCTGGAGCGTCTGGCGTTCATGAGCCGTCGCGGTAATCGCTGATGCTGCTCAACCTGTTCAACGAAATGCGGGCCGCCAAGGTGCCGGTGTCGGTGCGCGAGCTGCTCGACCTGATCAACGCGCTGAAACAGCGCGTAACCTTCGCCGATATGGACGAGTTCTACTACTTGGCGCGGGCGATCCTGGTCAAGGATGAACGGCATTTCGACAAGTTCGACCGGGCTTTCGGCGCCTACTTCAATGGCCTGGAAAAACTCGACGATCACCTGCAGGCGCTGATCCCCGAAGAGTGGCTGCGCAAGGAATTCGAACGTTCGCTGAGCGATGAAGAACGCGCGCAGATCCAGTCCCTCGGCGGCCTCGACAAACTGATTGAGGAATTCAAGAAACGCCTGGAAGAACAGAAGGAACGCGACGCCGGCGGCAACAAGTGGATCGGCACCGGCGGCACCAGCCCCTTCGGCTCCGGCGGCTACAACCCGGAAGGCATTCGCGTCGGCGATGCCGGCAAGCGCCAGGGCAAGGCGGTGAAGGTATGGGACCAGCGCGAGTACAAGAACCTCGACGATCAGGTGGAACTCGGCACGCGCAACATCAAGATCGCCCTGCGCCGCCTGCGCAAGTTTGCCCGCCAGGGCGCGGCCGAAGAGCTGGACATCGATGGCACCATCGACCACACCGCGCGCGACGCCGGGCTGCTGAATATCCAGATGCGCCCGGAGCGGCGCAACACCATCAAGCTGTTGCTGCTGTTCGATATCGGCGGCTCGATGGACGCCCATGTGAAGATCTGCGAAGAGCTGTTCTCCGCGTGCAAGACCGAGTTCAAGCACGTGGAGTACTTCTACTTCCATAACTTCGTGTACGAGTCGGTCTGGAAGAACAACCAGCGCCGCACCTCGGAACGCACCTCCACCCAGGACCTGCTGCACAAGTACGGCGCTGACTACAAGGTGATCTTCATTGGCGACGCGTCCATGGCGCCCTACGAGATCACCCAGGCCGGCGGCAGCGTCGAGCACTGGAACGAGGAGCCTGGTTACGTGTGGATGCAGCGCTTCATGGCCAAGTACAAGAAGCTGATCTGGATAAACCCCTATCCCAAGGACACCTGGGGGTACACGGCATCGACGGGAATCGTGCGGGAGTTGGTGGAAGACCAGATGTATCCGCTGACGTTGCGCGGTTTGGAAGAAGGCATGCGCTTTCTGTCCAAGTGAATGAAAATCCAAGCCCTGTAGGAGATCCCCTGTGGGAGGGGGCTTGCCCCCGATAGCCATAGTCCAGTCACTGATCAGTTGACTGACACACCGCCATCGGGAGCAAGCCCCCTCCCACACTTTGGACTGTGGTGTTTAGTTGAACCGGCGCAAGTACTCGACGTGCTGTCGATGCGCCGTTTCCTGCACCACCGGTGCCAAGCGCACCTTCTCCCCCGGCAGGCACTGCGCCAGCCTTGCCAGCGCCAATGGCGTCAGCGCCCCCAACCTTGGGTATCCACCAATGGTCTGCCGATCATTGAGCAACACAATCGGCTGCCCATCCGGCGGGACTTGGACCGCGCCCAGAGGGATGCCTTCGGAAATCAACGACGGCCCCTGATACTGCAACGGCGTGCCCAGCAGGCGCATGCCCATGCGGTCGGCGCGGCTGTCGAGGGCCCAGTCGGTATTGAAGGCATCGAACAGGCTCTGGCCGCTGAACTGGCCGATCTGTGCGCCGACGATCACGTCCAGTGGGGCAGCGGATGGCAGATCCGGGTGAGTCAGCACTTTCATCGCCCCACCAGTGCCGGAATAGGCCAGGCGCCCGCCTTCGGCCAACGCCTTGCCCAAACCGTCCACGCCGCCCAGTTCTTCGCGCACCACCGTCGCGCAACTGCCCAGCACATCGGGCGCATCGAACCCGCCCGGCGCCGCCAGGTAAGCCCGCGCGCCCTTGAACGGCTGGGTAAAGCGCAAGCGCTGGCCTCTTTGCAGGATAAAACTGCGCCCAGGGCTGATTGCACGTTCGTCGATAAAGGCGCCAAGGTCGGCACCGGCCAGGGCCAGCAGGCAGTACTCCTGCGCCTGTACGGTAAAGCCGCCCAGGGTGATTTCCACCACCGGCGCATCCAGCGCGTTGCCCAACAGCCAATTGGCCCACGACATCGACACCCAGTCCAACGCACCGCCCTGGGTCACGCCCAGGTGGCGCACGCCGAAACGCCCGGCATCCTGCAACAGGCACAGCGGCGTGCTGGCCTCGATCATCAAGCGGCTCATGCCTGCGCCTCCAAAGGCGTGTCATCGCCACCCAGGTTGACGAACTCTGCGTGGCCAACCGCCTCGAAGCGCACCGTGTCGCCCGGCTGCATCAGGCTGTAACCGTCACGCTCGCGGTCAAACAGTTTGGCTGGGGTGCGTCCGATCAGGTTCCAGCCACCGGGGGACACCACCGGATAGGCGGCGGTTTGCCGCTCGGCAATCCCCACGCTGCCGGCCGCGACGCGCTTACGCGGCGTGCTCAGGCGCGGCGTGGCGAGGCTTTCGTCCACCAGCCCCATAAAGGCGAAACCGGGGGCGAAGCCGAGGGCGAACACTTGATAGGTATGGGTGCTGTGTCGACGAATCACTTCAGCCACCGCCAGCCCGCTGCGTTGTGAGAGCAAGCTCAGTTCCGGGCCGACGCTCAGGTCGTACCACACCGGCAGTACATGGCAGCGGCCAGCGCCCGAGGCCTGGGGCTGCAGATCAGTCAGGGCCAGGTCGATCAGTGCCCGTGCCTGGGCCGGGTCGAGCGCGGCGAGGTCGTAATGCACCATCAGGGTAGTGTAGGACGGCACCAGGTCGACCAAGGCACTGCCAAACCCGCTGCGCAGACGCTGGGTGGCGGCAAGCATCCACGGCATGTTGGCTTCGGCAATCTCATCGAACAGCCGCACCATCAGGCAGTCGATGGCCACCACTTCAATCCGTAGCTTCATGCTGGCTTCAACGCCTGGTGGATACGCTGCACCGCGGCCACCGAGCTGGCGTTATCACCGTGCACGCACAAGGTGTTGGCTTGCAGCACCAGCGCGCTGCCGTCGCTGGCGGTCAGCGCCTCGCCACGTGAGAGGGTCACCGCCTGGTTGACGATGGTCTCGGCATCGTGGTGCACCGCGCCCGGCAACTGGCGCGAAACCAGGTGGCCCCTGCTGTCATAGGCGCGGTCGGCAAAGGCTTCGAACCACAGGCTCACGCCGAATTCGTCAGCCAAGGCCTGGGCCGCGCTGTTGTCGCGCATGGCCAGCACCATCAGGGGCAGATCGCCGTAGGCGGCCACGGCCTGGATCACCGCGCGCAGTTGTGCGGGGTTGGCCATCATGTCGTTGTACATCGCACCGTGGGGTTTCACGTAACTGACGCGGCCACCTTGTGCCCGGCAGATCCCGTCCAGCGCACCGATCTGGTAGTGCAGCAGGTCCTGGATTTCCTGGGGTGTGTAATTCATGGAGCGCCGGCCGAACCCCTGAAGGTCCTGGTAGGCCGGGTGTGCGCCTATTTTCACGCCGTGCTTGAGCGCCAGGCTGACGGTCTTGCGCATGATGCTCGGGTCGCCGGCATGGAAGCCGCAGGCCACGTTGGCGCAATCGATGAACGGCATGACTTCGGCGTCCAGACCCATCGTCCAGTTGCCAAAACTCTCGCCGATGTCGCAATTCAATAGCAGGCGGCTCACGGGGTCGCTCCTGTAGGCTTTGTTTTTTTGTAGTGTGGGATCTTTTACCAACATCTCGCAACGATGTTGTCCTCAAACCCAACGACGCTTATCGTGGAACGCTTCGATTTTTGGCGCTGGCCCGGTGCGGCGTCCAACTAATAAAAACCGATCCAAGCATAAGAAAAAGTTGATCCCATGAATTTGAAGTTCCTCGAAACCTTCGTCTGGGTGGCCAAGCTCAAGAGTTTCCGCCTGACCGCCGAAAAGCTGTTCACCACTCAGGCTTCGATTTCCAGCCGCATTGCTGTGCTGGAAAGCGAGTTGGGAGTGAAGCTGTTCCTGCGCGATTCGCGCGGCGTGAGCCTGACCCCGGAAGGCTTGAAGGTGCTCGATTATGCCGAGCAGATGATGGTGACCATGCAGGGCTTGAAGCAGTCCCTGGAAACCACCAGCAGCAAGGTCGGACGGATTCGGATCGGCGCGATGGACACCGTGATCCACACGTGGCTGAGCCCGTTGGTCGCCGAGTTGATGAACCTGTACCCGCTGGTGGAAATCGAGTTGGTCGCCGATACCGCACTGAACTTAAGCGATCAGCTGCAAAAAGGCTTTCTCGACCTGATCCTGCAAACCGACCTGCTGCGCCTCGAAACCGTGCGCAGCCTGGAATTGGCCAGCCACCCCATGGCCTGGATTGTCGCCAGCCACTCGATCTACAACCGCGATTACGCGTCCCTCGCCGAATTGGCTCAGGAGCGCATCATCACCTACTCGAAAAACTCCCACCCGCACCAGGATGTACTGAGCCTGATGCAGGCCAATGGCGTCGCCGCGCCGCGGATGAACTGCGTGAATTCGGTATCGGCCATCACCCGCTTGCTGCGCGATGGTTTCGGCATTGGCGCGCTGCCGCCGGTGCTGGTCAGCGAAGAGCTGGAACGTGGAGAGCTGGTGATGCTGCCGATGGCGCAGAAACTGCCGAACCTGCAGGTGGTGGTGTCGTGGCGTGTCGGGGTGGAACTGGTGGAGGAGATTGTGGGGTTGTGCCAGAAGGTGGTGGCCAGGTACGCCGAGGAAGTCGGCGAAGCGCGGATGGTGCTGAGCCACTGAATAAACCGGATACACATGTGGGAGGGGGCTTGCCCCCGATAGCGGTGGGTCAGCTGGAAATAGGCTGACTGACACTCTGCTATCGGGGGCAAGCCCCCTCCTACATTGGATTGAGTGAAGGTTTAGAGGCCCTTCAGGTCGCGCTCTTCGATCGGCCGGCTCTGGCGCAGGCGCCGGCCGCCCAGCACCACCCAGTCGATCAGTCGATACAGGCATTCGATGCCGAACGACAACAGCATCGCCCCGCCCAGGCCCCAGCCCATGGCTTCGGGGGTCAGCAGGATCTGGTAGCTGTAGCCATTCCAGGTTTCCAGGCGGATATCCGGGTCGGCGGCCACCGCCACTTGCAGAGCGCGGATGTACCAGGGGCCTTGCATGGCCTGGAATTGCTTGTCCAACTCCACCTGGCGATCGAGCATCGCGCCCAGGCTGCTGGCGTCGCTCTGGAACACCGGATCATCGCTGGCGCGGTAATGCGCCACCAGGGCTTGCAGGTCACCGTTGAAGAACTGCTGCGCGGTGGACTCAAACCCGCGCAGGCCGGTCTGGGCCTCGATCAGGTGAGCTTCGACGCGCTTGGCGTAATCGTTGATAAACCCCGGCACTTGCACGCCGACCAACAAGCCAATGGCAAACAGCACCAACCGCAGATAACTGAGCAACATGGTCGATTCCTTATTCGGTAACGCCCTGGCTGACGCATTCGCCGCGCCGCCACAGGCTCCATTGGCCCGGCTCGTAGCGGGTCCAGTTTTCGTTGTCGGTCAACGGTTCGGTGGCGATCACCGTTACTACGTCATTGGGGGTGGTTTCGGCCTGAAAATCGACGATCACGTCGACATCTTTCAAGCGGGCCGGACCAAACGGAGCGCGTCGGGTAATCTGCGCCAGTTTGGTCGAACAGTAGCAAAACAGCCAGTCGCCATCGCTGAGCAGGCAGTTGAACACGCCTTTGCTGCGGTATTCGGCACAGGCGGCGATCAGGTCAGGCAGCATCTGCTCGATGTCCACCGGCTCCGGGAAGGCTTCGCGCACGCGGTTCAGCAGGTCGCAGAACGCCGCTTCGCTGTCGGTGTCGCCTACCGGTCGGTAGAAGGTGGCGCGGGGGTTGAAGTCCGCCAGTTGACCGTTGTGCGCAAAACACCAGTTGCGCCCCCACAGTTCGCGCACGAACGGGTGGGTATTGGCCAGGCTCACCTTGCCGACGTTGGCCTGGCGGATGTGCCCGATCACCACTTCGCTCTTGATGGGATAACGCTGCACCAGCAACGCGACTTCCGACTCGCTGCTCGCGGCCGGGTCCTGGAACAGCCTCAGGCCACGGCCTTCGTAGAAGGCGATGCCCCAGCCGTCGCGATGCGGGCCGGTGCGCCCACCGCGCTGCATCAGCCCGGTGAAGCTGAACACGATATCGGTGGGGACGTTGGCACTCATGCCCAATAATTCACACATGCCAGGGCTCTCGCTGCAGGGCAGACAACGTTAAAGGCGCGGTTCGACCCGCATGCCACCAGTGGGCGCCGGACGACGGAACGGTTCGTCGTCTTCCGGCTCGGCGGCCAACGCGGCATCCATGGCAGCCTTGCGCTCGCGGCGGGCCTTGGCGGCGCGCTCGATGGGCCAGCGGATCAGCACGAACACGATGTACAGCCCGAACACGATCATCGTGTACATGAACAGGTCGGAGATGGCGCGCCACGCGTTGTTGCCGACCTTGAGCAGCAGGTCCAGGGCCGTGATCGCCACGGCCGGCGCGAACTGGGTCTTGACCGGGTCGACGATGGTGGGGCTGAGCAACAGCACCGCCATCAGCAACTGCAACGGCTCGCGCAGCCAGCGCCAGATCCAGCGGGTCATGCGCCACCACACTAACAGGCAGCCCAATGCGGCGAAGGCGTAAAGGCCCCAAGCGGTCAGATAGTCGTTCTCGGTCATGGTGTCCATGGCAAGGCTGGCAAAGAGGCGGCTATGATAACGACTTTTGCGTGTCGCGGCTGCAATGCCGGCCACCGTCCGCCAGATAGAGAATTGTCCATGCCTATTTCGACCGCACCGATTGCCCGCAAGGCCCCAGGCCCAGACCCGTACGCCTGGCTGCAGGAACGTGACAGCACTGAAGTCCTCGATTACCTCAAGGCCGAAAACGCCTGGCAAGAAGCGCAACTCGCCGACCAGCAGGCGCTGCGCGAGAGCCTGTTCGACGAGATCAAGGGCCGTATCCTGGAAACCGACTTGTCCCTGCCCTCCCCCTGGGGCCCGTATCTGTATTACACCCGCACCACCGCCGGTGACGAGTACGCGCGCCACTACCGCTGCCGCCGCCCGGCCGATGACAGCAACCAGGTGGACGAAAGCAGCGAAGAACTGCTGCTGGACCCGAACGTGCTGGCCAATGGCGGCTTTTTTTCCCTCGGCGCGTTCAGCATCAGCCCCGACCATCAGCGCCTGGCCTACAGCCTCGACACCAGCGGTGAAGAGATCTACACCCTGTACGTGAAGGAATTGGCGACGGACAAGGTCAGCGAACTGGTGTTCGACAACTGCGACGGCAGCATGACCTGGGCCAACGACAGCCTCACGCTGTTCTTCGGCGAACTGGACGACACCCACCGTCCGCACAAACTCTATCGCTACCGCCTGGACGGCACAGCGGCGCAGGAAGTGTTCCACGAACCCGACGGACGTTTCTTCCTGCACTGCTACCGCTCCAGCTCCGAGCGCCAGCTGCTGCTGGCCCTGGGCAGCAAGACCACCAGCGAAATCTGGGCGCTGGATGCCGACCAGCCGCACCAGGACTTCACCTGCCTGGCGCCAAGGGTGGAAGACCACGAATACGATGTCGACCACGGCCAGTTGAACGGCCAGTGGACCTGGTTTATCCGCAGCAACCGTGACGGTATCAACTACGCGCTGTTCGTCGCCGCCGACACGGGCACGGTGCCCACCGAAGCCGACTGGCAGAACCTGATCCCCCACAGCGACGAGGTGATGCTTGACGGGGTCAGCCTCAATGCCAACGCCATGACCTTGAGCCTGCGCATTGGCGGCCTGCCGGTGATCGAAGTGCACCCCCAGGGCGTTCCGGCCTACCGCGTGGAATTGCCTGACGCGGCTTACAGCCTCTACGTACAGAACAGCCTGGAATTTGCCAGCGACAAGATCCGCCTGCGCTACGAAGCCCTGAACCGCCCGGCCCAGGTGCGCCAGCTGGAACTGGCCAGCGGTGCCCAACAGGTGCTCAAGCAAACCCCGGTCCTCGGCGTGTTCAATGCCGACGACTATGTCAGCCAACGCCTGTGGGCCACGTCCGCCGACGGCACCCAGGTGCCGATCAGCCTGGTGGTCAGGCGTGACCAACTGGGCAAGCCGACGCCGCTGTACCTGTACGGCTACGGCGCCTATGGCTCGAGCCTGGATCCGTGGTTTTCCCATGCGCGGCTGAGCCTGCTGGACCGTGGCGTGGCGTTTGCCATCGCCCATGTACGCGGCGGCGGCGAACTGGGTGAGGCCTGGTATCGCAACGGCAAGCAGGAACACAAACAGAACACCTTCAGCGATTTCATCGCCTGCGCCGAACACCTCATCGACCAGGGCCTGACCACCTCCCGGCAACTGGCGATCAGCGGCGGCAGCGCCGGCGGCCTGTTGATCGGCGCCGTGCTCAACCAGCGTCCGGAGCTGTTCCAGGCGGCGATTGCCGAAGTGCCGTTTGTGGACGTGCTCAACACAATGCTCGACCCGGAACTGCCGCTGACCGTCACCGAGTACGACGAATGGGGCAACCCGCAGGAGCCCGAGGTCTATGCGCGCATCAAGGCGTATGCGCCTTACGAAAACGTGCGTGCCCAGGCCTACCCGCACATGCTGGTGATTGCCGGCTACAACGACAGTCGCGTGCAGTACTGGGAAGCGGCCAAGTGGGTGGCCAAACTGCGTGACACCAAGACGGACGACAACCTGCTGCTGCTCAAGACCGAACTGGGTGCCGGGCACGGTGGCATGAGCGGTCGTTACCAGGGATTACGTGACGTAGCACTCGAATACGCCTTCGTGTTCAAGGCGCTGGAACTGATTTGAGAACTTAGTGTGAGGCGGTCCCGTCTGAACACAGGACCGCCTACCGGATTGATGGATCAAGATTGCCGCTATGTCACAACCCACTCTGCTTAACGATGAAATCCGCGACATGCTGATGGACTGCGGCCTGTTCGACCCGCTGCTGCCGGAAGATTTTCATATCGCCGCTGGCTATTTCAATATCAGCAGCATTGCTCAGGATGAGGTGATTTTCCTGGAAGGCGATGCGGGCACCTTCATGTGCATCCTCCACAGCGGCCAGGTGGCGGTGCAGAAGACCAACCACACCGGCGAACGCCTGACCATCGCCACCTTGCGCAGCGGTAGGGCCTTTGGCGAAATGGCCGTGCTCGACGGTGAACGGCGCTCGGCCAGCTGCGTTGCGGCCACCGACTGTGTACTGCTGAACCTGGGCAAGGACGCGCTGGAAAAAATGCTCAACGAAGCGCCCAGGGTGGCGGCCAAGATCATCCGTGCGATTGCCATCGCCCTGTCCAAGCGCTTGCGCATGGCGGACGGGCAACTGCTGTCGCAACAGTTTTAACCGCCTGGGGTCTTCGGCTTGTTGTCGTTCTGCTGCAAGCCTGGGACGGTCTGGTCCTTTGGCGGCGTCGGCAGCACGATGGGCGCCAGGGGCGGCGAGCCGTTGGTTTTAGGCACCACGGGCGGCGTGACCTGCGGGTACAACGTGGGCGTTGGCGTCCCCGGCGCGCCGGGGGTTGGCGCAGGTGCGACCGGCACGGTTTGCAACTCCTGCGCCTGCGCCGCACCCAATGTGAGCGCGCCAAGCACAATGACCGTTAGAATGCTGCACTTCATCGATGGCTCCATGGCCTGACCGGAATGTCACAAGGCTACTCCCAACCGCGCAAGAATGCCCTTCCCAATGAGATTTCCATGAAACGTTTCATTCTGCTGGACACCACTCCGATCCCCGATAACGGCGGTGCCTTGTGCCTGTTCGAATACGGCGAAGATTTCGTCATCAAGATCCAGGGCGGTGACGGTGGTCAGTTGATGAACACGCGCATGCACGGTTCCGAAGACGCCCTGGCGGAAATTCCCTGCCGTAAAGTCGCCGGGCGCCCGAACTCGCGGGTGCTGATCGGTGGTTTGGGCATGGGGTTTACCCTGGCTTCGGCGCTCAAGCACTTGGGCAAGAGCGCTGAAGTGGTTGTCGCCGAACTGGTGCCGGGTGTGGTGGAGTGGAACCGTGGACCGCTGGGCGAGAAGTCCGGCCGTCCCTTGCTTGACCCGCGCACGGTGATCCGCCTGGAGGATGTGGCCAAGGTGCTGCAGGCCGAACCCCAGGGGTTCGATGCGATCATGCTCGATGTGGACAACGGCCCCGAAGGCCTCACGCAGAAGGCCAACAGCTGGCTGTATTCGGCCGGTGGCCTGGCCGCGTGTGCCAAGGCCCTGCGCCCGAAGGGCGTACTGGCCGTGTGGTCGGCCAGCGCCGACAAACTGTTCAGCGACAAACTGCGCAAGGCCGGTTTCAAGGCCGAAGAAGTGCAGGTGTTTGCCCATGGCAACAAAGGCACGCGGCACACCATCTGGATTGCGGAAAAGCTCAAGGGCTAATTGCGCTGTGATTAGCTAGAATCAACCTGTCCGTGACCACCCAATAGCCAGGAGCCATGATGAGCTCGACCAACCCGCCCTCTCACACCGCCAAGCTGGACCGCATTCTCGCCGATGCCCAGCGCGACCGGGAAATGGGCTACCGCGACAAAGCCCTGAAAATGTACCCCCACGTGTGCGGCCGCTGCGCCCGTGAATTCGCCGGCAAGCGCCTGAGCGAACTGACCGTGCATCATCGCAACCACAATCATGACGACAACCCCCAGGACGGTTCCAACTGGGAGCTGCTCTGCCTGTACTGCCATGACAACGAGCACTCGCGCTATACCGACCAGCAGTATTTCGGTGAAGGCTCCACCAGCAGCCCGACGATTGCCAAGGCCACGCACAACCCGTTTGCGGCGTTGGCGGGGTTGATGAAGAAGGACGACTGAGGATTTTGTTGCCTGTTCTGGCCTCATCGGGGGCAAGCCCCCTCCCACATTATGATTGTGAACACAGTCAAATGTGGGAGGGGGCTTGCTCCCGATAGCGATCGCCCCAGCACCACGATGCCCCAAGGCCGTATAATCGCGGTTTTTCTCCAAGGCACCTTTCCCCGTGGGCAATAAACGCTACAGCTGCATCGGTCTGTACAACCCCAAATCCCCTGAAAACGTCGGTTCGGTGATGCGCGCCGCCGGCTGCTACGGCGTGGCTTCGGTGTTCTACACCGGGGTGCGTTACGAGCGCGCGCGGGATTTCATCACCGACACCAAGAAGGTTCATCACGATATTCCGCTGATCGGCATTGATGACCTGAAGAAAATCCTGCCCCTGGGCTGCATCCCCGTCGCGGTGGAGCTGGTGGAAGGCGCCCGTCCGCTGCCCGAGTACACGCATCCCGACCGCGCGCTGTATATCTTCGGCCCGGAAGACGGCTCGCTGGATAAAGAGATCCGCGACTGGTGCGAAGACGTGGTCTACATTCCGACCACCGGCTGCATGAACCTCGCCGCCACCGTCAACGTGGTGCTCTACGACCGCCTGGCCAAGGGCAACAACACCCGCTCGGGCCCCAAATACTGAAAATACCGGGAACATCCGGCGCTGGGGAACAGTCAGCTACTTACACTTGCCCCTTTGTTGGAGACGGATCATGAGCGACAGCCAAAACCTGCGACCTATCATCGAACATCAGCAGCCTGCAGCCTTACGCACACAGAATGTGCACGGCTGGGAACGCATCGGCTCGGTGGCCGGTGGGGCGATAATGGCCGGCAAAGGCCTGCGTCGTGGCGGGCTTTTCGGACTGATTCAAGTGGCAATCGGCGGCATGGCGCTGGTCCGTGGTTTCACCGGGCACTGCTCGATGAAGGACAAGCTGGAGCACGGTCGCCAGGAAATGAACAGCGTGCGCACGAAGATCGAGCAGGCCGGCGCGGAACTGAAAAACCTGAAGACCAAGGCCGAAGTGGCGGCTGAGAAGGCCGTTAAAACCACAGGCTGATCCAAAAATGTGGGAGGGGGCTTGCCCCCGATAGCAGAGTGTCAGTCAGCCTATTTCCAGCTGACCCACCGCTATCGGGAGCAAGCCCCCTCCCACATTTTGCTTTGTGCAGGGCCTGGGGCTCAGCGTAGCAACTTGCTGTCGAGTACCACCGATGACTCGCCGATGATGTTCTCGGCCAACTGCACAAACGCTGTTGTCGTGATGCTGTCGTCACGCATCACCGCTTGAGCCAGGTCATCCAGCGAGCGCTTGTTGTGGGTTTTCACGCGGATTTCCCGGTCCAGTTCCTGCAACACCACCACCGCCCGTGACAGCGTGGCGCCGCTGACGTGGTCCCCGCGCAGGCTGGTCACGTCCTTGCCCTCCCTGGCCAAGCGCGCCTGTATCGCCTGATACCGCTCATCGGTGATCCCTCCGGCGCGGCGTACCAGCTCGATGGCGTAATACTCGGCCAGGCCTTCGCTGATCCAGTCACTGGTGTCGTGGTCATTGAAGCGGGCGATGGCCTGTACCACTTCGCGGATCAACGGGCTGCTGCCGTCTTCGCTGACCAGCGGCGTGCGGCTGTTGAGGTAGATCGAGTCACGCGCGGCAAATGCGCCACGGCGCATTGGATCGCTGGCGCCCACTACCAGCAATTTAGCCGGGTGGCGCGGGAAGGCGGCTTCCACTTGCGGCCAGACGAAGGTCAGCAGCGTCAGCACATCCATGCGTCGCATGCCCTGGCCCTTGGGCGAGGTCACGGTAACATCGGTTTCCCCCAGGCGCATGCGGCGGCTGCCCAGGTTGCCCGCGAGCATCCAGCCGGTGGGGCGGTCGAACAGGCGGGACACGTTGTCGATGCGGAATCGGTTCTTGCCGATACGCGGCCAGGCGGTCTCGATGCTTTTCCAACCCGGCGGCAGTTCGAACATCAGGCGCGAGACCAGCTCGACGCCGTCCTGCTGGTCCAGCCGTGCGGTGGGCACCAGGTCATCGCCACGAAACAGCGCCCAGCCCGGGGTCATCCGCGCCTCATAGAGGCCCGGCTTGTGCGCGTGGGTCAGGCGTACGCGGTAGCTCAGGCTGGCCTTGTCGGCGCTGGGTTGCCAATGACCACGATGACCACTGACCTTCCATTGCCCATCGGCCTTGAAGTCGCTGTAGTCGCCGTCGCGGCCTAGGTCAAAATCCAGGCTGCGCACCGCAGAACCCTGGGACAGGCTCACGCGCACTTCGGCCTGATCGCTCTGGGGCAGGAGTTTGACGTGGTAATCCAGGTCGACTTTCCTGGCGCTCCATGCCGGCATGCTTAGCCCTACCAACAGGGCACAGGTCGCCAGCTTGCATCCCACTCTCATACCCACTCCTTGTTCAACCCGCACGGAAGATCAGGTAATCCTCCCAGTCGTCCTCTGGCACGCTGCCTTCACTGAGCATGCGCCCGGACTGGGAAATGCGTTCGTGGTGCACGGCATCGCGGTCGCCGCAGACCAGGTGGTGCCACAGTGGCAAATCCTTGCGCTCGCTGACCAGACGGTAGCCGCAGGTGGGCGGCAGCCATTTGAACTGGTCGGCCTGCCCCGGCGTGAGCTGGATACAGTCCGGCACCGACGCGCGACGATTGGGATAGTCGGTGCACTGGCAGGTTTTCAAATCCAGCAGTTTGCAGGCGATGCGTGTGTAATAGACGCTGTTGTCGTCTTCATCCTCAAGCTTTTGCAGGCAGCACAGGCCACAACCGTCGCACAACGACTCCCATTCCTCCTGGTCGAGGTGTTCGAGGGTTTTGCGTATCCAGAAAGGTTCGACTTTGGCGGCCATGGCTCTGCATCAGTATCGGTAGGTGAAAAGGCCGCCAGTCTAGTGCCCAAGGCTTCCGGGGCCAAGCGCTTACGACTGGCGGTGTAACAACACTTGTCAGCCTAGTGGCGGCGCAGTAGCTTTGTGCGCCGAATTGACGATCAGGAACTGCTTATGACACGTGTTGCCGACTATCCGATCCATACCCAGTTCACCGACCGCTGGTCGCCTCGCGCCTTTACCGGCGAGAACATCTCCCGGGACACCTTGCTGAGCTTCTTCGAAGCTGCGCGCTGGGCACCTTCGGCTTACAACTCGCAGCCGTGGCGCTTTCTCTACGCCCGTCGCGATACGCCGGATTGGGAGCGTTTTCTGGGCCTGCTGAACGAGTTCAATCGGGGCTGGGCGCAGCATGCGTCGGCGCTGGTGATCATCGCCTCGAAAACCGACTTCATCGCCCCCGGCGCCACGGAAGAAACCCCTGCCCTGTGGCACACCTTCGACACCGGCTCGGCGTGGGGCCACCTGGCGCTGCAAGCGAGCCTGAGCGGCTGGCACACCCACGGCATGGCCGGCTTCGATCAGGAACTGACCCGCAAAGAGCTGAAGATTCCGCAAGGTTATGCACTGCATGCCGCCGTGGCCATCGGCAAGCTGGGCGACAAGTCGACCCTGCCGGAGTACCTGCAGGGCCGCGAGGTGCCGAGCCCGCGCAAGCCGCTGAGCGAGCTGGTCTCGGAAGGCGACTTCACTCTCTGAAGTTATGCGCAGAACCCATGTGGGAGGGGGCTTGCCCCCGATTGCGGTGGATCAGCCAACTTATGCATTGACTGACACACTGCTATCGGGGGCAAGCCCCCTCCCACACTCTGTACTGCGGTGGTTCAGTAGCCGCGTGCGAAATCCACTTCGCCGCGCAGCGCTTGCTTGGCCTGGTACGCACGCACGTTCTGCACGAACAGCTCCACCATCATCGACGGCGAGGTCGGCGCCGAGCTGTGCCCTGTCAACAGCAAGCCCCACGCGGTCCAGAACGGGTGACGCTGCGGCAGCGGCTCCTGGCGGCATACGTCGATCACCGCACCGGCCAGGTGCCCTTCTTTCAGCGCCTCGACCAAGTCGGCATCGACCACCGCCACGCCGCGCCCGACGTTGATAAACAACCCGGTCGGCTTGAATTGCTTGAACAGCGCGGCGTCGTACAGATCGTGGGTTTCCGGCGTGTTGGGCAGCAGGTTGACCACATAATCCACCTCGCCCACCAGCCGGCCCAATTGGTCGAGCCCGGCAACTTCGATAAATGGCGCCTGCTCGCGAGCGGTGCTGGCAATGCCGTACAGCTTCACGCCAAACGGCAGCAGAAACTGCGCCACACTCTGGCCAATATCGCCGGTACCCACCACCAGCACCTTGCGCCCCGCCAGGCTCTGGCCCATGCGGTTGTCCCACTTGCGCTCGACCTGGCTGACCAGCCGGGCCAGCACTTCACGCTCGTGACCGAGCATGTAGGTCAGGACGAATTCGGCCATGACCTGGCCAAAGATGCCGACCGCGCGGGTCAGGCGATAATCACGCGGCAGGCCTTCGGCCAGCAGCGGTGTAATGCCGGCCCAGGTCGATTGCAACCATTGCGGGTGATGGCCCTGGCGCAACAGCGTTGCCAGCAGGTCCGGCTGCCCCAGCCACACCGGGCAATCGGCGGCCAGGCGCGACAGTTCGGCCGAGTCGCCGCTGGTCAGCACCTCAAGGTCCGGCGCGGCTTCGCGAAGCAGTTGGGCGTAGAGCGGGTGATCCTGTTCAGCAATCAGAACACGCATGGTTCAAACCTTTCAAAAACAGTGCAGACGGCCGCCCGCATCCTTACGGCCACCGCCAACTCATTACGATTGCGTTGAAGACTGTGCCCGGCACCGGGCACCCACCGATCACATCGGGTCGTTGCGGCGCAGCAGCTCTTCGGGCAAGTGTTCGATGTACTCGTCCTCGGCCGGTGGCATTTGCAGGTGGTAGCCCTGCTTGTCGAGGTTTTCCAGGACCACGGCGATGTCTTCGCGCGACAGCTTGCGCTCCGGTGTCAGCACCATGTCGAACGCATGATGCGGCTTGCCGAAGGCAGCCATCAGCGGCTCCGGCACCCGCTCCAAGGCATCACTTTTGAGGACGTAGAGGTACATGCCGTCTTTTTTCAAGCTGCGATAAATGGAGCAAATACGTTTCAAGGCTGTTCTCCGGCAGTGGCCAGGCTGTCGAGCAGTGCCTGGCCCATCAACTCGCGGCGCCAGCCACGCAGCGAGTCTGGCAATTGGTAAGGCCCATCGGGATAGCCGCTTTTAACCAGGGCTTCGAGGGTTTTCTTGCGCAGCATCAGTTCCGGCGCCATGTCCAGGCGCTCGGCTTCGGCCTGGCCCAGGGCGCGCAGTTGCTTGATCAGCGCAGCGGCGTCGACCGGCAGCGGTTCAGGCACCGCAGGTGGCCATTGGTCCATGGGCACGCTGCCCGCGCGCTTGATCAGGTCGAGCAGGAACTGGCCGTCCTGACGCACGGTGCGCGGGTGCATGTCTTCGATCTTGCCCAGGGCGGCGAGGTTATCCGGCTGGGATTTGGCCAGGGGCCATAACGAGTGTTCACGGATGATGCGGTTGCGCGGCAGGTCACGGGCACGGGCTTGCTGCTCGCGCCAGGCGCACAGTTCACGCAGTACGGCGAGTTGGGCGCGGGAGAGTTTCCAGGCCAGCTTGGCGTCGCGGTACACCTCGTACGGGTCGACTTCGCGACGCAGGTTGGCCACCAGTTCGGCACCGTCTTCCAGCACCCAGGCGTACTTGTCATCCGACAAACGCGGGCGCAGGCGGATGTACACCTCGGCCAGGTGCACGGCGTCTTCGGCGGCGTAACTCACCTGGGTTTCGGACAAGGGCCGCTGCAGCCAGTCCGAGCGCGTCTCGCCCTTGGGCAAGTCGATGTCGAGCACCGCTTGCACCAGGCGCGAATAACCCATGGAGAAACCCAGGTTCAGGTAAGCCGCGGCCAATTGGGTGTCGAACAACGGCACCGGCAGGCTGCCGGTCAGGCGCAACAGCACTTCCAGGTCTTCGCTGCAGGCATGCACCACCTTGATCACCGCTGGATTTTCCAGCAAGGCGGCCAAGGGTTGCCAGTTGTCGATGGTCAGGGGATCGATCAGGTAAGCGCGTACGCCATCACCGATCTGGATCAGCCCGGCAATGGGATAGAAGGTGTCGACCCGCATGAATTCGGTGTCGAGGGCGACGAATGGCAACTGCTGCCATTGGGCGCAATGCTGGCCGAGGCTATCGTTGTCGCAGATCCAGTGAATATCGATGGCCACACGGCTCTCCCTTGAAGAATGGCGCGCAGTATATATCGCGAAAGGGACTTGCGAGCATCCGCAGTGCACAGGCAACCATGAAAACTCAGACAGGAGATGAAGAATAGTCCGACAAGCGGGAGTTATCCCTTCTTACGCAGGACATACACACACCACAGCGTGGAGCCCGGCATGAACTCCTGGCGGTTCAAGACTTTGAAGCCGGCCTGGCGAAACTCATCCTCGACCGGGGTGCGCGAGTCCACGGACACAATCACGGTGTCGCGACTCACGCGGTGAAATTCACGGAGCAACGCCAGGCGCACCTCGGTGCTTGGCACATGGCGAAACAACTCCAGGCAGAAGATGCAATCCACCGCGTTCGCCGAGAGGCCGATGGAAAATGCCGAACCGGGAAACGTCTTGACGCGCTTGAGCAGCGCCGCCGGATGATGGGTACGGGCATGGTCGAGCATTTCCTGGGAATGGTCCGACGCCAGGATTACCCGATTGACGTGTTCACCCAGCACCGGCCAGAACCGCCCGGAGCCGCAAGCCAGGTCCAGGATCAACCCCGGCTCCCCGGCCACCTTCAATGCATGGCGCACCAACCGTGCATCGCGCCACGCGCCCAGGCGCTGCAACAGCCGAGGCGGACGCGTGTCACCGCAGACCCTGGCATGCTCACGGTCATAGCGTTCGGTGAATTCGGTCTCGATGGAGGATGGAGGTTGTGACGACATCGCGGGCTCATGTGGATATAACGGAAGTGAACGACCTTGATCCGCAGCTTAACCACTGCAACGTGAAAAAAAGGTCGAAAGCCCTTCGGTTCATGTTGTCGATAATCCGCAACGCTGTGGGTTGTGCCTTGCCACCCTGCCCGACGCTGGAAATAATGACCGCCCGACCTGCCCCAAGGACTCGACCGCATGAAAGCTCCTCTAGCCCTGTGGGTATTGGCGAGCGTGGCAACCGCCGCCCTGGCCGATACCAGCCCGTCACGCCTTGATGAGGTTGTGCAGCGTGGCACGCTGACCGTGTGCACCACCGGCGACTACATGCCTTACACCTCGCTGCGTGCCGATGGCCGCTATCAAGGCATCGACATCGCCATGGCCGAATCCCTGGCCAAGAGCCTCAACGCGACGATTACCTGGGTGCCCACCACCTGGAAAACCCTGATGCCGGATTTTCTTGCGCAGCGCTGCGACATTGCCGTGGGCGGGATTTCGGTGTCGCTGGAACGCCAGAAAAAAGCCTTCTTCAGCGAGCCGCTGGGCGTCGACGGCAAGATCCCGCTGGTGCGCTGCGCCGATGTGCAGCGCTACCAGAGCGTCGAACAGATCAACCAGCCCCAGGTGCGGGTGATCGAACCGGCCGGTGGCACCAACGAGGTGTTTGCCCGCGCCCACTTGGGCCAGGCGCAGATACGCCTGCACGACAACGTGACGATTTTTGACGAACTGCTGGCGGGCAAGGCCGACGTGATGATCACCGACGCCAGCGAAGCGCGTTACCAGCAAAAGCAAAAACCGGGGCTGTGTGCGGTCAACCCCGAGCGGCAGATGCAGTACAGCCAGAAAGCCTTCCTGCTGCCCCGCGACGATGTGGCCTGGAAAAGCTACGTCGACCAATGGCTGCACCTGAGCGTGGCCACCGGGGTGTATGACGGCATTGTCAGTCAGTGGCTGGCGGCGCCGTGATCAGCTCGACAAAGGCCGCGCACGCGGCGCTGCGATAGGCGCCGCGGCGGCTCAGCAGCGCCGCCGTACGGTGCGGCAACGGCGGCTCGATAGTCACGGCCTGCAACCCGGCCTGCGCCTCGGCCAGCGCTTGGGGCAGGATGGTTGCCAGTGACGTGTTGCGCACAATTTCAATGATCGCGCTGATGGAGTTGGCCTCCATGACAATGCGCGGTTTCACGCCTTGCTGGCGGCAGTAGTCATCGATATAGCGGCGCGTGGCAAAACCCGGATCGAGCAGTACCAGCGGCTGCTCGAACCACGCCAGGCGATCCACCTCGGGATGATCGGCCCGCACCACCACGCTCAACGCCTCGTCAAACAGCGCTTCGCAGTCGATATCCGCACCGTGCTCGCCGGTAAAGCCGATGCCGATATCCAGCAAATCCTCACCCAGCGCGGCCTCGATGCGGTCCTGGGTCAATTCCTCGACGCTCACGCTGATGCCCGGGTACAGCCCATGGAAGCGCGCCAGCAACGGGCCGATCAGGTAGGCGGTGAACGTTGGCGTGATCGCCAGGCGCAGGTGCCCACGGCTGAGGTCCTGCACGTCATGCATCGCACGGGTACCGGCCTGCAGATCCTGCAAGGCCAGCCGCGCAAAGCGCACATAGGCTTGCCCCGCATCCGTCAGGCTGACGCTGCGCCCGGAGCGATCGAGCAGCGGCGCACCCAAGCTGTCTTCCAGTTGCTTGATCTGCTGCGACAAGGTCGGCTGCGACACATGCAGCGCTTCGGCGGCGCGGGTGAAATTGCAGTGCTCGGCGACGGCCAGCAGGTAACGGATATGGCGCAGCAACATCGAGGACGCTCCAACTATAGGCAGTACTTATAGAAACCATAATAAGCCGGTCTTGGACGCTATAGCTGAAAACTTTCATCCTTGCCCCATCAGCAACGCAAGGAGAAACACCATGCAGCATCTCATCGACGGCTTTCGCAAATTCCAGAGCGAAGCCTTTGCCCAGCGCAGCGACCTGTTCAAACACCTGGCTACCACGCAAAACCCCGGCACGCTGTTCGTGTCGTGCTCCGACAGCCGTGTCGTCCCGGAGCTGCTGACCCAGCAGGAACCTGGCGACCTGTTCGTCATCCGCAATGCCGGCAACATAGTGCCGTCCTACGGACCGGAACCGGGTGGCGTGTCGGCCACGGTCGAATACGCGGTGGCGGTACTCGGTGTGAGCGACATCGTGATCTGCGGCCACTCCGACTGCGGTGCGATGACCGCCATTTCTACCTGCAAATGCCTGGAACACCTGCCCGCCGTGGCCAACTGGTTGCGCCATGCCGAGTCGGCCAAAGTGATCAATGCGGCACGCCAGCATGCCTCGGACGCGGCGCGCCTGGATGCCCTGGTGCGTGAAAACGTGGTCGCCCAATTGGCTAATCTCAAGACTCACCCGTCCGTCGCGCTGGCGCTGGAGCAAGGCCGGCTGAACCTGCACGGCTGGGTGTACGACATCGAAACCGGTGGCATCGACGCTCTGGATGGACGCAGCGGACGCTTTCAGTCCCTGCTTGAACACCCGACCACTCGCGCCCACGCCGCCTGAACCCTATTTCAACCCAGAGGACATCACCATGCTGCAATCCAACTTCTCCCAAACCCCACGCCTGGCCCTGGCCGACACCGTTATCGACCTCAAGGCGCGCAAGGACCTGTCCTGGCAGGACCTCGCCGACGGCACCGGCCTGAGCCTGGCCTTCGTCACCGCTGCCCTGCTCGGCCAGCATCCGCTGCCCAAAGACGCTGCCGACATCGTGTGCGAAAAGCTCGGTCTGGACCAGGACGCCAGCCGCCTGCTGCAAAGCGTACCCCTGCGCGGCAGCTTCCCCGGCGGCGTGCCGACTGACCCGACGATGTACCGTTTCTATGAAATGCTGCAGGTCTACGGCACCACCCTCAAGGCCCTGGTGCATGAGCAGTTTGGCGACGGCATCATCAGCGCAATCAATTTCAAGCTGGACATCAAGAAAGTCGAGGACCCGGACGGTGGTTCCCGGGCGGTGATCACCCTGGACGGCAAATACCTGCCGACCAAACCCTTCTGATCGCTGATTGACCGTCTACGCTCTTGTGATTCCAACACGTGCGAGGGACGGTTAAATGAAGACACTGCTGCGACTCACCTGGCTGCTGCTGTTGTGCGGTAGCCAGGTGCACGCCGTTACGGCCCAGGATGCAGACGCCCAAGCGGCCAGGGCGTTGCTGGAAAAAGCCCTGGCGTACTACCAGAGCAATGGCGACAAGGCGCTGGCCGCGTTCAGCCGCCAGGGTGAATTCATCGACCAGGACCGCTACGTCTTCGTGGTCGACACAAAAGGCGTGCTGCTGGCCAGTGGCGGCCCCTCTTCGGCGTTGATCGGTCGCGACGTGACAGAGGTACTCGGGCCTGATCTGCAAGCCTCGTTCAAGCAAGCCATCAGCGCGCCGGAAGGCCAGGGTATCCAGCAGGCCGATTATCGCTGGCAGAACTGGAATGACGGCAAGGTTGAAAACAAGCACGTGTTTTACCAACGGGTGGGCGAGCGCATCCTGGCGGTCGGCTATTACCTGCCGCGGGCCACGCCGGAACAGGCGCGGGCGCTGCGTAACAAGGCAGTGAACGCGTTGGTGAAGGATGAAGCGGGGACGCTCAAGGCGATCAACTCATTACAGGGAGGGTTTCTGCAGGATGATCTCTATGTGTTCGTGGTGGACCTGGACACGCGCCGCTATGTGGCGCATGGCACTAACCTGCGTTTGATCAATACCGATTTTGCCAAGGTCAAGGACCCGGATGGCAAGCCTGTGGGGGAGCCGATTCTTCAGTTGATGAGCGAGCAGGATCAGGGGGAGTACAAATATCGGTGGAAGAATCCGGTGACGGGGAAGGTTGAGAACAAGCATGCTTATTTGCGTAAGACGGGGCGTTTGATGGTGGCGGTGGGGTATTACAGTCCCTGATTGGTTGAGTACATATCCGTTATTTGGGTAGCGCCGGCTGGCGGTTCCGCTCTTACAGCGGAGGGTGCGCAACCGCTCAGCCAATCAATAACCTGTGGCGAGGGAGCTTGCTCCCGCTGGACTGCGCAGCAGTCCCAGTCTTAAAAAAGCGGGGCCGCTTCGCGCCCCAGCGGGAGCAAGCTCCCTCGCCACAGTACGGCGCCGATTATTGCCTATCTACGATGCGCAGCGAGTCGCTTTTGATATTGATCTCAATCGCCCCAATCAGCGATCAACCTTATCCTCACGCCCCCGCAATACCCGATTCGGCATCGCAACCGCCGCCGCCAACCCAAACAACGACACCCCCGCACTCACCATCAGCAAATGCCGAAACGTCACCGCCAACTCCCCTCGCAACGCATCCCGCGCCAGCCCAGGCGCAGCGTTGAGCCCATCAAGCAACGCATTGCCCGAGCCCCCCTCCCCCATCAGCGCCCCATTGGCAAAATGGGCAAAACTCACATCCTGCAGCAACGCCAGCAGCAACGCCGACATACACGCCACCCCCACCGCCCCACCCAGGGAACGAAACAGGTTCGTCGTGCTGGTAGCCACGCCAATATCACGCTGCTCTACCGAATTCTGCGTCCCCACCAGCGACGTCGGAAACTGCATCCCGGCCGCAATTCCACACAACAGCATAAACAATGACGTGAGCCCCACTGCCTCGGGCGCACTGTAGGCCATGCCAAGAATCGCCAACGGGCTCAACACAGCACCACTGAGAATCATCGGTTTATAACGGCCCGTCACTGAAGTCATGCGCCCGGCGAAATAGGCGCCCATCGGCAACCCCATCGCCAGAGGCAACAGGTGCAGGGCCGCGCTGTCGGCCCCGGCGCCGGTCACGGTCTGGTAACGCAACGGCATCAGCACCGTCAGGGAAATCGCCTGGAAGCTGGTGATGAAAATCGTGCACCAGCACAACACCGCGCTGCGGTTGACGAACAGGTGCATCGGCAGTAATGGCTCGCGCGCGCGGCGCTCATGCCATACGAACACGCTCAACGCCAACAGCGCACAGGCCAGCAGCCCGAGTACCTGGTCGTCATGCCAGGCATGGCCCTGGCCGATTTGGGTGATGCCGAGCAACAAGGCGGTCAAGCCGATGATCATCAGCACGGTGCCGAGGTAATCGATGATCGGCTTGCGTTGCGGCACCGGCAGTCCCACGAGGGTGCGATGGGCCACATACCAGGCGACCGCGCCCAGCGGCAGGTTGATCAGGAACACCCACCGCCAGGACAGGTACTGGGTCATGTAACCGCCCAACACCGGCCCGGCGACGCTGGCCACCGCGTACATGCTGCTGAAATACCCCTGATAACGGCCGCGTTCGCGGGGTGGGATGATGTCGCCGATGATCGCCTGGCTCACCGAGACCATCCCGCCGGCGCCGATGCCCTGGATAATCCGCGCCAGCACCAGTTGTTCCATGCTTTGCGCCACCCCACAGAACAGCGAGGCGACGGTGAACACGCCCATGCCGATCAACATCATCGGCCGCCGCCCATACAGGTCGCCGAGCTTGCCGTAGATCGGCACCGCCACCGTCATCGCCACCATGTAGCCAGAGATCACCCAGGCCAGCAGGTGGACGTCATGAAATTGCGCGGAAATCGCGGGCATCGACACGGCGACGATGGTCTGGTCCAGCGCACCGAGAAAGATGGCCAGCATCAGTGCGGCGAGAATGCTGCGCACGGCGGGAACGGTTGGAGCGGGCTGATTGAGATGAGTCACGGCAGAACCTTTGAGCAGGGCCCGCAGGCAATGGCAGCCTGCGGGAATGCTCAATACGATAGCAGGCTATTGGATAGCCTCGTAAGGAAGCCCGACGTAATTTTCCGCGATGGTTTTGCGCCCTGCCTCGGAGTGAATGAAGTAGTCCAGTTCGCTCTCGGCAATGCGCTGGCTGAAGCCGTCCGCCTCGGGAAACTGATGCAGCATCGAGGTCATCCACCAGGAAAACCGTTCGGCCTTCCACACCCGGCGCAGGCAAATGGCCGAGTATCGTTCGAGCAATTCCACACGCCCCTCGCGATAAACCTTGAGCAAGATCCGAAACAACGTGCTCACATCACTGGCCGCCAGGTTCAGGCCCTTGGCCCCGGTCGGCGGCACGATATGCGCAGCGTCGCCGAGCAGGAACAGGCGCCCGTACTGCATCGGTTCCACCACGAAGCTGCGCAGCGGGGCGATGCTTTTTTCAATGGACGGGCCGGTGACCAGTTGTTGCGCCAGGTCAACGGGCAGGCGGGTTTTCAGCTCCTCCCAGAAACGCTCATCCGACCAGGCGGCCAAGGGTTCCGCTGCGGGAACCTGCAAGTAGTAACGGCTACGGGTTGGCGAGCGCATGCTGCACAGCGCAAAGCCTCGCGGATGCGTGGCGTACACCAGCTCCGGATGCACCGGCGGCGTATCGGCCAGGATGCCCAGCCAGCCGAAGGGATAGACGCGCTCGAACACCTGCAGCGCCTCGGGCGGGATCGACTGACGGGCCACGCCGTGAAAACCATCACAGCCAGCGACGTAATCGCACTCCAGGCGAAACGTCTGGCCCTGATGCTCGAAGGTCAGCCAGGGGTGATCGCTTTTCAGGTCGTGGGGCTGCACGTTGGCGGCTTCATAGAAGGTGGTGGCGCCGGCAGCGGCACGGGCGTCCATCAGGTCGCGGGTGACTTCGGTCTGGCCGTAGATCATCACCGACCGGCCGCCGGTCAGGGTCTTGAGGTCGATGTGGGTGAGTCCGCCGTCCCGCGCCACGGCGAAACCGTCGTGCACCAGGCCCTCGGCATCCATACGTCGGCTCACGCCAGCCTCGCGCAGCAGGTCTACCATGCCTTGCTCCAGCACCCCGGCGCGGATGCGGCCCTGCACGTAATCGGCGCTCTGGCGCTCTAGGATAAGGGTCTGGATGCCCGCATTGTGCAGCAGCTGGCCGAGCAGCAATCCCGAAGGACCGGCGCCAATAATGGCGACTTGGGTTTTCAGCGTTTTCATTATTTTTATCGCCTGCAAGCTTCACCCGAACCGAACGAGTGAAAGAGTTGTCATTGGACGTGTGGCTGACATTTTTCACTTGAGCGAGCAGCATAAGAAGGTGAAAACTGCTTAAAAGCCTGCGCTTTTTGCCAATCGGGGCGATTACCGAACCACTATCCTGAGTATCGGATTGAAACCATGACCAACACCGCGATTCCGGTCTTCAAGCTTTACGGGGAAAGCCAGCAGTGGCCAACCCCCGATTTGTTGCACTGCGAAACCATTTCCCGGCGCAGTCGGGAATACCAGTGGGAGATCCAGCCCCACCGGCACGCGGACCTGTGCCAGTTGCTCTACGTGCACAAAGGTCAGGCACACCTGGAAATCGAAGGCCAGCGCAGCACACTCAACGAAGCCAGCCTGCAAGTACTGCCACCACTGTGTGTGCACGGTTTTCGCTTTTGCGAAGATGTCGAAGGTTACGTGGTGACCCTGTCGGCGCCCCTGGTCAGCCATTTACAGGCGCAACTGGGCAGCACGGTCGATGGTCTGCAGACCCTGGGCAGCTACCCGGCGGGCAAGGACAGCGACTACCTCAACAATCTGTTCACCCGTCTGCAGGACGAATACGCCGATGAGCAACCGGCACGGGACATGATGCTGCACGCACTGGTCAGTGTGCTGCTGGTGTGGGTCAGCCGTCAGGCGATTCAGCGGCGCCACCCCAGGGTGCCCCGTAGTCGTGAATACTTCCGGCGCTTCACCCAACTGGTCGAACAGCATTACCGCGAACACCCCAAGATTGAAGACCTGGCCCACAAACTGGGCATCTCGGTCTCACACCTCAATGGCACGTGTCGGGAATTGGGCGGGCAGCCTGCTTTGCAGATCATGCATGACCGCCAGTTGCTGGAGGCCAAGCGCCTGCTCACTTACACCAGCATGACGATCAATGAAATGTCCGAGGTGCTGGGGTTTTCCGACCCGACCAACTTTTCGAGATTGTTCCGCCGCAGAGTGGGGTTCTCACCGAAGGCGTTTCGCGAGCAGTTGAAGGCCGACCTGGCGTAAAAGCGCTCCCGCGGGTCTTCAATCAATCGGCTTACTGGTCAACGCAATGCGCTGAAACTGCCGCTGCGGGGCAGGCACAGGTCCTGGTGGCAGCTGATCGCAAAGGTTGGCTGCATGCGGGTCTGTTCCACCCGATACGCAGCCGTGCCGTAAAGTGCGCTGGCTAATGCGCACAGGCTGACAATCATCAGGTACTTTCTGGTTTTGATGCTCATGGCACACCTCCTGGCGGATCTACACGGTGCTGTTTAAAGCATAGGTCACTCAGGGCAAGTTGCCATGATTGCAGGCCATTCAGCGCGTTTATCCCCCTATAGACCGACGTCCCACACAGGCGCCTCGGGAAACCGCAGCACCAGAAAATCCAGCAGGCTGCGCAACGCCGAGGGCATGTGTTTGCGCGAGGCGTACACCGCGTAAATATTCATCTGCCGCGGCTCGGCGTCAGGCAGCAGGCGCACCAGTTCACCGCTGCGGATCAGGTCGCCGGCCTGATAGTTGGGGAGCATCGCCACCCCTGCCCCAGCCAGGGTTATACGCAATAACGTACTGGCCTCGTTGGCGGTGATGTTGCCGTGCACCGGCACCGATACGTGCTCACCGTTTTCCTCGAAATGCCACAGGCTCTTGCCGAAGTAGGAGTGGGTCAGGCAGTTATGCCGGGTCAGGTCTTCGACTTTCTGCGGGGCAGGGTGCTCCAGCAGGTAAGCCGGCGTAGCGCAGACCACCGAGCGACACACCGTCAGGCGCCGGGCGATCAAATTGGGGTCCAGGTCATTGCTGGTGCGGATCGCCAGGTCGATGCGTTCATCCACCAGGTTCACCGTGCGATCAAGCATTTGCAGGTCGACCGTCACCAACGGGTAGCGTTTGACATACTCGGCAATCGCAGCACCCAACTGCGCCTGGCCGAAGGAGGTGCTGACGCTCAGGCGCAACAGGCCCCGAGGGGCGTCATCGGGCTCGCTGACGGCGGCCTGCATATCCGCGCTCAATTCAAGCAATTGCCGACAACGTGGCAAGGTTTCACCGCCAGCGGCGGTGAGGCTGAGCTTGCGCGTGGTGCGGTGCAGCAGGCGCGCGCCGACCCAGTCTTCCAATTCGGCCAGATAGCGCGAGACCACCGGGCGCGACAGGTCAAGATGATCGGCGGCGGCGGATTGACTGCCCAGGTCCACCACGGTGACAAACACGCGCATTGCTTGAAGACGATCCATGATTTGCCCGCTTTCAGAAACAAACTATGTCCCAGCATCGCATTTTTTGTGGTGTTTTATGCAACTAAGCTCTGTGCATCCCTTACCGATGGCAGGAGCTGCCCCATGTTTTCGACTGTTAAACGCTTGACCCTGGCCACGGCCGCCCTGGCCTTCGCCGCCAGCGCAATGGCGGCGGACTTGAAGCTCGACGTGTACAACCCGGGCGAAGCGGCGATTTTCCCCGTCAGTTCGGTGCTGGTCAGCGGCGCCAAGGACGCGATCCTGGTAGACGCCCAATTCGGCAAGGGCCAGGCCGAGCAACTGGTGCAGAAAATCCGCGCCAGTGGCAAGCACCTGACCACCATCTACATCAGCCATGGCGACCCGGACTACTACTTCGGCCTCGACACCCTCACCACCGCCTTCCCCGACGCGAAAGTGCTGGCACCACAAGCGGTGGTCGACCATATCAACGCCACCGTCGCCGACAAGCTGGCGTTCTGGGGCCCGAAAATGGGCGCCGACAAACCGGCCAAGACCCTCGTACCGCAGGTACTCCAAGGCCACAGCCTGACGCTGGAAGGGCAGCAACTGGACGTCATCGGCCTGGACGGCCCGCAGCCGGACCGCAGCTTTGTGTGGATTCCGTCGATCAAGGCCGTGGTCGGTGGTGTGGTGGTCGCGCAGAACATTCACGTGTGGATGGCCGACACCCAGACTGCGCAGTCCCATGAGGATTGGCTGGCCACCCTGCAACGCATTGAAGACCTGAAACCTGCAACCGTGATTCCGGGCCACTACCTGGGCACGCCATCACCCGCGTCGGTCAAATTTACCGCCGACTACATCAAGGCCTTCGACATCGAAACCGCCAAGGCCAAGGATTCCGCCGCCCTGATCGCGGCCATGAAAAAGCGTTACCCGACCCTGGCCGACGAGAGCTCGCTGGAATTGAGCGCCAAAGTCGCCAAGGGCGAAATGAAGTGGTGATTGGTTTTAAACCCTGACCTGACTGGAGAACCTCATGAGCAAGATCGCAATTATTGGTGCCACCGGCCGTGCCGGTAGCCAACTGCTGGAAGAAGCGCTGCGCCGGGGGCATACCGTCACCGCCATCGCGCGCCATACCGACAAACTGGCCGTACGCCCCGGCGTCACCGCCAGGCAAGTCGATGCCCTGGATGCCGATGCCCTGCAACAGGCCATCAGCGGCAGCGATGTGGTGATCAGTGCGGCGCACTTTGCCACGTTGCCCGCCAGTGCCGTGATCGGCCCGGTGAAGAAGGCCGGGGTCAAACGCCTGCTGGTGGTGGGTGGCGCCGGTTCGCTGCTGCTGCCGGACGGCAGCCGGGTGATCGACAGCCCAGGCTTCCCGGCTGAGTACAAAGCTGAAGCCAGCGCGGGGGCTGCGTTTCTCGACGAGCTGCGTCAGGAGCAGGCACTGGACTGGACCTTCCTGTCGCCGTCGGCGCTGTTCGATGGCACCGAGCGCACCGGTAAATTCCGCCTGGGCCAGGATGATCTGCTGGTCAGCAGTGACGGTAACAGCTCGATCAGTTTTGCCGACTACGCCATTGCCATGCTCGATGAAGTGGAAACACCCAAGCACTCGCGCAAGCGCTTCACCGTAGGCTACTGACACAACCGGGTAAAAATTGTGGGAGGGGGCTTGCTCCCGATAGCGGTGGTTCAGTGAGAAATGCATAAGCAGGCACTCCCTCATCGGGGGCAAGCCCCCTCCCACATTTGACTGTGCCCACTTTTTATTTGATCGTTCCCACGCTCTGAACTGACCCCATAAAATTGGACGTTCCCCCCTCTATAAGCGACGCTCAGCTGGCCGCAATTTTTCAATAGCGTCTGCGACTTTCTGATTTGCTCCACCGCTGCGCCCGTGGCCTGATTCACGCTTGTTCATTCAAGGCAGGCCCATGGAAAACCTTCACGCAAAACCCGCCACTGCCGTGTGGCTGATGATCAGTGTGGTGCTGGTTGCCCTTAACCTGCGCCCGTCAATGGCGGCTGTGGGTCCGTTGTTGTCGTCGATTCGCACGGATGTGCCGCTGAGTTTCAGCAGCGCAGCCTTGCTCACCATGTTGCCGGTGATGGGCATGGGCCTGGCGATGTTCTTTGGCATGGGCCTGGCCAGGCGCATTGGCGAGCACCGCAGTATCGTGGTGTCGCTGCTGGTGATTGGGGCGGCGACATTGTCGCGGTTGTGGCTGGATTCGGCGCTGGAGTTGATCGTCAGTGCCATCGCGGCAGGCCTAGGGATTGCGCTGATCCAGGCGTTGATGCCGGCGCTGATCAAGTCGCGCTTTGGCGATAACGTTTCGTTGTTCATGGGTTTGTATGTCACGGCGATCATGGGCGGTGCCGCACTGGCCGCGTCGTTTTCGCCGTTTGTGCAAGTGCACACCGGCAGTTGGCGCATCGGCCTGGCGATATGGGCAGCGCTGGCGTTGCTGGCGCTGGTGTTCTGGTACGCCCAGCGTTCGGCGCTACCGCCCTTGCCGCAGGTCGACAGCGGCCCGCAGGAGTCCTTTTTTGGCAATCGCCGGGCCTGGCTGCTGGCGCTGTTTTTTGGCTTCGGCACGGCGTCCTACACCTGTGTGCTGGCGTGGCTGGCGCCGTATTACGTCGAGCAGGGCTGGAGTGAACAGCAGGCCGGCTTGCTCTTGGGTTTGCTCACCGCCATGGAGGTCGTCTCGGGCCTTGCAACCCCCGCCATCGCCAACCGCCGCCGGGATAAACGCAGCGTAGTCGCGGTATTGCTGGTGCTGATCATCCTCGGCTTCTGCGGCCTGATCCTCAGCCCCCAGCACGTCAGCCTGTTGTGGCCGTGCCTGCTCGGCCTGGGTATCGGCGGGCTGTTTCCGATGAGCTTGATCCTGTCCCTGGACCACCTCGACAACCCGCGCCGTGCCGGTGGTCTCACCGCGTTCGTGCAAGGCATCGGTTACCTGATCGCCGGGCTCTCGCCGCTGATTGCCGGGATGCTCCGCGACCGGTTGGGCAACTTCGAATGGGCCTGGTGGTCGTTGACCGCTGTGGTGGTGGTCATGCTGCTGATGGTCACACGTTTCAATCCGCAGCATTACGCGAAACATATCCGCTGAGGTCGTGTTGTAAACACTATTTGTCCCACTCAAAACATAGAAGAGTCCTACAGAGCTTTCTATTGGTACGAGCGTTCCGTTAACATTTTGCTCAGTCTTGTACTGAGTTCGGTACAAAGGGTTTACGGACGAAACCGATGCTAAACAGTAACTTGCTCAGAAAGCTCGATATGCAGGACTTGATGGTGTTTATCGCTGTCTACGACCAGAGCAGTGTTACCGATGTGTCCGAAACACTGTTCGTCAGCCAGTCCACCGTGAGCTACAGCCTGAAGAAATTGCGCACCAGTTTCGAAGACGAGCTGTTTATCAACACGCGAGCAGGCATGCGTCCCACGTACAAGGCCACCACGATGTACGGCCACGTGCAGAAAATCCTCGAGAGCATCAACCTGTGTCACGCCGGTGGCCAGGACTTCGACCCGACCCGCAACGCTGTGACCTTCAATGTGTGCGCCCCGGAATACTTCGAACAGCTGATCCTGCCGCGCCTGCTGAAAAACTTCGACCGCGCCGACCTGCCGGTCATCGTCAACGTACAGAAGCTGGAAACCGAGATTCCCGCCGACGACTTGCGCGAAGGCCGCCTCGATCTGGTGATCTGCTTCGGCCCGAACTTTCACCGCGCCCATAAAGACTTCAAAACCCAGATGCTGCTCGAAGACGACCTGGTGTGCGTCTTCGACAAACGCGCGGCGCCCCGGGAACCGGCCTTCAGCCTGCAAGCCTTCGTTGAGCGACGCCACGTGTTTCCCACCCCCTGGACCTCCGACACCAACATGATCGACGGCTGGCTGGCGCGACAAGCCCACAAACGCCAGGTGATCGCGCGCGCCAACAGCTACAGCGCAGCGTTGAAGTTGATCAGCGGTACCGACTTCATCGTGACTCTGCCCCGCCGCGTGCAAAAGCTGCTGGCGTCGACCTCGACGTACGGGTTTTGCGAAGCCCCGAACGGCTTGCCGGGCTTTACCCTGCAGATGCAGTGGAACGAAACCAGCGAACAGGACAACGCCAATACCTGGTTTCGCGAGCAAGTGGTGAAGGTGTGTGAGGAGCAGTTGCAAGCGGCAAGTTGAAAGCTGCAAGAGGTTCCAGGGTCGCGGTTAGCTTGGCGCTTGCCGCTTTTAACTCCCCACTGCTTCTTTGCTATAGGCGTCGCGATCCATATCCCGCAATTCGACACTCAGTTGCACCTGCACACCCTCAGGCCAGGGGCCCAGGTCCTGCAGCACTGCCAGCAGGCTTTGCGACAGTTGCTGCTTGATCTGCGGCGAGCGCCCACTGAGCAATGCCAGGCGTACCGCGACAAAAGCCCGCTCCCCCAAGCCGGTGCCTACGCGAAAGCTCTCGACTTTGACTGTACGGCTCTTGATGTCGAACTCGGCGCCAAACTGACCGGAAGCCACCAGCGCATGGTTAAGGCGCAACAGAGCCTTATCGGTGTCCAGTTGCGCCAGGTTGGCGGTGTATTCCAAGTGCAGATGTGGCATGGGTTTCTCCGGTTTTTTTGTAGGAAGTTGGCTGAATATACAACAAGCAAGCAGGCCTCAGACCTGTAAGCCGAGCCCTCGATCACTCATGAACGCCTCCAGCCGCGAGCGCATCCAGCGTTCCGCCGGGTCGGTGTCGACGTGGCTGAGCCAGACCATCGACAGGTCCAGGGTCGGCGTCTCAAATGGAAACGCCTCGCAGAACAGATTGCCGCCAGCGGCCATGGCCTGGGCCGTGTAGTCCGGCAGGCTGGCGATCATGTCGGTGCCGGCGAGCAATGCCGGAAGCGAACTGTATTGCGGCACCGACAGCACCACGTGCCGCTTGCGGCCGATTTCCGCCAGCCATTCATCGGCAAACCCGGCCACGTTGGCGGTGTGGGACACCAGCACATGGGGCCGTGCGCAATATTCATCGAGGGTCAGCGGTGTATCGGATGCATCGGCGCGCAGCAGGCAAGGCCGGATATGACGCAACAGCTTACGTTTGGCATTGGCCGGCAGGCCGCGGGTCTGAGTGATGCCAACGGTGATATCGCCGGAGGCCAGCAGGTCGGGAATGCGCCAATAATCCACATGCTGCACGACGAACACCACCTGCGGCGCTTCCTGACGCAGCGCCCGCAGCAACGGCGGCAGCAGACCGAATTCAACATCATCGGACAGGCCGATACGAAAGGTCATGGTGCTGATGGACGGGTCGAAATCGTGGGTCAGGCTCAAGGCTGAAGAGAGCGAATCCAGCGCCGGTGACAGGTGCTGGATAATTTCCTCGGCGCGCGCGGTGGGTTCCATGCGATGGCCGACACGGATGAACAACGGGTCGTTGAACAACGTGCGCAGACGATTGAGAGCCGAACTGATGGTTGGCTGGCCGAGAAACAGCTTCTCCGCTACACGCGTCACGTTGCGCTCGAGCATCAGCGCTTCGAACACCACCATCAGGTTGATATCAGCCTTGCGTAATTCATTGCGATTCATCGGCGCCTGCCCCTTCCCCAAGACAAGCCGCAGTTTAGAAAGGCAATGGGGCGGCGTCTATGTCGGTAGACGCATCAGTTTTGTCTAGGTCGCGGGTTTCATGGGCTCCCAGAAAGATTTATAGCCATTGTGAAAGCGGGGCTTGCCCTGATGTGAGGTGAAAACCGTACCCGTGGCGAGGGAGCTTGCTCCCGTCGGACTGCGCAGCAGGCCCATTGTTTGGGGCCGCTTCGCGGCCCAGCGGGAGCAAGCTCCCTCGCCAAAGGTCGCTTGGGCTGCTTGCTGTTGACTGGCATTAGGGCAAGCCCACGCCACAATTTTCACGCCTTGGTTCGCAGCTCACGGTTTCAGCGGAAACTCCTGATCCCGCTCGGAGAGTTCCGTGCCGTCGTCCGGGTGCTTCCAGGTTTGCGGCTTTTCTTCCTCGGGCCACTGCCGGGGTTGCTCGCTCTCCTGCTCGTTGTGCTGCTTCGGTTCATTGCCCATAGCCACCTCCCATCCATAAGAATTGGTCACGGTTTCAAGCATAGAACAAGGAGCGGCTTTCAGCAGCGCACTTTGATTGATAGCCATGACGCATCAATCTATCCAAATTTGTCACTTATCATTTCTAAATGTGTCAGCCACTATCCCAAGTCTTAAGCGAAACAAGCACTTTAAAAAGAACGCTGGAGACACAAAACCATGACTAGCCCTTCCCGGCCTGCGGCTGCCCCCTCGAAAGTAGGCGCCGTATTGCGCGTCACTTCGGGCAACTTCCTCGAACAATTCGATTTCTTTCTGTTCGGGTTCTACGCCACCTACATCGCTGCTGCCTTCTTCCCCGCCGCCAACGAATTTGCATCCTTGATGATGACCTTTGCCGTGTTCGGTGCAGGCTTTCTGATGCGTCCGTTGGGCGCGATCATTCTGGGTGCCTATATCGATGACGTGGGACGGCGCAAAGGCCTGATCGTCACCCTCTCGATCATGGCCAGCGGCACGCTGTTGATCGTGCTGGTGCCCGGTTACCACACCATTGGCCTATGGGCGCCGTTGCTGGTGCTGCTGGGTCGTCTGTTGCAGGGCTTCTCGGCCGGTGCGGAACTGGGCGGTGTGTCGGTGTACCTGTCCGAGATGGCCACGCCTGGTCGCAAGGGCTTCTACACCAGTTGGCAGTCGGGCAGTCAGCAGATCTCCATCGTGGTCGCCGCCGCACTGGGCTATGGCTTGAATGTCTGGATGGAACCAGCCGTGGTGGCCGACTGGGGCTGGCGCATCCCGTTCGCCGTCGGTTGCGTGATCATCCCGTTTATCTTCGTGCTGCGACGTAACCTGCAGGAAACCGAAGAGTTCGCCAAACGCAAACATCGCCCGACCATGCGTGAAGTCATGGCCACCCTGGTGAAAAATTGGACCGTGGTGATTGGCGGCATGCTGATGGTGGCGATGACCACCACTGCGTTCTATCTGATCACGGTGTACGCCCCCACCTTCGGCAAGACCGTGCTGCAACTGAGTACCTCCGATGCGCTGCTGGTGACCTTGCTGGTGGCGGTGTCCAACTTCGTCTGGCTACCGATCGGCGGCACCCTGAGCGACCGCTTTGGCCGCAAGCCGGTACTGATCGCCATGACCGTGTTGACCGTTCTCACGGCTTATCCAGCGTTGTCCTACGTGGTCAACGCGCCAAGCTTTGCACACATGCTGGAAACCCTGCTGTGGTTCTCCTTCCTCTACGGCATGTACAACGGCGCAATGATCCCGGCACTGACTGAAATCATGCCGGTAGAAGTGCGCGTTGCCGGCTTTTCCCTGGCCTACAGCCTGGCCACCGCGGTTTTCGGTGGCTTCACGCCTGCAATCTCCACGTGGTTCATTCACATCACCGAAGACAAGGCGTCGCCAGCCTACTGGATGATGTTCGCTGCGCTGTGCGCGCTGTGTTCCACCCTGGCGCTGTATCGCCGTGCCAATACCCGAGGCCAGGTCATGCAGGGTGCTGCGCAATGAAGCCGCTGTTCAAAGCCCTCACCGCCATGGTGCTGGGCGCCCTGTCGCTGTCAGCACAGGCTGAAGAACTTAAGGTGATGACCTCCGGTGGCTTCACCGCCGCGTATAAATTGCTCGGCCCGCAATATGCCAAGCATAGCGGTGACACCCTCGACACCATTCTCGGCCCGTCGATGGGCAAGGCGCCGGAAGCGATTCCCAATCGCCTGGCCCGTGGCGAACACGCCGATGTGGTGATCATGGTCGGCTACGCTTTGGATGAGCTGATCAAACAAGGCAAGGTCGACCCCGCCTCCCGCGTGGAACTGGCGGATTCGCGGATTGGCTTGGTGGTGAAGGAAGGTGCGGTCAAACCTTCCATCGGCACCGATGCCGAACTCAAGGCCGTATTGAGCAAGGCCAAGTCGGTGGCGTACTCGGACAGCGCCAGCGGTGTGTATGTGGAGAAAGAGCTGTTCAAAAAGCTCGGCATGCCGGCCAAGGGCACCATGATCGAACGTGTACCGGTGGGCGAGCAGGTGGCAAAGGGTGATTACGAAGTCGGTTTGCAGCAGGTGGCGGAATTGTTGCCGGTCAAGGGCGTGACGTTTGTCGGCAAGATCCCGGAAGATGTGCAGTCCGTTACGCGTTTTGCAGCGGGCATTCCGGTCAATGCCGAACACCCGGAAGAGGCCAAGGCGCTGCTGCAGTTCATGGCATCGCCCGAAGCTCAACCGGTGGTGCAATCCACCGGGCTGGACTCGGTGTCACGCTGAGCGAAACGGCATCTCCCGCACTAACCGTTCCAACTCCAGCGCCGCGGGCGGCAATGTCCGCCCGCGGCGCTTGATCAAGCCCACGTTGCGCATCACGTGCGGCTCCACCAGCGGCACACTCACCAGAATCGGGTGTTCGCACGCCGGCATTGCAATCGACGGCACCATCGCCACGCCCAACCCCGCCTCCACCAAACCGATCATCGTGGTCACGTGGTGGGTCTCGCAGATACTCGGTTTTTTCACGCGCACACCGCGCAGGGCCTGGTCCAGCAGGAAGCGGTTGCCCGAGGTTTTGTCCACCGTGATGTAGTCATGCTCGTAGGCTTCGGTCCACGTCACGCTCTCCCGCGTGGCCAGCGGATGGTCACGACGACAGGCCAGCACATAGCGCTCCTGCAGCAACAACTCGAACTCCACTTCATCCGCCAGGCTGCCGCTGAAGCTCACGCCAAAATCCGCTTCGCCACTTTCTACCGCATTGCACACCTCACCGGCACTGGCATCCAGTACCCGCAAACGAATCTTCGGATACAGCTTGTGGAATTCGGAAATGACATGGGGCATGAAGTAGTACGCGGTGGACGGCACGCAGGCAATGGTGACGTTACCCATGCGCGTGGACGCGACGTTGCTGATGCCCATCAAGGCGATATCGAGGTCGTCGAGCATGCGTTCGACCTGAGGCAGGAACGCCCGCCCGACCATGGTCAGGCTGACCCTGCGCGTGGTGCGTTCGAACAGTTTTACATCGAGTGCGGACTCAAGCTTTTCGATACGTCGGCTGAGGGCCGGCTGCGAGATTCGGATCGCTTCGGCGGCGCCGCGAAAACTGCCCTTGTCTACCACGGCGCGAAAGGCCTGGAGGTCGTTGAGGTCGAAGTTGATGATCACGGGAAGGAAGCCAAAGTGGTCGGGATGGCGAGCATTATCGTATGGGAGCCGGTGGGACGCCATGTGTGGCGGGACGGCTTTGTCCGGATAACCCTGTTACACATATCGAGTCATACATATCAGCAGGTTATCAGCCGCCTACGACCACGCAATCGCCAAAACAGGTCAATACTTGCGGCCTGACTTACACAACGGGAGATGTAGCACTCATGGAAACCTATCAGTTCTGGATGGACGAAGAGACGCCGGATATCGGCATCGATCAGTTGCTTCTTGCATCGCGCCAATGGTCAAGTAGGATTGAATCCTACCCACTGCCGGCGGAGACCCCAATGCGTTCAACCCAGCAAATTAGCATCACGCTTCCCCTCGAAATGGCTGCTCTGGTCAAAGCCAAGGTGGCTTGCGGCGAATATGCCACTGAAAGCGAAGTGATTCGCGACGGCCTGCGGGCGCTGCTGGCGCGTGACCGTGCCATGGAAAACTGGCTTAAGGATGAAGTCATTCCCGCAGCGACCGCCCTCGAGGCTGAGCCTGAGCTCGGGTTGTCCGCTGAGCAGGTGCGCGCACATATGACAGTCAAGCGCCAGCGCAGAGGCACAGGGCAAGCGTGAGCCACTCGGTCGTCTTTTCGCCTGAAGTCCTGGCGCAACTCGATGCTCTGGAAGATTACATCAGCGATGTCGGCTCCCCATCCGTAGCCGCGCGTTTCATAGACAACCTCGTCGGCCACTGCGAAAGCCTTGCCCTGTTTCCCTTGCGTGGCGTGCGCCGCGACGACCTGCTGACAGGCCTGCGCATCACTCATTATCGTCGCCACACCATCATCGCCTTCAGGGTGGCGCCTGATTGCGAAACGGTATCAATCGTGGGCGTATTTTACGGGGGGCAGGACTACGCTGCGCTGTTGCAGGGCGATGAAAATTAACACCAACGATGGATGAAAACAACCTGCTGAAACTGATCAGCAGGCCTTTCGTTGATAGTGCCGATTGAACAACCGACTCCTCGTCACATCGATAGCACTGATGATTACTATCGAAACGAGCGCCTGCTCGATTGCCGATGCTGATTCCTATAATCCCTTCCAAATTCCCCTCCCCGCCTGGCTTCAGGCGACATTCCTCCTGGAACCCAACCCCATGCCAAGCGCGAGCCAGGCCCCTAGCGGGCTTCCCGAACATAATCAACAAAGCGTCAAACAGCAGTGGCTGGCGATTCTTTCGGTCGCCGTGGGCGCTTTTGCCCTGGTGACCAGCGAATTTCTCCCGGTGGGCGTGCTCAATGACGTCGCCAGCGACCTGGGTATCAGCGCCGGTCACGCGGGCCTGATGGTGACACTGCCCGGTATCATGGCCGCCCTCGCTGCGCCGTTCCTGTCGGTGAGCATCGGCGCGATGGACCGTCGCTATTTGCTGATCGGTCTGACGCTGGTGATGATCATCGCCAACTCGGTGGTGGCCTTCGCCAGTGATTTCAGCCTGCTGCTGTTCGGCCGCGTCTTGCTCGGCATCAGCATTGGTGGCTTCTGGGCGACGGCCATCGCGCTCAGCGGGCGACTGGCGCCCAAAGGCGTGGGGGTTGCGAAAGCCACTTCGATCATCATGATGGGCGTGACCCTCGCCACCGTATTGGGCGTGCCTGTGGGTACCTGGCTCAGTGGCCTGATGGGCTGGCGCATGACCTTTCTGGTCACCGCGCTGGTGGGTATTCCGGTGCTGCTGGCGCAGGTCTTCCTGCTGCCCCGACTCACCCCGGAAAAAGCCATTCAGGTTCGCGACCTGCCGGCCCTGTTTATCAATCCACAAGCTCGGGTCGGGTTGATCGCCGTCTTGCTGATCGGCCTGGCCCACTTTGCCGCGTACACCTATGTCGCGCCGTTTTTCAAACACAGTTCAGGCTTTGACGGACCAACCATTGGTTCGCTGTTGCTGTTGTATGGCGTGGCGGGCGTGATGGGTAATATCTTCGCCGGCTTCGCCGCCAACCGCAGCGTACGCAATACCCTGCTGCTGGTTGCACTGATGATCGGCACCAGCACTGCGCTGTTCCCCTACTTCGCCACCGGCATGACCGGCGCAGCGATGCTGATCGCCCTCTGGGGCTTCGCCTTCGGCGCTTTCCCCGCCTGCGCCAGCATCTGGATGTTTGTCGTGGCGCCCAAGGATGTAGAACGGGGCATGCCACTGTTTGTGGCGCTGTTTCAGGTGATCATCGCCCTGGGCTCGTTCTTTGGTGGGCGCATTGTCGATCAGATGGGTAGCTCGGTGTTGTTGAGCCTGGCGACGGTGTTGGTGGGATGTGGTTTTGCCACCGTGCTGGTATTGGGCCGCAAGGTCAGTAATAGCCTGGTGGCGCAGCCTGCCTGATCGGGTTAGATGCGCAAAAAGGCCTGCTGAGCGTTGAGTTCAGCAGGCTTTTTTTTCGGGTGCGGGAGATGACTGAACCGCTTGAAAAGCCCGGCAACCAGAATTCCCGTAGCGACGCTGGTGCGCGTAACGCCCTCGGCTAACGTGAAAAGGTCGCTGATGTGGCGACGTACTTCAAGGAGCTTTTGAAGCGCCTGGCTGGCCAGAGTCCCTGGTTAAAACTTGTGAGCTGAAGGCCAGAAAGTCGCCCAGGTGTTTGGTAATGATCGCAACCGTGATCGGCAGCTGCAGCGTTTGATACTCATGCACTGCGATATTGCGGAAACCGACCATATTTTTCAGATTGGTCAACAAGGAAGGGTTCACCCATCCGCCCTGTGCCAGCAGCTCGAACACATCACGAGCTCCCTGGGGAACGCCAAGGCGCTCGCGGCGGATAAGATGCTGCCCCATGTCCAGAGCGGCTTCACAGGCGCGCTGAATGTTCAGGATGGCCGCATCCTGACGAGTAAAATCGGTGGCAAAACTGGCGGGATCCTTTTCGTATTCCTCGCGAGCACGAGCGACGCAACGCTCGATACTGGCCGCCTTGTTAATGAGCACATCATCGACCATATACCGTCCCGTCCTTATGAATGTCGACTAGCAGCCCAGCCCTGGCAGAATCCAGCGCAGTCTTCTCGCTGAGAATATAACTTTCGAATACACCGGCCTGGCTGTCTTTACTCCAGAGTCGACGCCCCGTGGTTATAACCTGGTATTGCATGACCGTCGAAGCCGCACGCAAGTCCAGCAGGTCAACAGGGGCTTTGACGATATCCGCCAGCTCTCCGGATAAACGCCACAATTGTAGGGGGTCGATGCTCCCTTCAATCAGCACAGCCACGTCGAGATCGCTGTCAGCATTCGCCTCGCCCGTGACTCGGCTGCCAAAGACGTAAACAGCCAACAGCCCCGCAAGATTCGCCTGCAAATGCGTGAGCACTTTTTCAAAATTCATGACCGACCCGCACTGCCATCAGGTAATGACGACCGTAGCAGAATTCACCCGGGTATTTCTGCTACAAAAACAAAAACCCCCAATAACATCCAAGCTATTGGGGGTTTTCGTTTATAAATAATGGCGGAGAGATAGGGATTCGAACCCTAGGTACCGGTGAAGGTACAACGGATTTCGAATCCGTCCCATTCGGCCACTCTGGCATCTCTCCAACGGCGCGCATCATAACAGCATGGTTCGTGGATGCAAAGCGCCGAAGCGGTTTTTTTCCGTGCTATCAGATGCTTGCGTCGATTACAGCGGTACGCCGAGACGATTGGCGACTTCTTCGTAGGCTTCGATGACATCACCGAGGCCCTGGCGGAAGCGGTCCTTGTCCATCTTCTTCTTGGTGTCCTTGTCCCACAGGCGGCAGCCGTCTGGGCTGAACTCGTCGCCCAGGACGATGGAGCCGTCGTGGAAAACGCCGAATTCGAGCTTGAAGTCCACCAGCAGAAGGCCGGCATCGTCGAACAGCTTGCTCAGCACGTCGTTGACCTTGAGGGACAACTCTTTCATGCGCGCCAGCTGTTCAGCGGTGCCCCAGCCGAAGGCCACGACGTGGGATTCGTTGATGAACGGGTCGCCCTTGGCGTCGTCCTTCAGAAACAGTTCGAACGTGTAAGGATTGAGCTTGAGGCCCTCCTCCACGCCCAGGCGCTTGACCAGGCTGCCGGCAGCGTAGTTACGCACGACGCATTCGACCGGGATCATGTCGAGCTTCTTGACCAGGCACTCGTTGTCGCCCAGCAGTTTGTCGAATTGAGTCGGAATACCGGCCTCTTCGAGCTTCTGCATGATGAAGGCGTTGAACTTGTTGTTCACCATGCCCTTGCGATCAAGTTGTTCGATGCGCTTGCCGTCGAACGCCGAGGTGTCGTTGCGAAACAGCAGGATCAGGCGGTTGGCGTCGTCGGTCTTGTACACCGACTTGGCTTTGCCGCGGTAGAGTTCTTCACGTTTTTCCATGATGGGCTCCGCTTTGAGTGAGGTGGGCTAGGCGATGTGTCGCCAGTCGAGCCCTGAATCTTGATCGGCCAGTTGCAGCCAGTCCGGGTCGCACCCTAGGGTGTCGACAAAACATTGCCGGGCAAGCGTCGGCAGGTTGTTCTTGCTGCTCAGGTGGGCCAGGACCAGGTGTTGCAGGTCTTGCCAGCCCAACTCATACACCAGGTACGCCGCCTGGTGGTTGTTCAAATGTCCCAGCTCGCCACCCACCCGCTGCTTGAGAAAGTAGGGGTAATGACCGCGAGCCAGCAGGTCTCGGCAGTGATTGGACTCGATCATCAAGGCATCGAGGTCGCGGTAACCGTCCAGCACTTTGGCACAGTAGGACCCGAGGTCAGTGAGTACACCCAAGCGCCGCTCGCCACCACTGAATACATATTGCGTGGGTTCCTGAGCGTCGTGAGCCACCGCGACAACATTGATGCTAAGGGCACCGATCTGCAGTTGCTCGCCACCGGCCAGGAAACCTGCGGGTTCAATGGGTTTGCGCATCCCGCGCAACGTGCCGCGACTCAAGTACACCGGAAGATTGTAGCGCCGAGACAGCAAACCCACGCCATGCACGTGATCGGCATGTTCGTGGGTCACCAGAATCGCGCTCAGCTGCGCAGGGTGAACCCCCAGGCGCAGCAGGCGCCGCTCGGTTTCTCTTAACGAGAAACCACAATCCACCAGTACGTACGTATCGTCGTGGGCGACCAGCGTGCCGTTCCCTTGGCTACCGCTACCGAGAACAGCAAAACGCATCGGATCAGCCCAGGTTGTCCTGAATCACGCCCAACACTTTGCGCGCTGTTTCAGCTGGCGCGACGGTGTTGATGTTCTTCTCGACGGTGACTTGCACGCTCTCGCCGACCTTGCTCAAACGAACCTGGTAACGCTCGGCGCGGGTCTCAACTTCTTCCTTGGTCGGCTGGCTGCCGAACAATTTGCCGAAGAAACCTGGCTCGTCGTCTTTTTTCTCGGCCTTTTCAGCCACGTTGATGTAGTACAGGCCCAGGCTGCGGTTGATGTCCTCAACGCGCCAAGGGCCCTGCTCCAACGCGCGACCTACGCTGGCCCAGGCGCGATCCAGGTCTTCACCCAGGTTCAGCACCACGTTGCCGCTGCCGTCTTCGGTGAGGCTGACGCGGCTAGGGGTGTCGTAATCACGTGCGGCGAGCAGGGAAACCGAGCCGCCCTTCTCGGAGATGCGGCTCATGCTGGCCAGCATCTCGTCGACCAGCGCGGCGTCGACGCCGGTATTGACCGAGCGGTTGGTGAAGTCGACGTTGGCGGTGCTGCCGGCGGGACGCTCGGCGCTGACCACATAGACTTCACTGGTATTGCGTTGCACGCCAGGCTCGATGCGTACACGCACGCGGGCTTCGTTATCGGCGGCTACACCACTGGCCTGCAGACGCTGGGCCATGTTGGCGGACAGCTCGCTGCCGTGTTGCCAGGCTGTGGTGAACTCACCGGTCTGCGGACGCTGCTGGTCGAGACGGAAACCGTTGTCCTGGAAGAACTGCACGGCCACCGGCCAGACTTCGGCGGGTGGACGCTGAGCCACGATCCAGCGATTGTCGCCGCTCTTTTGCAGGCTGTAGTCGCTGGCATCGGCCACCGCCGTGATCGGCTGCGGGCGTGGCACCACGTACTCACCCTTGACGGTGTCGTCGGCGACATTGCGCGGAATCGGCAGCAACGGGTCGAGGCGCTTGGCGACGCTCACGTCAGGCGGCAGTTGCATGGGTTTGGTTGCTTGCGCTTCCAGGTAATCGCTGCCGCGGTCACGGAAGTAGCCCTCCGGGCCCCATACCCAACCGCAGCCACTGGTGCTGGAGATAATCAAGGCAAGTGCGGAAAGTCCGGCCAATCGCTTCATGCGTAGTGCTTCCTCAATTAAACCAGGACGCCGGACTGGCGCAGGGCCTGTCGCAGCGGTTCGTGACAGGCTTCGCTGAGCCGGGTGAGCGGCAGACGGATACCGTCCGGCATCAGGCCCATCTCAAATAGCGCCCACTTCACGGGAATAGGGTTGGATTCGATAAACAGTGTCTTGTTGAGCGGCATGAGCTTCTCGTGGATCGCACGCGCGGTCGCGGCGTCACCGGCAATGGCGGCGGCGCACATTTCGCTCATGGCGCGCGGGGCAACGTTGGCGGTCACGGAAATGTTGCCCTTGCCACCCAGCAGGATCAGTTCCACTGCAGTGGCGTCGTCACCGGAATACAACAGGAAATCGCTGCTCACGCCGGCCAGGATGTCCTTGGCGCGCTGCAGGTCGCCGGTGGCTTCCTTGATACCGATGATGTTCGGCACGGTAGACAGGCGGATCACCGTCTCGGCTTTCATGTCGCACGCGGTGCGGCCGGGTACGTTGTAGAGGATCTGCGGGATGTCGACAGCTTCGGCAATGGTGCGAAAGTGCTGGTACAGGCCTTCCTGAGTCGGCTTGTTGTAGTACGGCGTCACCAGCAGGCAGGCATCGGCGCCGGCCTTCTTGGCATTGCGGGTCAGTTCGATCGCTTCACGCGTCGAGTTGGCGCCGGTACCGGCGATCACGGCGATGCGGCCCGCAACGCGCTTGACCACGAACTCGATCACCTGGATGTGTTCTTCCACATCGAGGGTGGCCGATTCACCTGTGGTGCCGACCGCCACGATGGCGTTGGTGCCTTCTTGCAGGTGGAAGTCCACCAGTTTGCCCAGGCTGTCCCAGTCGAGATGACCTTGTGCATCCATGGGTGTGACCAGTGCCACCATACTGCCCGCAATCATGCAACCGCTCCTGCCGGAAAAAGAGAGCCGTAATGGTACTGGCGCCAAGATGCTTGTACAAGCGAAGTACCGTGCGAGGATGCGTTCTGGCGCAACTAAACGACGGGCAATGCCATCATTGGGCCAAAGCCCCCCTTCAAGCAGTTCGTTCACGTAATGAAAACGCCACCTCCTAGCCCTTGGCGATGGTTTTCGCTACCCTTGATCCTTTGATCGATACAGCTCTGACGGTATCGACCGCTCATCGCTTTAGGAAGGCTGCATGTCCACCCCCACAGTTCGCGAACAATTCCTTGTTATCAGTGCCCTCGGCGCCAACCCCATGGAGCTGACCAACGTCCTGTGCCGCGCCAGCCATGAAAACCGCTGCGCCGTGGTGACCTCCCGCCTGACCCGCCATGGCGAGTGCAGTGCGCTGGTGCTGCAGATTTCCGGCAGCTGGGACGCCCTCGCACGCCTGGAGACCGGCCTGCCGGGCCTGGCCAAGAAGCACAATTTCACCGTTAACGTGGTACGCAGCGCCGCCCTGGAAAATCGCCCACAGGCCTTGCCTTATGTGGCCTATGTCAGCTCGGCCTATCGCTCGGACATCGTCAACGAGCTGTGCCAGTTCTTTATCGACCACAACGTCGAGTTGGAGAACCTCACCTGCGACACCTACCAGGCGCCACAAACCGGCGGCACCATGCTCAATGCCACCTTCACCGTGACCTTGCCGGCCGGCGTGCAGATCAGTTGGTTGCGCGACCAGTTCCTGGATTTCGCCGACGCCCTGAACCTTGACGCCCTGATCGAGCCTTGGCGCCCACAGAACCCCATGTAAGGACATACCATGCCGGTAGCCATCGACACACCCGTAGCCGATTTCGAAGCCCAGGCCACCAGCGGCCAGACCTTCAGCCTTGCCGCCCTCAAGGGCAAGCAAGTGGTGATCTATTTCTACCCCAAGGACAGCACCCCGGGTTGCACCACCGAGGGTCAAGGTTTTCGTGATCAATACGCCGCATTCAAGGCTGCCAATACCGAAGTGTTTGGCGTGTCGCGCGACAGCGTGAAGTCCCACGAAAACTTCAAGGGCAAGCAGGCGTTCCCGTTCGAGCTGATCAGCGACAAGGACGAGGCGGTATGCCAGTTGTTTGATGTGATCAAGCTGAAGAAGCTATACGGCAAGGAATACCTGGGTGTGGATCGCAGCACCTTTCTGATCGACAGTGAAGGCGTGCTGCGTCAGGAATGGCGCGGCGTGAAAGTGCCCGGGCATGTGGACGCGGTTCTGGCGGCGGCACAGGCACTGAACAAGGCCTGACCTACCGGGCATCAGGCCTTGCGTAACCAGTAACGGTACACACCTGCTGCCTCGTCTTCCTGGACCAGCGTATGGCCCGCCAGCTTGGCGAAGGTCCTAAAGTCGCGCTGGGAGCCTGCGTCGGTGGCGATCACCTTGAGTACGGCGCCACTGGCCAGTCGATTGAGCTCCAGCTTGGCCTTGAGCAAGGGCAACGGACAGTTGAGGCCGCTGGCATCGAGTTCGGCGTCAAAGGCTACAGCGTCGGTCATGGTGTTACTCCAGGCAAACATTTGAGCTGCTTAGAATATCTGGTCCGAAGCTCAGTGTCCGGCTACAGTAAGCTCTTTGTCGAAAGGCTTCGTGCATGAATTTTTTGCGCCCTACCCTGCTGACGCTGGCCTGCCTGCTGGCCTCCCCGGCCTTCGCTGACGAGCTGCCGTCACTCGGCGACGCCAGTTCTGCCATTGTCTCGCCTCAACAGGAATACCAACTGGGCCGCGCGTGGCTGGCCTACCTGCGGGGCCAGGTCTCGCAGCTCAATGACCCGCAGCTCAAGGATTACGTCGAAACCAGCGTGTACAAGCTGGTGGAGACCAGCCAGGTCAATGACCGGCGCCTGGAATTCATTCTGATCAACAGCCCTCAGCTCAACGCCTTCGCGGCACCCGGCGGGATCGTCGGGGTCAATGGTGGGCTGTTCCTCAATGCCCAGACCGAAGGCGAATACGCATCGGTGCTGGCCCACGAGTTGGCGCACTTATCCCAGCGTCACTTTGCCCGAGGCGTGGAAGCGCAGTCGCGCATGCAGATCCCCATGATGGCGGCCCTGCTCGGCGGCATCATTGCTGCCGCAGCCGGTGCTGGCGATGCGGGCATTGCCGCGATTGCCGGCTCCCAGGCCGCCGCGATCCAGGAGCAACGTCGCTTTTCCCGGCAGAACGAACAGGAAGCCGATCGTATCGGCATCCTCAACCTGGAGAAAGCCGGCTACGACCCACGCTCCATGCCCACCATGTTCGAGCGCCTGATGCGCCAGTATCGCTTCGACGCCAAGCCACCGGAATTCCTTTTGACGCACCCGGTGACAGAATCGCGGATCGCCGACACCCGCAACCGCGCGGAGCAGGCCAAACCCGGTGGAAAGGAAGACAGCTTGCGCTATCAACTGATCCGCGCGCGGGTGCAGCTGAAGTACGAAGACACGCCAGGCCTCGCCGCCAAACGGTTCCAGGCACAGCTGGACGAGAATCCGAAGAACGATGTGGCGCGCTATGGCTTGGCCATCGCCCAGATCAAGGGCACCCAGCTCAAGGAAGCGCGGGAAAGCCTGGCGCCTTTGCTGGCCAAAGCGCCCAACGACATTACCTACAACCTGGCGCAGATCGAGCTGGATATCACCAGCAATCGCATGCCGGACGCACAACAACGCACCGACCGCATGCTTACCCAGTATCCGAGCAACTACCCGCTGAACCAGGTCCGCGTAGACTTGTTGCTGAAGCAGAACCGCACGGCTGATGCGGAAAAAGCCCTGGATGGCTTGCTCAAGTCTCGGCCGGACGATCCGGACGTGTGGTATCAGGTCGCCGAAACGCGCGGTTTGTCGGGCAATATCATTGGACTGCACCAGGCACGCGCCGAATATTTCGCCCTGGTGGGCGACTTCCAGCAGGCCATTCAGCAGTTGGATTTTGCCAAGCGCCGCGCCGGCAATAATTTTCCGTTGTCCTCGCGAATCGATGCGCGCCAGCGTGAGCTGATCGAGCAGGAACGCCTGGTGAAAGGGATGATGAGCTAAACCCATCGCGCACAAAAAAGCCCCGCCATCGTTTACCGATAGCGGGGCTTTTTATTGGGCTGGAAGGTTACTCGGCCAGCTTGAAGGTGATGAAGCTCGCACGCCCTTGACGCAGCACACGCATCGACACCGAGCGATTCTTCGGCAACGCCTTGGCGATGTCGGTGAACTCCTTGGTGTTATCGATTGCCTGGTTGTTCAGGTGGGTGATCACGTCGCCCGGCTGCAGGCCGATCAACGCGGCAGGGCCGTCCTGAACCTCCTTGATCACGACGCCACTCTTGAGGTCGTAGGTTTTCTTCTGCTCGGCAGTCAGCTCTACCACGGCAATGCCCAGGCGGTTGCTGCTGCGCTCCGCACCTGGCTTGGCGTTACCCAGGGCGTCCAGGGTCGCGCCCTCTTCCGGGATTGCGCCGACGGTGAGTTCGACATTCTGACGCTTGCCGTCACGAATCACTTCCAGCTTGGCTTTGCTGCCGGCCTTGAGCGCGCCGACCAGATGCGGCAAGTCGGCCGACATGATGATCGGCTGGCCGTTCATGCTCAGGATCACGTCGCCAACCTGCAGGCCACCCTTGGCAGCCGGGCCGTCATCCTGGATCTGCGCGACCAGCGCACCCGCTGGCTTGTCGAGCCCGAAAGACTCTGCAAGGTCCTTGTTCACTTCCTGAATCACCACACCCAGCCAACCACGGCTCACTTTGCCACCGGCTTTGAGCTGATTGGAGACATCCATGGCCACGTCGATCGGAATCGCGAAAGACACCCCCATGAAACCGCCGGAACGGGTGTAGATCTGCGAGTTGATGCCTACCACTTCGCCCGCCAGGTTGAACAACGGACCTCCGGAGTTGCCCGGGTTGATCGGCACGTCGGTCTGGATGAACGGCACATAGTTTTCATTGGGCAGGCTGCGACCGATGGCGCTGACGATGCCTTGGGTGACGGTATGATCAAAACCGAACGGCGAACCGATCGCCACCACCCACTGGCCCGCTTTCAGGTCCTGGGACTTGCCCAACTTGAGCACTGGCAAGTCTTTGCCTTCGATCTTCAGCAAGGCCACGTCGGAACGCGGGTCGGTGCCGACCAGCTTGGCTTTCAACTCACTGCGATCGGCCAGGCGCACGAGGATCTCGTCAGCATCGGCAATCACGTGATTGTTGGTCAGGATATAGCCGTCAGGCGAAATGATGAACCCGGAACCCAGGGACTGCGCCTCGCGCTGCCCACCGCCACCACCACGCGGCGAGCGTGGTTGCGGCATGCCTCGTTCGAAGAACTCGCGCAGCATTGGCGGCAGGCCTTCCAGGTCGGGCATCTGCTGGTTCGAAACTTTGCGATCCGGCAACTTCTGCGTGGTACTGATATTCACCACCGCAGGTGAGGCCTGCTCCACCAGTTGGGTAAAGTCAGGCAGCTCGACCGCTTGCGCGGGCACGGCCTGACCCAGCACCAACACCGTGGCGACTATGGATAGGTAAGACTTCAAACGTGGTATCGACATACAGCTCCCGTTACGACGAGCAGGGTTGAGCGACAGGGTTCAAAAAGACGCCGGAAACGCGACCGACGCTTCATGTTCCGCGAACAAAACAAGGCCAGGGCCGAGAAGCCCTGACCTATAAAAAACATACGGATTTTTTGCAAGTGAAAATGCTGATCCAGACATTTCATGCTCTCGGTACGCGCTCTGACATGGGCGCAGCGTGCAAGATCAAGATGAACACTGGATTAACGACTCACGGCTTGGCTGCGGTCTTTTCACCGCGAACCGACAACGCGATGCGCTCGGCAGTGCCGATTGGGATTTCCCCCACTACGGTTACCATCATTTCGCCGTCCACCGTATTCAGGTGCCGAGACACCGCAACCGTAGGTCCAAGCTGAGTACGGGTTTCCGGCACGCTTGCGCCTTCGGTCGATTCAAGAAATATCGAAAAATGTGCGAGCCCATCGTCATACATCAAGCTATCGATGGTGGATTTGGTTTGGAGGTCTTTGCGAGATGTACTGCTGGTCAGCTCAAATCCAGGTGGCAACCAATCTAGATGCCACGCACTGGAAGCGGTTGCTTGCGCTGCCTTGCCGCGGCCAAGCCCAACGGGCGTGCATTCGCCACTGGGCTGCAAATCGCGATCAGCGGGGATTGTGGACGTATTCAATCGAACGAACTGAAAGCGCTCCAGCAGCTGACCCTGCTCGCTGAGTAGCAACGACTTGAGCGGCAATGCCGTTTCACGATCCAGGTGGAGTTCGAAACCATAACGATAATGGTCACGCGGGGTAATCGAAACAATCACCGCATTACGACCGGCCACGCGAGATTTGCCAATGATGGCCAAGTCATAGAATTGATTGAGTTTTTGCGGATCCAGCGAACGTGACGCAGTGCCACGAGAGTTCCCAAGGCCGGCCACAAGAGTGCCGCTGACACATTGGGTATTACCGTCTATCCGCACAACTTCCTGGGCAGAGCCATCGAGCTGCAATAGCCGCTCTCGGACCTGACCATTCTGAACACGTTGCCAGATGTCATGGGTAGAAAAGCTGCCGTTACGCTCGTAAACGAACGTACCTTGAAAGTTTTGCTGCTGCTCTGCACGCCCAAGTCGAATCAGCCAGTCTTGGGCGTCATCGGCATGGGCGGGTACTGCAAACCAACTACTGAGCAGAAGCGTAAGGAGCGGTATGGCGCGCATAGGGCTCCTTAGCGGTTCAGCGGTTTTCCAGGCTTGCTGCGCGAGCGTATGGCAATGCACTTTCAGCATTCTTCCCGGCCGCTTCCTGTGCGTGTTGGCGCAGGTAACCTGGTAGACGCTGATCCTGCCAGCCGGGTTGCCCCTGGAGTACACCGTTAGCCATAGGGCCGGCGGTATCAGAGCTTTCCTTGTAGCCAGCCAGTACAGCCGGACCTTTGACCTGCGGACCGGCCATGACCGGTTGCTGAGTCTGCTGGGCCAGTTCGGCACCAGCAATTTCGTCCTGGTTGTACAGACGAACACCGGCCAGTACGGCGACGGTCACCGAAGCAGCGACTGCCAGACGACCCAGGCTACGCCATGGACCACGAGCAGCTTTTGCCGGAACGGCTTCATCGGCCAGCGCGGCAGAAACGGCCGCAGCAATATCCAGACGAGGGATTAGAAGATCCTTGTGCATCACCGCCCGAGCGACTTGGTAACGAGACCAGGTATCACGGGTTTCGGCATCATCAAATGCGTTGAGCACCCGACGAAGTTCCAGTTCATCCGCTTCGTTATCCATCACTGCGGACAGCGATTCCTGCAGGGCATCACGACTCATGGCGGTTCCTCTCTTGGCTGTCGCCGCTGTCTTTAGTTTTCCTGCAACAACGGTTGCAAGGCTTTGTCGATGGCTTCCCGGGCCCGGAAAATCCGTGACCTTACAGTCCCCACCGGACATTGCATGACGCTCGCAATGTCTTCGTAACTCAGACCATCAAATTCACGTAAAGTTAACGCCGTACGTAAATCTTCTGGCAGTTGCTGAATCGTTCGATGAACGGTTCCCTCTATTTCGTCGCGCAGCAATGCTCGCTCCGGCGACTCGAGATCTTTGAGACCGTGATCACCATCGTAAAATTCAGCATCTTCTGAACTGACATCACTGTCTGGTGGGCGGCGCCCGCGAGACACCAGATAGTTCTTCGCCGTGTTGATGGCGATGCGGTACAGCCACGTATAAAACGCGCTATCACCGCGAAAATTGCCCAGTGCACGGTAAGCCTTGATAAAGGCTTCCTGTGCAACGTCCTGCGCTTCATGGGTGTCGTGCACAAACCGCACGATCAACCCGAGAATTTTGTGCTGATATTTCAGCACTAGCAGATCAAATGCTCGCTTGTCGCCGCGTTGTACGCGCTCGACCAGCTGCTGATCCTCTTCCTGGGTTAGCATGAACACTCCTCATTGTGCTCAAAGGAGGCTTGCATAACTAAACGATCAGGCTTGTAAACATAGACTCGGGCTTTTCGCAAAAGTTCTCCCCCTTCAAGCAAGTTTCCGGCACGCACTGATTTGGCACACACGAAAAACGCAGCTCAGGCAACGCCGGCTGCGCGAATAATCTTGTCGCCGGTCTTCTGACGCGTCCAATGCTCCCGACGGCCAATAAACTCAACGTTTTCCCAGCTTTCGGGCAACCTGCTATTGAGTCGGGGCTTATGCAAAAAGTTCCCGCTCGCTGACTGGCTGTTTTAACCCAAAGCTGTGCACCGTAATCTCACAATGCCACGAATGCCTGGCTATTGTGCCGCTCCACCCCTCTATATACTAGTGGCCCGTGTGCCCCTTTGATTCGCCGATCCAGGCGTCCTGCTTGCGCCTCCTCTTCGGATCGCTTTTTGCGGAATCCATTCAATGAGCCAACAGTTTCAACACGATGTTCTGGTGATCGGCAGCGGCGCCGCCGGCTTGAGCCTGGCACTGACCCTCCCCAGCCACTTGCGTATTGCCGTACTGAGCAAAGGCGACCTGGCCAACGGTTCGACATTCTGGGCCCAGGGCGGCGTCGCTGCCGTGCTGGACGACACCGACACCGTACAGTCCCATGTCGAAGACACCCTCAATGCCGGTGGCGGCCTGTGCAATGAGGACGCGGTGCGCTTCACGGTCGAGCATAGCCGCGAAGCCATCCAATGGCTGATCGACCAGGGGGTGCCTTTCACACGCGACGAGCACGCAGGCAACGACGACGGCGGTTTCGAGTTTCACCTGACCCGCGAAGGCGGCCATAGCCACCGCCGTATCATCCATGCCGCCGACGCCACCGGCGCCGCGATCTTCAAGACCTTGCTCGACCAGGCCCGCCAACGCCCCAATATCGAATTGTTGGAGCAACGCGTGGCCGTAGACCTGATCACCGAAAAGCGCCTGGGCCTTAGCGGTGAGCGCTGCCTCGGCGCCTACGTGCTCAACCGCGCCAGCGGCGAAGTCGACACCTACGGCGCACGCTTCACCATTCTCGCCTCCGGTGGGGCAGCCAAGGTCTACCTCTATACCAGCAACCCCGACGGCGCCTGCGGTGACGGCATTGCCATGGCCTGGCGCTCGGGCTGCCGAGTGGCGAACCTGGAATTCAACCAGTTTCACCCCACTTGCCTGTATCACCCCCAAGCCAAGAGTTTCCTCATCACCGAGGCCCTGCGCGGTGAAGGTGCACACCTGAAGTTGCCCAACGGCGAACGCTTCATGCAACGCTTCGACCCACGCGCAGAACTGGCGCCGCGCGACATCGTCGCCCGCGCCATTGACCATGAAATGAAGCGCCTGGGCATCGACTGCGTCTATCTGGACATCAGCCACAAGCCGGAAGCGTTCATCAAGACGCACTTCCCCACCGTCTACGAACGCTGCCTGACCTTCAACATCGACATCACCAAAGGCCCAATCCCTGTGGTGCCCGCCGCGCATTACACTTGCGGCGGCGTGATGGTCGACCAGCATGGCCGCACCGACGTGCCCGGCTTATACGCCATCGGCGAAACCAGCTTCACCGGCCTGCACGGCGCCAATCGCATGGCCAGCAACTCGTTGCTCGAATGCTTTGTGTACGCGCGTTCCGCGGCGGCGGACATCCTTGAACAACTGCCGCGTATCCCGGTGCCGGCCGCCCTGCCGCGTTGGGATGCCAGCCAGGTGACGGATTCGGACGAAGACGTGATCATCGCGCACAACTGGGACGAGCTGCGGCGCTTCATGTGGGATTACGTGGGAATCGTGCGCACCAACAAGCGGCTGCAGCGGGCACAGCACCGGGTGCGCTTGCTGCTGGATGAAATCGATGAGTTCTACAGCAACTATAAAGTCAGCCGCGACCTGATCGAATTGCGCAACCTGGCTCAAGTCGCCGAACTGATGATTCGCTCGGCCATGGAACGCAAGGAAAGCCGGGGCCTGCATTACACACTCGACTACCCGCAGATGCTGCCCGAGGCCCGCGACACTATTCTGGTGCCAGCCACCTACGGCGACTGAACTTCAAGCGTACGCGCAGGCGCCGGTGCATATCGGCGGTCTGCGCGTCGCGGGGCACGCATGTCGAGCGCACCCAGCGCTCACCCTGCACGCGATAACGCAGCACTACCACCAGCGGCAGCGCAAGGCTGTCGGGCCGTAACTGCACGCTGTGCCAACCGCGTTCGGCGCTGAACAATTGCCAGCCGTCATCGTCGCGGCGCAGGCCCCGAACCGACGAGCGGTGAGTCAGCAGGACATGCCGCGGCAACACCCAGGCGGCATGGGCCAGGCATACCAGCATGCCCAGAGAGGCAAAAGGTAGGTCGACAACCAGGCAGGCACCCAGCGCGAACAGCTGGGCAACCAGATACGCCGCCAGCAACAGCCGTGAGGCCTGCCAGCGGCATTCGAAACGGTTACTTGGGCTGGACACGATCCAGGATCATCCGAACCATGCGTTGCAGTTCCGGGTCTTGCGATTCGGCGCGCTCCATGAACCAGCCGAACATGTCCTGGTCTTCGCAGGTCAGCAGTCGTACGTAAAGGTCGCGATCTACCTTGTTGAGCGTCGCGTAGACTTCCTTGGTGAAAGGCACCAGCAACACGTCCAACTCCAGCATGCCGCGACGGCTGTGCCAGTAGAGGCGATTGATTTCTACTTCTTCGACCATGGAGCGCTCCTCAAATAGAGCGCAAGTATACAGGCCCGACGGCACCGGAACAGTCGGCTTTGGTCGCGCCCATGGAAACTATGCATTTGCCGGGCGCCCCTCTATGATGCACCCATGACTTTTTGACCTGCGATGACCCATGGCCGACTCTGCTTTCTTCTGCCCACTGACCCATGAAGGTATTCTTGCCGTCCGCGGCGCTGACGCTGCCAAGTTCCTTCAGGGCCAACTGACCTGCAACCTCAATTACCTGAGCGACACCCAAGCCAGCCTGGGCGCGCGCTGCACGCAAAAAGGCCGGATGCAGTCGAGTTTTCGCATCCTGTTACAAGGTGACGGTGTGCTGCTGGCCATGGCCAGCGAACTGCTCGAACCGCAACTGGCGGACCTGAAGAAATACGCAGTGTTCTCCAAATCCAAACTCACCGACGAAAGCGCCGCCTGGGTGCGTTTCGGCCTGGCAAATGCCGACCAGACCCTGTCCGCGCTTGGCCTGGCGTTACCGGTCGAGACTGACAGCGTAGCGCGCACCGAGGCGCTGATCGCCATCCGCGTATCGCCTGGCCGCGCTGAACTGTGGGCCCCCGCCGAACAGGCCGAGCAACTGCGCAGCCAATTAGCGGCAACCCTGCCGCAAGCCGACCTGAATGAATGGCTGCTGGGCCAGATCCGCGCCGGCATCGGCCAGGTGATGGCGCAGACCCGCGAACTGTTCATCCCGCAGATGCTCAACCTGCAAGCCGTGGGCGGTGTCAGCTTCAAGAAAGGCTGCTACACCGGTCAGGAAATCGTTGCGCGCATGCAGTACCTGGGCAAACTCAAACGCCGGCTGTACCGCCTTAGCCTCGCAGCCGCCGAGTTACCCGAACCGGGCACCGCGCTGTTTTCCCCCAGCCATAACAGTTCGGTCGGCGAAGTGGTGATTGCGGCAAAAGCCGACCAGTCCATTGAACTTCTCGCCGTGCTGCAAGCCGAAGCTGCCGAACAGGGCGACGTGCGCCTGGGCAGCCTGGAAGGCCCCGGCCTGCAAATGCTTGACCTGCCTTACCCGTTGGATCGCGACCGCGAGATCCAGCGTTAACCGCCGCACTTTTTTTGCAGCACCCTAGAGAGCATGAATGAACAAGCTGGCGGAAAAAGTCCAACAGGCTTTGATGAAGGCCATCGACAACGATGACCTGGTTCTGCCGACATTACCGGAGGTGGCCCTGAAAATTCGTCAGGCCGCCGAAGACCCGGAAATCAGCATCAGCCACTTGAGTAAAGTGATCAGCCGCGATACCGCGCTGTCGGCGCGCCTGATCAAAGTGGTCAACAGCCCGTTGCTGAGGGCGACCCAGGAAGTCACCGACCTGCACACAGCCATCACACGGCTGGGCACCAATTACAGCAGCAACCTGGCCATCGGCCTGGTCATGGAGCAGATCTTCCACGCCCGCTCCGAGGTGGTAGAACAGAAAATGCGTGATGTGTGGCGCCGCAGCCTGGAGGTGGCGGGCGTCAGCTATGCCTTGTGTCGCCGCCACAGCCATCTCAAGCCGGACCAGGCGGCCCTCGGCGGTCTGGTGCACCAGATCGGCGTGCTGCCGATCCTCACCTATGCCGAAGACCATTACGAGTTGCTGGCAGACCCGGTCAGCCTCAACCACGTGATCGACAGCATCCACCCGGTTTTGGGCGACAAGTTGCTCGGTGGCTGGGACTTCCCTGAAATGCTGGCAAAACTGCCGGGCCAGTACCTCAACCTGGAGCGCGACAGCGCCCGGCTCGACTACATCGACCTGGTGCAGATCGCCGTGCTGTATTGTCACCACAACACCGAACATCCTTTGGCGAAAGTCGACGTGACCCTGGTGCCGGCCATGCAAAAACTGCGGATTGATCCCTACAGCGAGACATTGCGTCTTGAGCTGGACGAAGCACGTTCGATGTTCTACTGATCAACCGGCGATAAAGCTCACTCGCACTTTCAACCCCGCTGACTCGCCATCATGCAGACTGATCTGCGCCAGATGCGCGCGGCAGATTTCACCCACAATCGCCAGCCCCAGGCCCGACCCCATGCCCTGCTGACTGCGCCGATAAAATCGCTCGAACACCCGGTCCCGCTCATCCAGCGGGATACCCGGGCCATCGTCTTCGACTTCCAGCACCGCCGGCGCCGTCACCCGCAAAATCACGTTGCCGCCGGGCGGTGTGTGCGCCAGCGCGTTATCCACCAGGTTGCTCAGCAATTCATTGAGCAGCGTCGGCTCGCCGCGCAGCCACACCGGTTCGTCCGCCTCCAGCGCCAGGGCAACGCCCCGTGCATGGGCCAGCGGCGCCATCGCCATCCCCAGCTCTCGGGCCAACTGACTGAGGTCGAGCAACTGCGCACCGCCTTCGGCAATGGCCCTGGCACCGTTTTCGATGCGGGCCAGGGACAGCAACTGATTAGCCAGGTGAGTGAGACGGTCGGTGCCCTGGGCGGCGGTCTCCAGGGTGCTGCGCCAAGTGGCCGGTTCTTCGGCGCGCAGGCCCAGTTCCAGGCGGGCCTTGAGCGCGGCCAGTGGCGTGCGCAATTCGTGGGCGGCGTCGGCAATGAACTGCGCCTGACGTTCGAACTGGCCGCGCAAGCGTTCGGTGAAATGGTTGAGGGAACGCACCAGCGGGCCGAACTCATCCTGCACCTCCACCAGCGGCAAGGGCCGCAGGTCGTCAGGCTGACGTTCCTCCACCGCCGTGCGCAGGCGCTCCAGCGGACGCAGCGCCGCGCTGACGGCAAACCACACCAGCAAGAGCGCACCAATGGCAAGCATGCCCAGGCGCAACAAGGTGTCGGCCATCAGACTGCGGGCCATGGCGACCCGCGCTTCGTCGGTTTCCGCCACACGGATCTCCGCCATGCCGTTCATGTTCGGCTCGGAGACGGCTTTGAGCAGGCTCACCACACGCACCGGCTGGCCCTGATACACGGCGTCGTAGAACCGCGCCAGGGCCGGGTAATCATCCGTGCGCGGCGTGCCGGGCGGTGGACCGGGAAGATTTTCGTAGCCGGATATCAGCTTTTGGTCGATGTCATTGACCTGGTAATAGATACGCCCGGCACTGTCGTAGGCAAAGGTGTCCAGGGCCACGTAGGGCACGTTGGCACTGAGCGTGCCGTCCACTTGGGTCAAGCCGGCGGCAATGGTGCGCGCCGAGGCCAGCAGCGTGCGGTCGTAGGCAGTGTCGGCCGCTTCGCGACCGTTCCAGTAGGCACTCATGCCGCTGGCGAGCATCAGCAGCACGAGCAGCAATGCCAGGTTCCACAGCAGGCGCCAACGCAGGCTGCTGGGCTTATGCATCGCGGGCTTCCAGCAGGTAGCCCAGGCCCCGGAAGGTAACAATGGCGATGGGCTGGCCGTCGAGTTTCTTGCGCAGGCGGTGCACGTAAATTTCGATCGCGTCGGGGCTGGCTTCTTCGTCGAGACCGAACACCTGCGAAGCCAGTTGCTCCTTGCTCATTACGCGGCCGGGCCGGGCGATCAGTGCTTCAAGCACCGCTTGCTCGCGGGACGTCAACGTGAGCAATTCGCCACCGACCGTGAAGCGCCGCGTGTCGAGGTCGTAGACCAGCACGCCGCACGCCTGCTGGCGCTCACCGCCCAGCACGCTGCGCCGTAGCAGCGCCTTGACCCGCGCTTCCAGTTCCGTCAGCTCGAACGGTTTGGCAAGGTAATCGTCGGCCCCCAGATTCAAGCCATGCACGCGGTCTTTGACATCGCTGCGCGCCGTCAGCATCAACACCGGCAAGTTTTTACCGCGGGCCCGCAAGCGCGCCAGTACCTCGAAACCATCCATGCGCGGTAGCCCCACATCGAGAATCGCCGCCGCGTAGTCCTCGCTGCTCAAGGCCAGGTCCGCAGCTACGCCATCGTGCAGCACGTCGACGGTCAAACCCGTGCTCTTGAGCGCCTGGGCGACACTTTCGGCGAGCTGCAAATGGTCTTCAACCAGAAGGACGCGCATGGATTTCTACCTCGTTCAGGAGTGGTCAACGCCACGCTTTGGCGGGCAGTTTACAGGCGCAACCTGCCCTGTGAAGCCCGAAAACATTGAAAGGCAACTGAAAGGTTAGTGAAAGCTTCGCCCTTTAGCATCCAGCTACGGTGGTTTGCGCCCGCCCAGCTACCTCACCCGTAGCGCCCGAAAAACGCCTCGACGCGTTTTCGCCAAAATAAGAACAATAACGGAGTGCACCACGATGCTGTCGACACAGCCCCAGGCTTGCCCGCCTGTTCGTAATTCCCGCCTCAGTCACACCGCGCTTGCCAGTGCCGCTGCCCTTGCCGGCTTTTCGTCGTTTAGCCAGGCTGGCGTCTCCCAAGACGGTGGTGCGCCCCTCGACACGCGTAACCTGTACTTCAACCATGACGCGCATGACGGTGCAAAGCGCCACGTTCAAGCGTATGGCCATGCGCTCGCGCAACGCCAGGTACAGCATCGCACTCTGTAAGCCACTCATAACAACAAGACGGAGATCACCATGACCCTTTCACTGCGTAAATTTGCCCTCACCGCCGGCTGCATGCTGTTTGCCGGCCAACTGCTGGCGGCCGACGAGCCCAAGCGCCCCGAGTGCATCGCCCCGGCCTCGCCGGGCGGTGGGTTTGACCTGACCTGCAAACTGGTGCAAAGCGCGCTGGTCAACGAGAAGCTGCTGAGCAAGCCGATGCGCGTGACCTACATGCCAGGCGGCGTGGGCGCCGTGGCCTACAACGCGGTGGTCGCGCAGCGCCCTGCCGATGCCGGAACCCTGGTGGCCTGGTCCAGTGGTTCGTTGCTGAACCTGGCCCAAGGCAAGTTTGGTCGCTTCGATGAAAGCGCCGTGCGCTGGCTCGCGGCGGTGGGCACCAGTTACGGTGCCATCGCGGTGAAAAGCGATTCACCCTACAAGAACCTCGACGATCTCGTAAAAGCCTTGAAGAAAGATCCTGGCAGCGTGGTGATCGGTTCCGGCGGCACGGTCGGCAGCCAGGACTGGATGCAGACCGCCCTGATCGCCAAGGCCGCGGGCATCAACCCGCGCGAGCTGCGTTACGTCGCGCTCGAAGGCGGTGGCGAAATCGCGACCGCGCTGCTCGGCGGCCACATTCAGGTAGGCAGTACCGACATCTCCGACTCCATGCCCCACATCCTCAGCGGTGATATGCGCCTGCTGGCGGTGTTCTCCGAACAGCGCCTGGACGAGCCGGAAATGAAGGACATCCCGACCGCCAAGGAGCAAGGCTACGACATCGTCTGGCCAGTGGTGCGCGGGTTCTACCTCGGGCCAAAAGTCAGCGATGCCGACTATGCCTGGTGGAAAGAAGCGTTCGACAAACTGCTGGCCTCCGACGAGTTCGCCAAGCTGCGTGACCAGCGCGAGCTGTTCCCGTTCGCCATGACGGGCCCGGAGCTGGACACCTACGTGAAGAAACAGGTGGCTGACTACAAAGTGCTGGCCAAAGAGTTCGGCCTGATCCAGTAAACGCCCACCTCTTTCGCGCGGCCACGCCCGCTTACACAAGCGGCGTGGCCCAGGAGTTCACCATGCTCTCACAACGCATTTTTGCCGCCATACTGCTGCTGGCCTGCGCCGGCCTCGCCCTGATGGCCTGGCCGTATCAGGCGGCGTTTTCATACGAGCCGGTCGGGCCCCGCGCCTATCCGCTGCTGATGCTCGGGCTGATGAGCCTGGCGCTGATCTACATGCTGTTTCGCCCGCAGCCGACCAAGCACACCGAAGAAGAACCGGCGCTGGACCGCGACACGCTGATCAAGATCGGCATTTGCGTCACGCTGCTGATTGTGTTCGCCGCCACCTTCGAATCGCTGGGTTTCATCCTCAGCAGCATGCTGATCGGTATCCCGATGGCGCGCCTGTACGGCGGACGTTGGCTGCCCAGCGTGGTGATCGTCGGCCTGATGGCCATCGGCCTGTACCTGCTGTTCGACAAAGCCATGGATGTGCCGCTGCCCCTCGGACTGCTCGACGTACTGGAGAACTGATATGGATACTTTTGGCTATTTGGGCCAGGGCTTCGGCGTCGCGCTGAGCCCGTACAACCTGGTGACCGCCCTGTGCGGCACGCTGATCGGCACCGTGGTGGGCCTGTTGCCGGGCCTGGGGCCGATCAATGGCGTGGCACTGTTGATCCCCATTGCATTCGCCCTGGGCCTGCCGCCCGAGTCGGCCTTGATCCTGCTTGCAGCGGTGTACCTGGGCTGCGAATACGGCGGCCGTATCAGCTCGATCCTGCTCAATATTCCGGGCGAAGCCTCCACCGTGATGACCACCCTCGACGGCTACCCGATGGCCCGCAAAGGCCTGGCTGGCGTGGCGCTGTCACTGTCGGCGTGGAGCTCGTTCATCGGTGCCTTTATCGCCACCTGCGGCATGGTGCTGTTTGCCCCGCTGCTGGCCAAATGGGCAATTGCCTTCGGCCCGGCGGAGTATTTCGTGCTGATGGTGTTCGCGATTGTGTGCCTGGGCGGCATGGCGGGCGACAAGCCGCTGAAGACCTTCGTCGCGGCGCTGATTGGCCTGTTCCTCTCCGCAGTGGGCATTGACGCCAACAGCGGCGTGTATCGGTTTACCGGCGACAACATCCACCTTACCGACGGCATCCAGTTCGTGGTGTTGGTACTGGGCCTGTTTTCCATCAGTGAGATCCTGTTGCTGCTGGAAAAAACCCACCGTGGCCAGGAAGCGGTCAAGGCCACCGGACGCATGATGTTCAACCTGAAGGAAGCCGGTGCGGTGTTCGTGGTTAATATCCGCTGCGGCTTGCTCGGTTTCATCATGGGCGTATTGCCGGGTGCCGGTGCTACCTTGGCGTCCGCCGTGGCCTACATGACCGAAAAACGCCTGGCTGGCGCCAGCGGCAAATTCGGCCAGGGCGACATGCGTGGCCTGGCCGCCCCGGAAACCGCGATCGGCGCATCCGCCTGCGGCGCGCTCGTACCGATGCTGACCCTGGGCGTACCCGGCTCGGGCACTACCGCCGTGATGATCGGCGCCCTGTCGCTGTACAACATCACGCCCGGCCCGCTGCTGTTCCAACAACAACCGGACATCGTCTGGGGCCTGATCGCGTCGTTGTTCATCGCCAACATCATGCTGGTGATCCTCAACATCCCGATGATCCGCATCTTCACGCGTATCCTCGCCGTGCCGAACTGGGCGCTGGTGCCGGTGATCGCCATCATCACCGCGATTGGTGTATACGCGGTTCACGCCACCACGTTCGACCTGTTCCTGATGGTCGGTATCGGCATCTTCGGCTACATCCTGCGCAAGCTGGACTTCCCGCTGTCGCCGGTATTGCTGGGCTTTATCCTCGGCGGCCTGATGGAGCAGAACCTGCGCCGGGCGCTGTCGATCTCCAACGGTGCGCTGGACATCTTGTGGTCGAGCCCGATCACCTTTGGCGTCTGGGTGCTGACCGCGCTGATGTTGATGTTCCCGCTGGTGCGCATCTACCGCAAACGTGCCTTGCAGCGTCGTGCCGTGGCCGATGTCTGACGTCACCTTCAAGCAATGGTGGGGAACACCGCTGGTCGGCCTGGCCGGCGGTTTCCTGGCCAGCCTCGTCGGCTGGCCTTTGCCCTACATGGTTGGCTCGTTGCTGGCGATCATCCTGGTGCGTTGCCTGACACCATGGCAACTGGCCGAAATTCCCGGCGGGCGCAAATGCGGCCAATGGGTGGTGGGCATCGGCATCGGCCTGCACTTCACGCCGATGGTGATCGAACAGGTGATGAACCACTTCGGGCTGATTTTCTTCGGTGCGTTGGTGACCAGTTTATCGAGTGTGGTCGGTGTGTGGTTGATGCGCCGCAGCGGTGAAGACCGCGCCACTGCGTTTTTCTCCAGCATGCCGGGAGGCTCCGGGGAGATGGTCAACCTCGGCGCGCGCAATGGTGCGGTGTTGAGCCGTGTCGCTGCGGGGCAAAGTCTGCGGGTGCTGGTGGTGGTGCTCTGTGTGCCGGCGATCTTCAAGTATCTGCTGAGCAGTGGCGCACCGCAGTTTCATCCAGCGCCCGTTGACTGGGCCTGGCTGGCGCTGCTGTTTCCGATAGGTGCGCTGGTCGCATGGGGCTGGCAGCGTTTGCGCCAACCCAATCCCTGGTTGTTCGGGCCATTGCTGGTGAGTGCTTTCGCCAGCGTGACCTGGGATTTGCACATTGGTCTGCCCGATGGCGGCAGCCAGGTTGGCCAATGGTTGATCGGCAGTGGCTTGGGCTGCCACTTCAATCGCCAGTTTTTCCGCAGGGCCCCAGCGTTTATGGGCCGCACGTTGATTGGCACAGTCCTGACCATGGCGCTGGCAACGCTTGCAGCGGTGGGTTTAAGTGCTTTGACCCAACTGGACCTGCGCTCCCTGACGTTGGGCATGATGCCTGGCGGTATTGCCGAGATGAGCCTGACGGCAGAGACGCTGCAATTGTCGGTGCCGTTGGTGACGGCGATGCAAGTGATGCGTTTGTTGTTTGTGTTGTTTCTGGCAGAGCCGTTGTTCAGGCACTGGAACCGTCAACAATAACCCCTTCCCAAGTGGCCCGTCGGGGGCCCACCGTTCGTCCCAACTGTCATTTCTCACAGCTAGGCACCCTTCAGCCTAAGGCATTGAATGGACCCTGCCCCTTATAATTACTGGCAGGCCCCTCATCATGACCCACGATCAAGATCCCAATGGACGCCACGACAGGCCGCGCGTTCCGGCACTGTTGGACAATCGTCAGCTCACCTCATCCGACGGCCTCTCTCCTGACGCTCCATTGCGCCGGTATTTCGTTCCCGAGCCCGCTGCGGATCAGGTTTCCAGCCTGGAAAAGCTTGCCGTACTCCCCTTTGCCGACCTACCGCTGATTCTCCCCACGGTGACCGCTCCCGTTCCGGGACATGATGGCGGTTTCAACGCGGCGGCCTTGGCGGTCAATCCCTCCGGTGTGATTTGTGTCGTGCCTGGTTACCTGGATCAGTTTGAACTCGATTTCATCTCGATTGAAATCAACGGCGAGCAGGCGGATTTTCATCTCGTCACGGAGGAAGAGGCCCGACTCGGCAAGCCAACCGTTCTGTTCATAGAAAGCAGCCGCTTTATTGACCAGGCCAACAATACGATACAAGCCTTTGTGGAACAGCTGTCGGGTAACATTGAGGAAACCAGAAAATTCAATATCCTCGCCAATCGCGAGCTGCCTGTCGGCCGTGATCCCATTTACAGCACCCCTTACAACGAAAATATGGCACCGGTGAAGTTCGCCGATCCGCAGATTGAAGCTTTTGAACTTGTCACCCAAGAGCATGCTATCGCCGGAGTAGAAATCGTTATCGATAACTATCCGCTGGATAGAGGACTCCCACAGGTCCATCACCGCAAAGCCGACGATGTGATTCACCTGAGTATCGGCGGTAAGATCATCAAGCACACCGTTACGCCTTTCGAAGCCTCTGGCACTTTACCGATCAGCATCTGGGTGTATTACGGCACCTGGAGCCAGCTGAGCGACGGCAAGCACGCGGTCGAGTGGAGAGTCTTTGACAAGGTCGGCAATGGCTCACCTGGTGCCTCGCCGCCCAGGCTCCTTGAATTAAAACGCGGCAGCGGGACTGAGCCGCTCCTGCCAGCGGTGCATGTCACCGAGTCTGACTACGACGACAAGCTTGAGCAGGATTTCATTGATATCCGGACGCTTGGCGGTGACGCGAACATTGAACTGTTAATACGTAATCAGGGTTACGCAGTCAACGACCTCGTGGAACTGTCGATCAAGGGCGTCAGCGCGGCCAGTGTCAGCACCGAACTCGTCCTGCGCTACACCGTGACTGCAATCAACCTAACCAGGGTAAATATCCCTTTGCCAATTGAGTTCCTGCTGCCCCTGCCGGCCGGCCGGATCTTGATCACTTACAAACGGATTCGCCCGAGCGTGCCCGATCGCCCGGACGTGCCCGATCGCCCCTCCGACGCCGTGCTATATGCCATTTATGGCGACCCGGTAGACAGTAAGCTGCCGCCTCCGCAGGTACTGGACCTGGTCGACAACACGCTGCCAGAGACCACCAACCCGGTACGTATCCGGATTAAAAAATACCTTGGGCAAAAGGAAAATGACCGGATCGCTCTGAACGTAGTGGGTTACACCGTCAACGGCACACCTCGCTACGCCGAATTCAGCGACATGGCCGGGACCGAGGATATTCTGTTCCTGCTGGAAAATGCCTTCTTCGCCGAACTGAACGGCGGATATTTCACGGTTCACTACACCATCAACGGTGACTCACGTCCACCTTCGGAGTCGGTCACCGTGCCTGTCGGCAATGCTCAGGGTACGCTCCCTCAGCCCAGGACACTGCAAGCGGTGCCGCCTGACTTCACGTTCAATCCAGGCACCCACCGGGCCAACCTCAACGTGTATGTTGACCCTCACGAAGCAATTGTCGATGGCGTACGAATCCGCGTAGTTGCCCTCGGCTCCGAACCAGGTGGCAGCATCATCACGCCATGGTTTGAGGTGGACGACAATTGGGAAGGTGCGGTCATCCCCTTCACCATTGCACGGACCATTGTCCTTATCAACGATGGCGGGACGATGAGCCTGTATTTCGAAGTGGACGCCAAAGTCCCCGGCGTGCCTCCACGACAGTCCCTGCCCTTGCTGATCAACGTGGGCATGGCGCGAAAGCTGCCACCGCCCATCGTGGTTGAAGCCGAATCGATCTCGCCAATCCTGGCACGCCTCAACCCTCTGCATGTGCTGCCGCCAAATCCGGCCATCGTGACCATCCGAGTGGTGTCCGACACATTCCCAGCCAGCGCCGACCTCAAGGTACATATCACGGGCAAGGACGGGATCGGTACACCGAATATCCCGATAAAACCCGCAGTACCAACACCCGGGGAAAACTACACCAGCTTTACTGCACCTAGCACGTTTGTCGCGGCCTACCTGGCCGGTCATTGCACCGTGAGCTATGACTTGATCGAAACAGGGCGGACCACCAAATCTGAGGAACTAACGCTAGAGATAGCAGCCTTATCGGAGCAGGAATGGGACCTGGTGAGCGTACCGCAGGCCAACGGCGGGGTGATTGATACCAGCAAACCCCATGATGTGCAGATCCATGCGTGGAAGTTTAACCGCGTAGGGCAACCGGTATGGATTGAGGGGAATGGAACCGTGAAACAAGTGTTGCGTAACGGTGCCCCACTGACTTCCGCAGAGTTTGCCGCCAATCGTATTCTCACCCCCATCCCGGCTGAATATTTGAGAAAGCTCGATAATGACAGCACGCTAGAAATCAAGGCGTCGGTGTCGTTGGATGATAACGGTAGTCTGCCGCCACAACCCTTTGTACCGGTGAACTACAGGATCAGGACGCAGACGGGTATTGTAGGCAGTATCAACGTCGGCGGCGGACCGGATCGGATTGTCATCAATGCACAGGGGACTGTTGCCTATGTTGCCAACTATAATACCTCCACGGTGTCCGTGATTGATCTGACTACATTCAGACTTACGGACAGCCCGAATCTGTCGGGTTACACAAATGGGTTGGCGCTTCACCCGGACGGATTAAGATTTTACGTAAGTGGGGAGGTCGCATACGATATTCAGGTAGCTACCACCATCGACAATAAATACAGCCACTCGATTAGTGGCCTTGAAATCTATGGAACGGGCGCTTTAGCATTCAACGCGGACAGCTCACGCCTTTATTACGCGAGCTGGTACTACGGAACGCTACACCTTATTGATACAACAAACGACAGTCTAATCTTCAGGAGAGCCGGGTATGGTTACGCGTACGACTTTGCACTTGCTCCAGAGGGTACACGCCTATACTCTGCCGGCGCAACTGTTATGGGGATTATCGACACAGCCAGCAACGCAGCGCTCCCGTCTCTTGCGGGTTTCACTGATATCCGACGACTAGCTTACAGCCCGCGCGACTCAAAGATTTATCTTCCCGATTCAGGTGCGGGCAACTTGAAAATTGTCGATACACGCACCAATTCAATAATTGGACTCATACCTAACCTGGCAGGTGCGTTCGACGTGGCCTTTCACCCAACACGACCACTGGCTTATGTCACGATGACCAGTGCCAACTCCGTGGCAATTATTGACACTGACAGAGAGGAAGTCATCAATATAATTACGGGATTTGTCCAGCCAAAAGGCATTGCCATTGACCCCAGCGGAAGTTTCGCCCTGGTCAGCAACTACACCGCCAACACGGTGTTCGTAGTCCAACTGTGACCCACCCTGCGACGCCCAAAGCAACGGAAACAGGTTTATCCAACCGATAAACCTGTTCCGCTTTGCCCGTACAAAAGTACCCGCTCAGTAACGGTCGTGAGCATTCAAGATTCATGCACCTGGAAACAAAAATGCCCCGCTCTTTATCAGAGCAAGGCATTGTTCACTCAGAACGTCAGCTATCAAAAGTCGTAACGCACTCCCACATTCACCCCCCAAGGCTGATCAATGCTCTTGCCCATGCTACGCTCTACGTCCGCATGCACCTTCCAGTTCTTCGATACCGCCATGGCCACACCGGCTGCAACCTCAACCCGCGAACCCGAGAGGTCGTTGTTGAAGCTATTACCGTTGACCGACACCTTGTTGCTCTGGTTGAACTCATGGGCCACCGCTGTACGCAGGTAGGGTTGCAACACGCCGCCACTGTCCAACTGGATATCACGCCCGGCGGTCACACCCAGCTTACCTACCACCGAAGCCGTACGTGCACCTTCAGCCTGCAGGCCATTGTCCAGCTCGTAGCTCTGGCGCTGGATAATCGCCGTGGCCAACTGGCCGTATGGCTCGACGAAGTAACCGTCATCCAGCTTGATATTGCGCCCCACTTCAGCCGAAGCTGTGACTGCATTTTGCGTGTAGTTGCCCTTGGCTTTCTTGCCGTCGCTCATGGCAACGTTTGACTCGTTGTGCAAGCGGTTGAACTTGAGCACGCCATCGAAGTACAGACCGCTTTGCGCGTCCATCCACGTCGCATACCCGCCCACATAGTAGCTGTCGACGTTAGCTTTGCTGCCGCGGCTCAGGTCCAGATCCGAGGTGCTGTGACCGGCCATGAAGCCCGCCAGCCATTGGCCGTCGCCACCAGACAACGGCACATCGGCGCCCAGGGTGAAACCACGTTGGGTCTGGTTGTACTGCACGCCTTTATCACGGTTGTCCACTTCGAACTTATTGCCATAGGCACGGCTCCACAGCCCCGCCGATTTGCCATCGCTGTGGCGCAGCTCACCCATGCGGGTCCGCAGGTTGGTCATCTCGCCGTACAGCACGCTCGGCGCCGCATTGGCCAGGGCGAGTACTGCGTTGGTGCTCGGGCTGATCACCTTGCTGTCCGGGTCCAACAGCCAATCCTTGCCTTCGTTGTCGTTGATCAGGCTATAGGAATAGGTACCTACGTCCACTCGATCACCCAATAGGCTGAACTTGGCGCCGCCGTCTTCGGTGTGCACCACGTGCAAGCGCTCTTCCGACAACGGGTCGGCCCCGCTGCTGGCGATCAGCAGTTTATGATCGCCCGAAGACGTGCCGGTGACGTTCAGGAAATCGCCGGTCAAGGTCGAGAAATCCGCACTCATGATGAACGTGCCATTGCCCGACAGGTTGTTCACGTCCAGTTGGTAGAACGTACCGGTGTCGCCGAACTTGACGTTACCGCCGGCCAGGAGCAGGTCACCCACTTGCTGGTCATCGACCATTACCCAGGTGGCGTCGCTGTTGATCGCCAAGGTGTCGACGCTCTGCAGGCGACCGGTGAGCACCGAGCCATTATGCAGGCCAACGCTGGCACTGCCGCCGTTGTTGATCACGTCGCCGTTCATGAAGGCGCCGTCAAGGCTAAGGTCCAAGGCGCTGTCGGTGCCCACTTGAATGTTGCCATTCAGTGCGCTGCGGTTGACGCGCATGTTGGCATTGCCGCCGTTGGTCAGCTCCAACATATTGCCGTTTCCACCGACCAGGGTGGAACCGTTGTTCACATCGATCTCGGCCGTGATGTCCTGGTTCACCAGAATGGCCGGACCATTCAGGCCTTCAACACGTGAGCCTTCCAGAACCAGCACCGGCGACTCTTTTACCGTGCGATGCTCGCGGGTCATCGTGACGCCATGGGTAGCCCCGGTAACGGTACTACCTACGACAGTTGCCTTTCCGCCCATCAGTTTCAGGCCTTCCTGGCTGCTACCCGTCAGCGTCGAACCATTGAGCAACTGCAGATGGCTGAACCCTGTAACCGTAGCCCCGTAGGTGGCACCTGTAATGTGGCTATTGCTCACTGTGGCCTCGGAGCCGATGTCATCCGACAGGCTGCGGGACATATCCAGACCGCCCTTGGAATGGCTGGTGATCCGTGAGTCAGCGATAGTGGCATTGCTTTGATGCAGAAGTATCGCGGCATCGAGCGTTGAATAGCTGTCAACGCGGCTTGCGTCCATGTTAAGGGTCGACGCGCCGGTTGCGCGAATTTCACGGGTGACGCCACCCGGCTTCACATTCAGGACGCCACCGCGTTGCACGATATAATTGTCGGTGTGTGAGCCAGGGATGACATCGAAAAAGCCTGGGCCGTTTTGCCCGTCGACGACTTTAACGGCCATGGCTTGCTCCCCCAATAGACACAGAGGGGCAGCTACCATGAGCTTGAGCACGGCGGACAGCCGCGTGTAACGAAAACGCGAAGGTGTAGAGGTATTGGTCATGTTTTGCGACTCTTAAAAAAGTACCAAGTCGAAACCGGAGCCGTAACGAGCAGGTTCCGTTTTCAAGAGCCGCAAAGGTTAGAGAGCAAAGCAGAAAGGATATGTAGGATATTCCTTAACAATCCCCCATGAAAAATCCCCTCGTAAGAGGGGATTTCTGGTGATTGGGAAAAATGGACGCTCTACCCCAGCGAGCCGTTTCTCAAAAAGGTGGGGGCACACGTCCCGGTTTCACCACTGCTGCGAATGTCCCATTTCACCGATACGGCGTCAGAAGTTCCACTCTCGGGCGGTGGGCCATTGCGACTGATGCTCCAACTGACCTCCAGCCAGCCACGCCGCCTAGTTGGATCGCCATCGAAGTACGGCAGGGCAAAATTGTGAGTGAAACCGTTGAGTCGTTCCGAGGGCCCGATTCCCAGCGGTGGGCTGTCCTGCTCACTTCCCGCCACCGGCGTTGCCGGTTGTGTCGCGCCATTGTAAAGATATCGCACAGCATGAATAACGACGATGTCGTTATCCTGGAGATTGACCGGATCAAAAATTCTGATGGGCACGGTCACCCAAGGGGTTTGCACGCAGGAGATAAAGGGCGCCTCGGTGGAAGGCGGTGGCGGCGTGAACAAATTGGTAAAGACGGGGTCAGCCAAACCATCTAGGGAAAAGACGTTAACGCTTACCTCCTGCTTGCGGGACTCCTTGTAATTGTTGGCGTTGCGTACCACGTACCAGCAGGGAATATTGCCGTTCCCGTAAGTCGCAACTACTGCGCTTTGGATAGTCCCCGACACCATGAAACCATCAGCCTCCGCGCCGGTGAGTTCGTACGTGTAGGCAATCTCGCCGCCCACTGTGCCGTAATAGACATCAATAAACTCGGTGCTCGGAAGCGTTGTACGCCCGGCATAAATAGGAAAGGTCACCCGAATCGTGCCGTCCAGATCACTTGCAATCAGGGAATTATCAACCGCCGAATCCCCCCTCACCACAGGCAAGGCCAGAGTTGGATCTACCGGCCCCGGCCCGATGATGGGTTCGCCAGGCTCCACCAGGTCCACCGCAACGATGGTTTCCCCCGAGGGGAACACATCCAGGCCGCGGCGAATTTCATACTTAAAATGGACGTTGTAGAGCGTGCCACCTGCACGCAGCGTGGAATAGTCGGCAACAAATTCCAAATCAAATATTGGAGTGACGCCCAATCGCTGACTACCAAACTCAATACCGCCTGCAAAGATATGTACCCAATCGTTGGGGTGGAAATCGACGATGGAGGGCACAGTCACCAGCACGCCCTGACGTGCCTCCTCCTTGTCAATCAGAACGCCGGCATTGGGAACAAGCGGCGGCTGGAGCACGGGCGGGTTATTGGTTCTAACCGAGAGCGTACGGGGTATCGACACTTGCGTGGCATTACCTGCCCTGTCGATATACTGATAGGTGATTAAAAAATCACCCTCTCCGAAAGCCTGTATTTCAACCGTTGTATACATAACGGTAACCGCCCCTGTAACCGGAACGGTAATAGTCTTGCCCATATCGTCTGTCTCGCCAAAAAATACCGCGAGGGTATCTCCTGGTCTTGAGTCGACGGGCCGGGGAAGGGTCAGGGTGACTCCACCATGGGTCGCCAGATACGCAGGCGTCACCCCTTCAGATGGCAAGTCAGCCGGCAGCTGGAGAGCCGACGGCCGGTTATTGCCATTGGGGTCGATCGCGTCGACGAAGACCTCCTGCGGCAAGGAAAACTCGCCAGGGGGTAAACCGTCTAGCGTAACGGAATAGGTAATTTCTTTGGGCCCATGACTTCTAAGGCGACCTGAGCGGAGCACAATATCCACATCCGCTGTGAGAGGGCCCTCCAACTCGTCAAGATAAACTTCGTTCCCATCAATCGTGACCCTGAGGGTGTCGAAGTCACCCGGAAACTCTGCGGGATTCGGCCATAATGGTATCGTGATGGGTATCCCTTCCCGTTGTTGCTCAGCGCTTACCACATTCCGTTGGTCATCACCCGCTACATCCGGCAATGTGTGGATGTCAGCAGGTGCTGGAGGCGTCAGGGCAGTGGGCCATGTATTGGGTTTATTCACGCTCGTTTGAAGTCCCTTGGCGTTTTTGAAGCGTTTTGGGTTTGCCATTTTATAAACTCCTAAGTAGAAGGAACCGAGAGCCCGGCATAGACAGGGCATCGGGTATCTCCAATAGATGTGGACGACTAGTGATCAGTACCACTCACGACTACTTAACTAATTCGCACTGACTTCATGCAGTTAACGCTTTTCGCAAAACCTTCGTAACTGTCAACCTTGACAGGCGCAAACCTGTCGAGACTGTTCAGCGCTTTGTTGTCCACCACCAAAGACGACCGCTCGGCTGCGTTCTTAATCACCTAGAGGTTGAAGACGAACGAGCCAAGCCGCTTTGAAGAACGGGAGGTCTGCGCTACCTCCCGGCTCTCATCGACTGCACCGGCATCAATCAGCAAGGCAGGGTGGACTGTCAGGTCGAATCAGGGAGATAAATACCAATCGCCGTTCGGACTCGCCCATTCCTCCTCCCCCGCTCTTGATGAGTCGATACTGCACAACCGCCGACCCATGGCGCGGGTTGGACTGTCCCTCAGGCGGTTTTACCAGCCCAGGCAGCCGGATATAGGGGTCAAATGGCACCCAAAAATCAAACCCATGTTCCGCCTCCTCTTCCGTCAAGATATGGGGGAAGGTCTGGATCGTTTCCGGGATGACGCCGCTTGAGTGGCCATTGGTGTTGCCGTAACTTGCCCAGGACACTATGACCGTATCGTTCTCCGACAACCGGCTGCGGTCGCCGGGAACTCTCACCCGCACACCTCTGACCCAAGGGCGCAAATCGCAGTTGATGAAATTCGCTCCAGGCCCTGGCCCATCGCTGACATCAGGAAATTCAGGATCGAGCAGCCCTTCGATCGGCACGATATTGACTGTCACGTCGGTATGGAGTGAACGCTGCCGGTTGACCCCGTTGAACGTCCAGTAGAACGTTGGCACAACGCCTGGCGTTGGCTCGATCAGTGCCCAGGGAACGAAGAACTCGATTTCGTCCCCTGCCCGGTCTTCAGGCCGCACGATATAGGTATCGGCAAGAACCGCGGGGTCGCCCCACATCAACTCCAATGACTGGCCCGCAACAGGGCCTGCATACAACGGCACGATAACCCGGGCGGGTCGGTTTCGATCGTTGACAGTCAGTTGGTTATCGCCGTCAAGACCCTTGACTGTGACCCTGTCCAGTAACCGGTTTACCGGGTCCGGGTTGCCCGGACTAACTGGCCCTGCGACCGTCAGATTGACAGGCACGAACCTGGGAGGTGAGCGCCTGGGTCCGCCCGTTCCGCGCTGCCATGTGTAGTCAGCTCTGATCGTGCCAGCGGTGAACTCAGAGCCGCCACTGGCAAGGGTTGCGTAGTCGACTGGCACCAACACCGGCCAAATCTGACCAATGCCGATGGTAATAGCACCCAAGGGAATAAAGTCCCAGTATGGCTGAAGAATATCGCCTGGCGCTGTACCGGCCACTTCCAGAATATGCATATACACGCCGCCTGGCGGGCCTGGATCCCTGGCGTCTTCCAGGTCGATCAGCCCGTCGATCGCCAATTGGGGCACTTCGATGGGTCGCAGAATGGTCGGGGTGGGTGTCAGATCTATCAGCAAGACTGAAGTGCGCGAAGGTGGCCCCTCGTTTCCCGCCCTGTCAGACAAAAAATAGCGGGCGTTGTATTCGGCATTGCCGTGGCTGCGCAGTACGTCACCGGTAAGGACGAGTTCGATGGGAGCTCCATCCACATGAGCTTGGGTGATCGTGGTACGGGCGACCGCATCCGCAAGCACACGTCGCTTACCTTTGGCCCTACTCAGAGGCAAAAGCACCAAGTCGCACACCACCTCATCCTCCAGACGTATGTCCGACCATCGCGGAACTTCAGCCACAACCTGGTCACCGTTAACCTCCAAGTACGCATCCGTCACCCCTCCTGTTTCGACATCCGATGGGAAAATCAACGGGGCCCCACGATTATTCTGGTTAGGCGCTTGCTTATCGATATTGATCAGGATCGGACTTGACGGACCGGCCGTGTCGCCCGGCACCAGCATCACGGTGTAGCGCAGCAGGTGCAGACCGGGTGCATTGAGTTTTATCTGCGGTACGGTCCCGGTCACCGGCAGATCACGCTCATCGTAAGGGGCGGTAATAGACTGGATATCGAACGGCGTCAATTCGTCATCCCAATAGAAGGAAATAGTCGTGACCTCACCAGGATCCAGGCCATCCGCTCCGCCCCACAACGTTTGGACCTCCACCGGTAAACTCGCCACCTGAGCCGAGAGCGGGATGGTATAGGCCTGCTCATCACCCAATAATGGCAACGCGAACGGTGGCGGAACCACAGGCTCCGCCGCCATTTTCGGAATCGGAAGTTTCCTCTTAAATAAGTATTCGTCCGACAGGCTGTTGTTAGGCATGTCCACTCTCCTCAACACTCGGTTAGTGACTGGCCGTTGAATGCATGCTGATGAACAGCAGAGCAAGAAGGCCGGGAGCACAGTTAACGAGTAAACGAGGGGAACTGGATACTGTCAGAACTAACAGGTAGGCCCTTCCAGGGAGCATTGCGCCCCAGGAAAACTCACCGTCAGACTTCGCTTAAGCCAGCGCTCAGACGGATGGCAAGGCCCACTTGATTGGTGTCTCACCACTCTGCTCAAGAAACTTGTTGGCCCTGCTGAAATGCCCGCAGCCAATAAACCCCCGGTACGCCGACAACGGCGACGGGTGCACCGACGTCAGCACCAGATGTTTGGTCGCATCGATCAGCTTCTGCTTGCTCTGGGCATGGGCACCCCATAACAGAAACACCAGATGTGGCTGATGCTCGCTGACCACCTCGATGACCCGGTCGGTAAAGAACTGCCAGCCCTTGCCCGCATGGGCATTGGCATTGGCGCGCTCCACGGTCATGGTGGTGTTGAGCATCAGCACGCCCTGCTCGGCCCAGCTTTGCAGGTAGCCGTGGTTGGGGATGTCGATGTTCAGGTCACGCTTGAGCTCTTTATAGATATTGACCAGCGACGGCGGCGTCGGCACGCCAGGCTGTACCGAGAAGCACAGGCCGTGGGCCTGGCCAGGGCCGTGGTACGGGTCCTGGCCGAGGATCACCACCTTGACCTTGTCCAGCGGCGTCGAGTTGAGGGCATTGAAAATCAACGGGCCGGGCGGGTAGATCTCCTTGCCGGCCGCATGTTCCTGGCGCAGAAACTCGCGCAATTGGGCCATGTAGGGCTTCTCGAACTCATCGCGCAGGGCGTGTTTCCAGCTGGGTTCGAGTTTGATACGGTCGCCTTCGGTCATGGTGGGTCATCATGTAAAAAGAATGGGCGCACCCTAGGAAAGCCGACCCCGCTTGTCAATTGATCCGACACATCAGCGGCAGTTTCCCGCCAAGCGATCATACTGATCCTTCACCTTCTCGACTGAGGTCCCAATGAACCTGCACTTCGAAGAGCTGACCGGCAGTGGTGGCGCCCGCGTCGGCGTCGCCAGCCTCGACGCTGAAAAGTCCCTCAACGCCCTCTCCCTGCCGATGATCCAGGCCTTGAGCGAACGCCTGGATGCCTGGGCCAAGGATCCGAACATTGTCTGCGTACTGCTGCGCGGCAACGGCGCCAAGGCCTTTTGCGCCGGTGGCGAAGTCCGCAGCCTGGCGCAGGCCTGTCGCGAACAACCCGGTGAAGTGCCCGCCCTGGCCGCGCAATTCTTTGCTGCGGAGTATCGCCTCGATTATCGCCTGTATACCTACCCCAAACCGCTGATCTGTTGGGGCCACGGCTATGTACTGGGCGGCGGCATGGGGCTGCTGCAAAGCGCGTCCGTGCGAATCGTGACGCCGACCAGTCGTCTGGCGATGCCGGAAATCAGTATCGGCCTGTACCCGGATGTGGGCGCCAGCTGGTTCCTGTCGCGCCTGCCCGGCAAGCTCGGGTTGTTCCTGGGTCTGACCGGCGCCCATATCAATGGTCGCGACGCCCTGGACCTGGGCCTGGCCGACCGCTTCCTGCGCGATGACCAGCAAGACGAATTGCTCGACGGCCTGCTGCAGTTGAACTGGCAGGAACAGACCGCGATGCAGCTCAACAGCTTGCTCAAGGCCCTGGCCCAGGAAGCCGTCGACCAGCAACCCGAAGCGCAATGGCTGCCACGCCGCAAGCAGATCGACGACTGGCTGGATGTGGGTGACGTACGCTGCGCCTGGCGTGCATTGGCGCTGCTGCGTGATCACGCTGATCCGCTGCTGGCTCGCGCCGGCAAGACCCTCAGCGAAGGCTGCCCACTGACCGCCCATCTGGTGTGGGAGCAAATCCGGCGGGCTCGCCACCTGTCTTTGGCCCAGGTGTTCCAGATGGAGTACACCCTGAGCCTCAATTGCTGCCGCCATCCGGAATTCGCCGAAGGGGTACGGGCGCGGTTGATCGACAAGGACCAGACACCGCACTGGCATTGGCCGGACATCAACACGGTTCCAGAGGCGGTGGTGCAGGCGCATTTCGATAAAGCCTGGGAGGGTAGGAATCCTCTGGCAGACTTGTCCGATTATTGACAGTTCATAGGCGCGAATCGTTGACCGTGAATGCGCAGTTATCCGGCTGATTGTCCTGGCACACATAAACCGGCTGATCGAATGAACTCTCGCCGAGCGCCCAATGCAAACTATCGGTCAGCGACATGCTGTTCACACCGCGAGATAAGCACGGGCGCAGGACAACCAGCTCTTCACGGTGGTTTTTATAAACACACCTTTCCACGTAGCCGACTTTCCGATCAGCCCCCTTCTCTGGCGCGAACACAGCGCCAAGAAAGCCGTTTATGTATTCGTTAGGGTCAATCTTGGGTCCTTGCCAGAGCACTCCATCACGCTGGTATTGAAAGTAGCCATTGACGTTGCGGATCATGGATTTGTCCGGACAAAACTGCTTCGCACACACTTGGTCGATGACGCAGCCGAACAATAAAAGCGCACAAATAAGGTGTTTGGACATAGAAGGCTCCCTTCGACAGGCACACCGTGTTTTGCGCAGTGAAATACATCTTGAGCCGCAAAGATAGCTGTTAAATCTGACAGTATCTAAAAATAACAGACGAAAAAAAGCGGCGCATCATGCGCCGCTGGGTACAAAGCCTTTCTTCAGCGGTGGCCACCATGCCCACCGCCACGCTCGCCGCCCCGTCCGTGACCGCCATTGCCCCAGCGATCTCCTCCCCAACCCTGGTTCGGATACGACCGGTAGGCAGACCTTGGGTAATAACGTGGCGCGGGTTGGTAATAACGCGGCGCCGAGTAGTAGCGCGGGGCCGGATAGTAACGCGGCGCCGGCGTGTAGTAGCTGCGCCCGTAATAGCGAGGGCCGCCGTAGTAATAGGCAGGTGCCGGTGCGGTATACACCTCGGAGCGATAGTAAGAGGCGCCTCCATCGTAGTAGGGCACGCAGGCTGAAAGGGTCAGGCCGAGTAATGCAGTGAGCAGCAGTCGTCGATACATGGCGGCCTCCTGGACCGCGGAAGAGCACCTCCAGCGACGCTGGAGAGCGGCATTCAGCTTGCACCGAATGATGAAATATCTGACATCAAAAACAACATCTGGTGCGTTTTAGTAACAACTTGATACATCAACGCGCAGGCCCGCTCACATAGCCCTAGGCGCCAACGCGGGCTGTATCGTTTCAGTCATTTTCGTTGAGGAGAAACTTTGCCGGCCCGGATGATGTCATTGTGATACTGCACAATGCCAGGGAGGCCCTAGTGTGCCCTTCCCGCTCCCTATCGTCGGATTCGCGCCATGAAAATCTCCGCCAAACTGCTGCTCTCATTTTTCCTGTGTGCCATGGTCACCCTAGGGGTGGGCCTGCTGGGCATCAAAGGGGTTGTCCGGCTCTCTACAGCCCTGGAATCCACGTTTTCCAACAACTTGGTGTCCGTGGGCAACACTGGCGCCACCCTCAACGGCGTGGTCGCCCACAACCGAGGCTTGTACCGGTTACTGGATGCCGATAACGGCCACGTCAGCCAGCAAGACCGCGACCGTGTGCGCCAGGACATCGCCAACGAACTCAAGCGCAGCCAGACGGCATACGCGGCCTACCGCGCAACGCCACTGGAAGAGGACGAACGAGCGGCGGGTGACAAGTTCGACCAAATCTGGCCGACTTACCTCAGCAGCTCGGAACGTGTCCTGACGATGCTCGACAAGGGCCAGGTCGACCAGGCCCGTGCGGAACTCAACACCACCAACAATGAACTGTTCCGCCAGGCCCGCGAACTGATCCGCATCATAGTCGACTCCAACAGCCGCCAGATCAACGAAGGCGCAGTCGCCGCCCAGGCACTGCGCAACAGTGCGCTTACCTGGATGATCAGCGGCATCGTTCTGGCCTTCATCATCGCCCTCATCGTCGGCACCCTGATTACGCGACTGATCACGCGCCCCATCGCCCAGGCCGTAACAAGCGCACAACGCATCGCCGGGGGCGACCTGACCCAGGCCATTACCACTGAGCGCACCGATGAAGCCGGGCAATTGCTGATGGCACTGTCAGACATGCAGGGTGGCTTGAAGCATACCCTGCTGGAGATCGCCAACGCCTCCGATCAACTGGCTTCCGCGGCCGAGGAGCTCAGCGCGGTGACTGAAGAAAGCACCCGCGGCCTGACCCGTCAGAATGACGAAATTCAACAAGCCGCCACGGCGGTGAACCAGATGACCGCAGCCGTCGACGAAGTGGCCGGCAACGCTGTGTCTACCTCGCAAGCATCAAACCAGGCCACCACCGAAGCCGAGGAGGGTCGAGCGCAAGTGGCACAGGCCGTCTCCGGCATGAATTCGATGGTGGTGGAGATCACCGATTCGACGCAGTCGGTGGAGGGTCTTGCCAACCAGGTACGTGAGATCGGCAAGGTGATCGATGTCATTCGTGGGATAGCCGACCAAACCAACCTGCTGGCCCTGAACGCCGCGATCGAGGCGGCCCGTGCAGGTGAGCAGGGGCGCGGGTTCGCGGTGGTCGCCGATGAAGTTCGGGCACTGGCCCATCGTACCCAGGTGTCCACAGTGGACATTGAAAAAATGATCGGTAACGTGCAGATCGGTGCCGACGAAGCTGTCGCCGCGATGAACAAGAGCCTGAACTGGGCCAATAACACCCAGGCGATGGCGCAGAACGCCGGCCAAGCGCTGGAACGTATCACCGCCAGCGTGGCGATGATCAACGAACGCAACCTGGTGATCGCTTCCGCGTCGGAGGAACAGGCCCAGGTTGCACGTGAAGTCGACCGCAACCTGCTCAATATCCAGGACCTGTCGACCCAGACCGCCGCCGGCGCGCATCAAACCAACGCCTCAAGTCAGGACCTGTCGCGCCTGGCTACCTCGTTCAGCGTGCTGGTCAGCAAGTTCAAACTGTAAGTAGCCCGCCGCAGGTCGGCGCTGTATCGTGCAAGGCCACGCACCTTCCGATACAGCCCGACCCTGCCATGACCACACCCACGCTTTGCCCCGCCTGCGGCGCCGTCAACGACTGCACCCTGGCCGACCCACGTACGGCTGACCGGGCGTGCTGGTGCTTCAGTGTCAGCATCGACCCGGCGGTACTTCAGGCGCTACCTGACGAACTGCGTAATAAGGCCTGCCTGTGCCCGCGTTGCGCCCAAGTGGACGAGCAGTTGCGAACCCCTGATGCGCGTTGATCGGTTTCTCAGCAACCTGCCGCGATTCAATCGCAAGCAGGTACGGCTGCTGTTGGTGGAGCGCCGCGTCAGCGTTGACGGTGTGACAGTCAGTGATCCCCACCATGAAGTACGTGCGTTCAGCCGGGTGTGCGTGGATGGCGAAATGCTGCAGGCCGGCACACCGGCGCGCTATTTCATGCTGCATAAGCCACAAGGCTGCGTCAGCGCCACCTCGGATCCGCAACACCCTACCGTGCTCGACCTGCTCGATGAGCCGGACAAACACACGCTGCATATTGCGGGGCGTCTGGATTACAACACCACCGGGCTGATGTTGATCACCAACGATGGGCAGTGGTCGCGGCGCCTGACCCAACCGTCCACCAAGCTGCCCAAGGTCTACCGCGTGGAAACAGAGCAGCCAATCGGCCCCGAGTACGCAGAGACCTTCAAGGCTGGCCTGTACTTCGCATTCGAAGACCTCACCACCCAACCCGCCGAACTGGCATTACTGGGGCCGAACACAGCGCGGTTGAGCATCATCGAAGGCCGTTATCACCAGGTCAAACGCATGTTCGGGCACTTCGATAACAAGGTGATCGCGTTGCATCGTGAGCGCATGGGGCCGTTGCAGCTGGATACGACCCTTGCGCCAGGTGAGTACCGAGCCCTGACTGACGAGGAAATCCGGCAAGTCTGACGACCGTTCAGCCGCTGGCAGCGAAAACCCAGCCAAGCAGCTTGCGGCCTGCCGAGTCTGTGCTTGAATCAACTTCAACCGTTCAGCCATGACCGGCGAGTCACCTATAACCTCCAAGAAACACCTTGCCTCGCCCGCGCTTGATCAACGGGCTTTCCCGGCAAACCACCCGCCCTGACAACCGCTGTCGGCCTGCCGCAATCGGACCGACATGGGCGCTCATCTTCCAGGCGTATGCCTACCTGTCATAAAGCTCGTGCAAAGTTGTTTGCGCGCCCTACCCGCTTGCCAGGAGTCTTACGACATGAGGCCAGAAATCGCTGTGTTGGATATACAGGGTCAGTACCGGGTTTACACGGAGTTTTATCGCGCGGATACAGCTGAAAAGACCATCATTCTGGTCAACGGCTCGATGGCCACCACCGCCTCTTTCTCCCAGACCGTGAAAGGCCTGTACCCGCAGTTCAATGTGGTGCTGTACGACCAACCCTACGCCGGCCGTTCCAAGATCCACAACCGCCACGAGCGGATGCTGACCAAGGAAGTCGAAGGCCAGATCCTGCTGGAGCTGATCGACCGCTTTGCCGCCGAGCACGTGCTGTCCTTTTCGTGGGGCGGTGCCGCCACGCTGCTCGCCCTTGCCCAACGCCCGCAACGCGTTGAGAAGGCCGTGATCAGTTCATTCTCTCCAGTGATCAACGCGCCCATGCGTGACTACCTCGAACGCGGCGTCGACTACCTCGGCAACCTCGACCGCGACCGCGTCGGCCATCTGGTCAACAGCACCATCGGCAAACACCTGCCGTCACTGTTCAAGCGTTTCAACTACAAGCACGTGAGCAGCCTGGCCGAGCACGAATACGGGCAGATGCACTTCCACATCAGCCACGTGCTCAACAGCGACCGGTTGTGCTACCTCAATGCGGCCAGGCAGATCGACATTCCGGTGCTGTTCGTCAACGGCGAGTGGGACGAGTACACCAGCGCCGAGGATGCCAGGCTGTTTGGGCAGCACATCACCCACAGCAGCTTCAGCACTGTCCAGGCCACGGGGCATTTCCTGGACATGGAGCACAAAGCCGCGTGCCGGGACAGTCGGGAGGCGGTGGTGGGTTTCTTGAAGGGGCAGCGACCGGTGAGTCGGTTACGCTATCAACTCGGTCAGACGCAACATGCATTTGCGGTCTGAAGTGAGGCCCACTGTAGGAGCAGGTTCCTGCAGTGGCGCCGCTTATCGGCGGAGGGTGCGGGCGCAACTTGCGATTTTTTCGAAGAAAAACTTCAAATCCAGGTGAACATCTGGTACAAAGTCAGCCGCTTTGAGCGGGTATAGTTTAGTGGTAAAACGAAAGCTTCCCAAGCTTTAGTTGAGGGTTCGATTCCCTCTACCCGCTCCACTCATATTGGCTCTCCTGTCACGCCCTGGCGGACACGGGATGCATAAAAAACCGACCCTGGTGGCTGATGCCGATGACTTGAGCGTTTTCGCTTGATCTTCGGTCGCAAGAAATCAAATCCGATGCCTGTAGGGGCGTCGGATTTTTTTATGGGTCTCGCTCGGGCATGGAAACGGCCCCACGACATCGCCCGGCAACGCCGCGCTCCATCGTGGGCATTCGCCTGCGAGCTGTTTTTTCTTTAGTCTGCTCGATCGTTTTCCAATTTCGCAAAGGGCCACCATGCGCCTATCACTTATCCCGTGCCTGATCCTGATGGGCGGTTGCGCTCACACCCCGCCAACAGCCGACATCAACGGTCTCTGGATCAACCAGGCAGCCATTGATTCCGCAGCCCAGGGCAGGCCCCTGTCGCGAGCACTTGCCACTCACGGCCCTAATCTGGAATGGAACATCGACACCCAGAATGGCAAGGCGCAATTTAGCAATGGGTTCGAACTGGGCGAGGGTCATTTGCTGCAAAAGGCGCCCGGCGTATGGTCCGTTGATTATGACGGCGACAGCAGCGACGAACTTCGGTCAGATCCCAGGCAATTGCTCCAACAGGCTGGAAAATACACCCCAGCGCAAGTATTCCGCCGCCCTCTCCTACCAGCCGCACCAGCCACGAAATGGGGCACGACCTTCAGACAAGCGCTGAACGCAGCCTATATGAGTGGCCGCTGGAAAATCGTTGAGGGCCAGGGCGCCGGCAACTTCGTGGAATTCAGGGCGGACGGCAGTGTGTCTGGGCTGGCGAACAAGGACCGGTACGAGTTATGCCTGGGAGGCGATTGCGCCACTCAGGGCGCAGGTAATGACACCCTCTACCTAGGCATGGGGGACGTGGGAGAAGAATGGATTTTCGTCCGCTACGGCAACCAACTGGAGTTTCTCCAAGCGCTCAACCTGTCCCAACCTGACGAAATTCCCCAGCTCACCCCAGGCTCACGTCAGTGGTTGTTGGAAAAACAGTGACGCCCGTAGCGCGTGTCTCCTCGCCGGCCCCATAAATCTGTACAAAAATATAATTATGTACAAGTATCAGCATTTGAGCGCGGGCATAACGACTGGCGCGATCAGGGAGCAGGGCCATGCCACGTCTTCTGGCTTCACTGTTCTTGATGCTGAGCTTGTGCAGTTGCACCGGCGTCGGCGTCGAGCACTACGCCGACCAGCAACCGACACTGGACCTGGAGCGCTTCTTCAGCAAACCGGTCAAGGCCTGGGGCATTTTCGAAAAGCGTTCCGGCGAAGTGGCCAAGCGCTTTGAAGTGGATATTGCCAGCCGGCGCGAGGGCAACAATCTGATTCTCGACGAACGCTTCCTGTACAGCGACGGCACGCGTCAGCGTCGGGTATGGACGCTCACGCCCGATGGCCCGCATCGCTGGCGTGGGCGGGCCGGCGACGTGGTGGGCGAGGCCATCGGCGAAGTGGCCGGCAACGCGCTGCGGTGGCGCTACCGGCTCAACCTGCCGGTAGACGGTTCGGTGTACGAAGTCAGCTTTGACGACTGGATGTACCTGATGGACGAAGACACTTTGATCAACCGTTCGAGCATGTCCAAGTTCGGCGTCGAATGGGGTCAGGTCACGTTGTTTTTTCGGCGTCAATAAACACCTGAATGAGGGTCGAGTCATGAACGTGCAAATGCTGACCGAGCTGGCCGTGAAGGGACACATCACCGAGCTGCAGTTGCTTTCGCTGGAGGGCGGCTTCTATCTGGCGCGGGTCAGGCTGGACAGCGTCGAGAAGACGCTGCTGGGCGATGATCAACAGCCGCTGCGCATCCGCTCCACCACTCACTTGCGCGACCTGCTACATGGCTTGCCCGCGTTTCCCTGCGTGCTGGTGCAACACAGCGTGCATGATGAGATGTGCGGGGTCCGCGAAGGGCCTATTGGTGGGTTGCGCATTCCGTTTTCGCTGAACACCGTACTTTAGCGCTGCGCCTGTTTCTGGTTACTATCCCCCCTGATCGTTCTCCGCCCCCGCGACATCAGGAATAGCACAATGTCTGAGCCTTACCCACACACGCCGAAACCCATCCTGCTCCAGGTGATCGGTTGGGTGGTGATTCTGCCGCTGTTGGTTTCTTGGGTGAGACTGCCATTGGGCGTGGGCCAAGGGCTGGCGCTCGGGGCAATCGCTGCGTCGGCCTATGGGGTGGTGTTTGCCCGTCGTCACGCCAGCCGACACGTGACGCTGTTCGCGCTGGTTGTCACCTTGCTTAACGTTGTGTCGTTGGTAATGCTCAGTACAGCGTCCGTGCTGATGGCGCTCTATTATTGTGTGCGGTTCTTTGGGTATCCGTACTTAAGCCACTGGCTCTACGGCAACGTCTAGGCGGGCGACGAATTCGAGCGCAAGAAACGTAGTTTGCACAGACGCTAACGGGCCTAGAGTGGCGTCGTACGCTTTCATATTCCTTCGAGGATGAACCCGCTCATGCGCCATGAATACAAACTGATGCCCTCCCCTGTCGGCGAGCTCACCCTGGTGGCCCGCCAGGGCAAGCTAGGCGCCATCCTGTGGGAAACAGAGCGCGCCAACCGCGTGCGCCTGGGTGAACGGGTCGAGGCCAACCACAACCCGGTGTTAGTGGAAGCCGAACGTCAACTGACGGAATACTTCGCCGGAACACGCCGCCAGTTCGAGCTGGAGCTGGACTTCGCCGGCACCGACTTTCAGAAACAAGTCTGGCAGGCGTTGCTGACCATTCCCTTCGGCGAAACCCGCAGCTACAGCCAGATTGCCCAGCAGATCGGCAACCCGAAAGCCGTGCGCGCAGTCGGCGCAGCGAACGGACGCAATCCGATTTCGATCATCGCACCGTGTCACCGAGTGGTGGGGGCTTCGGGCGGGCTGACCGGATTCGCCGGAGGGCTTGAGGCTAAGCAGTATCTGTTGACGCTCGAAGACCGCAGTCAGGTAAAAATGTCGTTCTGACGGCGACACCGGGAGTAGGACTCAGAGTCTCTGGCCCAAAGAATAAGTTGTAAAAAGAAATTTCAGAGACAGCCTGCGGTCAGTATTTTCATCACCCCTTTTGAGGAAAACGGTCATGAAATTCTCCGCAGTCTCCCAAACCCTTTCGCGCTGGGCCGGGAGCCCCCGGACGTTCTACACGGCGGTGGCGTTGATCCTGGCCTGGAGCCTGAGCGGGCCGTACTTTCACTACAACGACACCTGGCAATTGATCATCAACACGTCGACCACCATCATCACCTTCCTGATGGTGTTCCTGATTCAGAACACCCAGAACCGCGACAATGACATCCTGCACATCAAGATCGACGAGTTGTTGCGTGTGTCCAAGGATGCGCAGAACGCCGTGTTGAGCCTCGACGGCCTGGACCGTAAAGAGCTTGAGAAACTGCGCCAGGAATATCGCGATATCGGCAAAGCCGGCGGCTTGAACCCCTACAGCAGCAGCGGCCCCGCCGCCGACGCTGCCCAGCACAAAACCGATTTGAACCAGGCATAAAAAAACGGCGGTTGGAGAGGATCCAACCGCCGTTTTCATGTCCAGCGACAGGGTCAACCGTCGCCTTGGTGCCCCTTGCCGTAGGTCGACGCCAGGGCGCGGGCTTTTTGCAGACGCTCCTCCAGCTTGGGCAGTGTTTCATCCACCAGTGCTTTTATCTCCGGCACTGACGACGCCGCACCTTCCTGCTTGAACAGGGCAATGGCGTCTTCACTTTCCTTGACCTGCTGCGCGGTATAGGCGGCGTCGAAAGAGTCGCCGTCTTTGAGTTCGGGCATCAGGGTTTCGGCTTTGTCCACGATCTTCTCGCGCGGGGCCACCGGCAAGTCGAGTTTTTTGGCAATAGCCGCCAAGTGCTGGTTGGCCAGGGTGCGCTCGTTGATCACCTCGATGGTGTAATCCTTGATTTCCTGGGACGAGGTCCTGGCGTGGGCCATGCGACTGGTTTCGATATCGGCCATGCCTTTGGCCGAAGCCTGCTCGATGAATTCGGCAGGCGTCTGGGCGAAAGCATTGCTGGCGCCGAGGCCCAGCAGCATCGCGAAACTGGCGGTGCGTAACCGGATAGCCATGCGGCTCATGATGAGTTCCTCCAGGGCAAAAATGAGTGCGAGGCAATTGCACCTCGCCCTGGATTCGAATTTTGCGGGCGGCAAAGGTTTAGAAAAAACTCTCCAGTGCGACGAACGGTCGTGGCCAAAACAGGCAGGCTTGTTGGCCGTACCGTTTGGCGATGAGGGTTTCGTGACGCTGATACCTCGTACGCGCACGCTGGGCGTCGCCCCCCCACCACCGATAGCCGTTCAAAGGCGCAGGGGCTGCCTTAACAGGCTAAGGATAAAACCTCATGCCGGCATAAGGCTTGGCGCGACAAGCCTGCAGCCGCGAGGCCAGGTCGCCCACATGAAGTTCGAGCTTATGGCCATCGGGGTCAAGAAAATAGAACGAGGCGCCTTCACTGCGGTTATCGCGCCACTCTTCCACACCAGCGTCCCGCAAGCGTGCGACCGCGCCTGCGAAATCATGCGCCTCGACGCTCCACGCATAGTGCGTGTAATCGGCTGCGGCAACCGGGTGACGCAGCGGGTCGCGAGATAGACATAACCACAGCCCAGGCAGCGAAAGGTAGGCGCCGTCATCCCAGGTGGCCTCAAGCCGAAACTGCAACCGCTCATGGTAAAAACGGATGCTGCATTGCAGATCGGTGACCGCCAGGGTCAGGTGGTTGAGACCTGAAAGCATCGTATTTTTCCTAGGGTTCATGACCAGACAGCACACCTTGCACCCGCCCACTCAACCACTGCAACCCTGCATCGCCACCGCGTCGCGCATGCCAGGCCAGTTCGAACGCAAATGAAGGAATATGAAACGGCGGTGGCACCGCAATCAGACGCGCATGATCAACATTCAGCAGGCCTCGGGACGAGACCGTCAGAATCAAATCCGTGCCCTGAATCAACCGCGGCGCCACGCCCCAGTGCGGCAGGCTGACGGCCACGTGCCGCCGCTCATGAATCGCGGCCAGCGCACGCTCGATTTCCGGCGTACCGCTGCCGCGCATTTCCAGCAGGACATGGGGGCGTGACAAGTAGGTGGGCAGGTCCAGCACACCCGTGGCCGGCAGGCTGTCGCGGTCGACCACGCAGGTGTAATGCTCTTCGAATAATGGTGCGGTGCGCAGTTCGGCGGGCAGGTCAGGGAAAACCCCGGCGGCCAGGTCCAGGTCGCCATTGAGCACGCCGTCGACCATGCCTTCGCGGCTGGCCTGGATGATCTGCAGGTCAATACCCGGCGCTTCATGGCGCAGCAGGCGCACCAATCCAGGCAGGAAAATCGCCGCGCCGTAGTCCGACATCGCCACGCGAAACCGACGCTTGGCCAAAGCCGGGTCAAAGCGGTTCGGCGCCAGCAATGCCTGCACCTGGGCCAGCGCCTCTGCCAACGGCGTGGCCAGCTCCAGCGCACGGGCGGTCGGTATCAGTGAGCCGCCCTGGCGCACCAGCAACGGATCACCCAGCAGGTCACGCAAGCGCGCCAGCGCATGGCTGACCGCCGGTTGGCTCAGGTGCAGCCGTTCGGCGGCGCGGGTGACGTGTTGCTCGCTGAGCAAAGCATCGAGCACCACCAGCAGGTTGAGGTCGATGCGCCTGAGATCATTCATCAGCTGCATGCTCGGCATAAGAACTTGGAATTTAAATTTGCGCGACGAATAACCTAGAGTCCAGCAAAACCTTTGGGAGATTCGACATGACTACAATGCATTGGCTGGGCTTGTTGCTGCTGGCGGTGATTGCCGGGGCCGTGGTGCCGTTTCAAAGTGCGATCAACGCCAACCTGGGTCGCGGGCTCGGCCACCCGCTGTGGGCGACGCTGGCGTCGCTGTTGGTGAGCATCATAGTGTTGCTGCCGGTGATCATCGCGCTGCGCCTGCCCTTGCCGAGCCTGGCACTTGTCACCCAGGCGCCGCTGTGGATGTGGGCCGGTGGCGCATTCGGGGTGTGCTTTATCTCGCTGGCACTGGTGCTGCTGCCCAAGCTGGGCGCCTCCGGGTTCATTGCCCTGGCCATGGCCGGGCAGATGCTGGCGTCACTGCTGCTCGACCACTTCGGGCTGTTCGGTCTGGCGCAGCGCCCAGTCACAACGCCCCGCGTGCTGGGGGCGTTGCTGTTGATGGGCGGCGTGGCACTGATTCAGTTCAGCGCGACACCCGCCCGTGCATTGGCACCGGCTGGCTGATCAGCCCTTATCCAGGGTGCGCAATTTGTGCGGCAAGCCCCACAGCAGCAACGCGGCTGCCAGCAACGCGCACACGCCGATCACATACAGCGCCGGCGTGGTGCTGCCGGTAAGGTCCTTGATCCGCCCCACCATCACCGGGCTGACAATGCCGCCGAACTGACCCAGGGTATTGATCACCGCGATCCCTCCCGCCGCCCCCGCGCCGGCACCGGCCAGCAATTTGGGCGGCAGGGTCCAGAAGGTCGGGATCGACGCGATGATGCCCGCACCGAGCATGCCCAAGGCAATGATCAGGAAGGTGGTGCGGTCGGCGAAGATGCCGGCACTGAAGAACCCCACCGCGCCGAGCACCACCAGCCCACAGACAAACTTGCGGCGCTCACCGGTGGCGTCCGACAAGCGTCCGATCACCACCATGCTGATCGCACCGCATATGTAGGGAATCGCCGTGAGCAGGCCGATCATCACCGGGCTCTGGGTGCCGGCGCTGCGGATCAACTGGGGTGCCCAGAAGTTCAGGCCGTAGGACGCGACCTGAATCAGAAAGTAGATGAAGCCCAGCATCAGGAAACCGGGAATGCGCATCGCCGACCACAGCGAACCGCCGTGCTGGTTGGGCTCATGTTTGGCGATCCGGCTCGACAGCAAGGTCTTCTCGGCGCTCGTCAGCCAATGGGCGTCTTCAATGCGATCCTTGAGCAGCATCAGCACCAGCAAGCCCAGGCCGATGCACGGCAGGCCACCGAGCAGGAACAACCAATGCCAGCCGCGCATCTGCAGCACACCGTCGAGGTGCTCCAGCACCAGCCCGGAGAACGGCGCGCCCACCAGGCCCGCAAACGCCGACGCCAGAAACAGCATTGACGTGATGCGCCCCCTGAAGTGCTGCGGGAACCACAGCGTCAGGTAATACAGCACCCCCGGTGCAAACCCGGCCTCCATCGCGCCGATGATGAAGCGCAACCCATAGAACTGCCATTCGGCGGTGACAAACACCATGGCCGCCGTGGCCAGGCCCCAGGACATCATGATCCGCGCGATCCAGCGCCGCGCGCCGACCTTGTACAGCATCATGTTGCTGGGCACTTCGAAGATCACGTAACCCACCACAAACAAGCCGGCGCCCAGGCCATAGGCGGTGTCACTCAGGCTCAGATCCGCCTGCAACTGGAACTTGGCGAAGCTGATGTTGATGCGGTCAAAAAACGCGAACAGATAGCAGACCATGATCAGCGGCATCAGGCGCCAGGCGACCTTGCTGACCAGGGATTTTTCCGCGTCGATCTCGGCAGCCAGGCGCGCGCCGGCCTCTAACGTATTAGTGTTCATGTGTGTCTCCAGCGGACTGCTCACAGGCGTCCGATTGTTTTTGTTGTCTGGTACGAATCTACAAAGCGGCGATGTATTCAGGCGGTGGATGCAGGTCACTGTTGCGCCCGGCCTTGGCCACCTGGCCGGGCAATGCATGGCCCAGCAGCGCGGGCAGGCGGCGGGACATGTGCAGCAGATGCGGCAGGTCGATGCCGGTGTGAATGCCGACCTCTTCGCACAGGTTGACCAGGTCTTCCGTACAGATATTGCCCGACGCACCCGGCGCGAACGGGCAACCGCCCAGGCCACCGAGCGCCGCATCAAAACGCCGCGCGCCGGCTTCGTAGGCGGCCAGCACATTGCACAAGCCCAGGCCGCGGGTGTTATGGAAATGCAGGGTCAGATCGCCCGCCGGTATACGCGCCAGCACGCGCTTGACCAAGCGCTCGACCTGCCGTGGATTGGCCATGCCGGTGGTGTCCGCCAGGGTGATGCCCTGGATGCCCAGCTCGCGGTAAGCATCGACAATCTGCAGCACCCGGTCTTCGTCGATCTTGCCTTCGAACGGGCAGCCGAAGGTGGTGGCGATGCTGCCATTGAGGCGCACCGGGTGGTCGGCGGCAAAGCGTGCGATATCGCCGAAGGCAGCCAGGGACGCCTCGCAGCGCATGCGCATGTTCGCCAGGTTGTGGGTCTGGCTGGCGGACATCACCAGGTTCAGCTCATCGGCGCGGGACGCGATAGCGCGTTGGGCGCCTTTGAGATTGGGGATCAGTGCCACGTAGATCACCCCAGGCGTGCGCTCGATGCCTTGAAAGACCAGCTCGCCATCGCGCAGAGCCGGTATGGCTTTGGGCGAGACGAACGATCCGGCTTCGATGCGCGAAAAACCGGCGCGGGAAAGCTGGTTGATCAGCGCGATCTTGTCAGCGGTGTCGACCCAGGTCGGCTCGATTTGCAGGCCGTCGCGCGGGGAGACTTCCTGCACGATCAACGGGTCGGAATAATCGGTGATCATTGCACCACTCCCGAATTTTTCAGACGTTGGATATCGGTGCCGGTCAGGCCCAGGCCGCCGAGGATGTCATCGGTATGCTGACCCAGCGCAGGGCCTTGCCAGTTCACCGCGCCGGGTGTTTCCGAGAGCTTGGGCACGATGCCGGGCATCTTCACCGACACACCGCCGGGTAATTCGGCATCAAGCAACATATCGCGCGCCTGGTAGTGCGGGTCGCTGACAATGTCCGCCACCGAATAGATACGCCCGGCCGGCACTTCGGCGGCCTCCAGGGCGCTGAGCACCTGCTCGATGGGCAGGCTGCTGGTCCAGTGGGTAATGGCCGCGTCCAGCAAACCACTCTTTGCCGCACGCCCGTCGTTGTGGGCGAACTCGGGCGCCTCGGCCAGGTCGGCGCGGCCGATGGTGGTCATCAGGCGTTTGTAGATCGGGTCGCTGTTGCCGGCGATCACCACGTAGGCGCCGTCGGCGGTCAGGTAGGTGTTGGACGGCGCGATACCGGGCAAGGCGCCGCCGCTGCGCTCACGCACATGGCCCAGCATGTCGTATTCGGGCACCAGGCTTTCCATCAGGTTGAATACGCTTTCGGCCAGGGACACGTCGACGATCTGCCCGTCACCCTGGCCGGTCTTGACCCGCAGCAGCGACATCAGCGCGCCGATCACGCCATGCAACGACGCGAGGGAATCCCCCAGGCTCACGCCGACCCGCGCCGGGGGCGAATCCGGGTTGCCGGTGGTGTAGCGAATGCCGCCCATGGCCTCGCCAATCGCACCGAAGCCCGGGCGGTCGCGATAGGGGCCGGTCTGGCCATAGCCAGAGATGCGCACCAGGGTCAGCTTGGGGTTGAGGGCGTGCAGCACGTCCCAACCCAAGCCGAGTTTTTCCAGGCCACCGGGGCGCAGGTTCTCGATCAGCACGTCGGCGTCGCCGAGCAATTGCTTGATCAGGCTCAAGCCTTCCGGCGACTTGAGGTCCAGGGCCAGGGACTTCTTGTTGCGCGACTGCAGGTACCACCACAGCGACGTGCCTTCGTGCAGCTTTCGCCATTTGCGAAGCGGATCGCCCTGCCCCATGGCTTCGATCTTGATTACCTCGGCACCAAACTCGGCCATCACTCGCGCCGCGAATGGCGCGGCAATCAGGGTGCCGATCTCGATCACCTTGATACCGCTCAGGGGAGCCGTCATCGGGTGTACCTCTTGTTCTTGGAATGTGCTCCAAGGCTAGAGGACTCGCACAGGAAAAATCCAACCGTCAGTTGGCAAGATGCGTTCGTTAAACGCGAACGCTCAAATGATCAAACAATAAGCGGCTGACTGGCGACAACTGCGCCTCGTCGCGCACCACCAGGATCAGGCTGCGGTTCGACCAGGCATCCGTCAGTGGCACCGCATGCAAACCCAGCGCATGGCCGAACAGTTCATAGGCCTTTTGCGGCAGGATGCCGATGCCCATGTTCGCCTGGACCATCCGGCACATCGCATCGAACCCCGGCACATGGATACGCAGGCGCAGCATCTGGCCGGCCTCGCGCGCGGCGGCATGGGTGCGCATATTGATCGAACTGGCGGCGTGCAGGCCGACATAATCGCTGCCCAGGGTCTCGCTGAAAGCCACGGCTTCACGTGACGCCAGCGCGTGATCGGCGGGCATCAACACCACCAGTTTGTCGTGGCGATAGGTCACGCTGGGCAAGCCTTTGGTGTCGGTATCACTGGAGCAGATGCCCAGGTCCGCCACGCCATCCAGCACGCCTTGCACCACACCGTTGCTGGGGCGCTCTTCAAGGTCGGTTTTGACTTGCGGGTGCAACGCGGAAAAGTCGCGCAAGTCTTCGGGAAGAAACTGAATGATTGCCGAGAGGTTGGCCAGCATCCGCACATAGCCGCGCACGCCATGACTGTGCTCACCCAGTTCAAGCCCCATCTTTTCGACATTGAACAGCATCTGTCGCGCATGGTGCAGCAAGGTTTCGCCGGCCGCCGTCAGGTCCATGCCCTTGGCGCGGCGCACGAACAGGCTGACCCCAAGTACCTGCTCCAGCTCCATCAAGCGCTTGCTGGCCGCCGACACCGCGATGGCCTCACGGGCCGCCGCACGGGTCAGGGTCCCCTCTTCGAACACCGCGACGAACAGTTGCAGGGTGATCAGGTCAAGGCGGCGCACCAGACTCTTGTGCAGCATCAGCGACGCTCAGCCGCCAAGCGATTGATCTCGGCCTGCTCCACCACGTGCCGCGGCGCGCCATGGCTCACCGCCTGCAACATCGCACGGCCGACAGTCTCGGTGCTGACCACCCAGCTCGGCTTTATCTGACGCACAAACGAGAGCAACGGGCCGAGCACGTTATAGAACGCCTGGTACAGCGGCGTCTTCGAACGTGCCCCGTGCAACGGCTGAATGACGCCCGGCCGGAACACATACACCGCCTTGAACGGCAAGCGCAGCAAGGCATTCTCGGTCTTGCCCTTGACCCGCGCCCACATCGACTTGCCCGTTTCCGAACTGTCTGTGCCCGCCCCGGACACATAAATAAACGTCATCTGTGGATTGAGCCGCGCCAGGGTGCTGGCGGCGACCAACGTCAGGTCGTAGGTGAGATGGGTGTACCGGGTTTCATCCATGCCCGCCGACGAAACACCCAGGCAGAAGAAGCACGCATCAAAGCCTTGCAACAGGTTTTCCAGCGGCTGGAAATCCAGCATGTCGCTGTGCAACACCTGGTGCAGTTTACCGTGCTCCTGGGTCAACGCCGTGCGACCGACCGCAACCACTTCCTGCACATCGGGCGCCAACAGGCACTCGCGCAGCACGCCCTGGCCGACCATGCCGGTGGCACCGAATAATAGAACTCTCATGGGGGACCTCAGCGGCAAGCCGCACGCATCATGCTCAGTTGAACGCAATCAGCGTGTAGCTTAACGCTTGCGGCTCAAAGCTGCCCCTGTCAAAACGCGCTGCGAAAGATCTCCTCAATCTGACGCTGATCGGCCCGCCGTGGGTTGGTCAGGCCACACGCGTCCTTCAGTGCATTGCTTGCCAGCAGCGGAATATCCTGCAATTTGGCGCCGAGTTCGCGCAGGCCGGCGGGGATTTCCACGTCCTGGGACAGCGCACGAATCGCGGCGATCGCGGCCTGTGCGCCCTGCTCCGGGGTCACGCCCCTGGTGTCGGCACCCAGCGCGCACGCCACGTCGCTCAAGCGCTTGGCGCTGACGCTGGCATTGAAACTCTGCACGTGGGGCAGCAGCACCGCATTGCACACGCCGTGGGGAAGGTCGTACAGCCCGCCAAGTTGATGCGCCATGGCGTGCACAAAGCCCAGCGACGCGTTGTTGAACGCCATGCCCGCGAGAAACTGCGCATACGCCATGTTTTCCCGTGCGGCCAAGTCATTGCCGTCGCGTACAGCCAGGCGTAGGTTGGCGCTGATCAGTTCGATGGCCTTGATGGCGCACGCGTCGGTGATCGGTGTGGCGGCGGTGGACACGTAGGCTTCGATGGCATGCGTCAAGGCATCCATGCCGGTGGCGGCGGTGAGGCCCTTGGGCATTGCGACCATCAAGGCCGGATCGTTGACCGACAGCAGCGGCGTGACGTTGCGGTCGACGATGGCCATTTTCACGTGGCGGGTTTCGTCGGTGATGATGCAGAAACGGGTCATCTCGCTGGCCGTGCCGGCGGTGGTGTTAATGGCCACCAGCGGCAGTTGCGGCTTGCTGGACTGGTCGACGCCCTCATAGTCGCCGATCCGCCCGCCATTGGTGGCGCACAGGGCGATCCCCTTGGCGCAGTCATGGGGCGAGCCGCCGCCCAGGGACACGACGAAATCGCAGTGACTCTGTTGCAGCAGCGCCAGGCCCTTCTCGACGTTGTCCACCGTGGGGTTGGGCCTGGCGCCATCGTAGACCACCGAATCGATGTCCTGCATCGCCAGCTTCTCGGCGATCAGGCTGGCCACGCCGGCTTTGCACAGGCCCTGGTCCGTCACGATCAGCGCCTTGCGAAAGCCGTAGTTGCGGATGGCGATCATGGCTTCGTCGAGGCAGTCGATGCCCATGATGTTGACGGCGGGAATAAAGAAGGTGCTGCTCATGGTCGATCCTCAAGGGCTTTATAGCCACAGAATCCACCGCTACCACTTGCCGCATCTTGATCAGGATCAACGCCGGCTCGTGATAAAGTCACCGTCCAGCCGATTTCGAGTAGACCCGCCGCAATGAAGGATTTCCAGGATATTGACGCCCACCTTGAAGACTGGAGCGCACTGCACGACGCGATCGACTTCAATGGGATTCTGATCGGCAATGGCGCAAGCCGTGCGATCTGGGAAGACTTTGCCTACGACTCGCTGTTTGAAAACGCTCGCACGGTGGAAGAAAAGCCCCTGAGCCCATCCGAGCTCAGCGTGTTCGATGCCCTGCAAACCCGCAGTTTCGAGCAGGCCCTGGGCGCACTGAAAACCACCAGCCGCGTCAACAAAGCCCTGGCGGTCAGCTCGGCGGCGCCGCGCAATCGCTATTACGCGATCAAGGAAGCGCTGATCAATACGATCCACGCCGTGCATATCCCCTGGCGCCTGGTGCAGCCCTCGACCCTGGCGACGATCAACACTGAACTGGCCCGCTACGCCACGGTGTTCACCAGCAACTACGACCTGCTCAACTACTGGGCGACCTTGCACACGCCCGGTATCGACGACCTGTTCCGCAGCCCCGACGCAAGCTTCGACCTGCGCGATACCCGCAGCGACGCCACGCGTATTCTGTACCTGCACGGCGGCCTGCACCTGGTGCGCAACCTCGACGGCAGCGCGCGCAAACTGCCGTCCACCGACAGTACGCTGCTCAGCAGCTTCGCGATCAACAACACGATCAAGACCCTGGACGATGTGCCGCTGTTCGTCAGTGAAGGCAAGGTGCAGGAAAAGCTCAAGACCATCCGCAGCTCGGATTACCTGTCGTTCTGCTATGAGCAGCTGCTCAGCCACCAGGGCGCCCTGTGCATCTTCGGCCATGACCTGGGGCCGCAGGACAAGCACCTGGTGGACGCAATCCGCCAGGCCAGCATTACCACCCTGGCGATTTCCGTGTCGGGGCGCAGCGACGGGTTTATTCGTCAGCAAAAGCGCCGGTATAGCGAGTTGTTCGACGGCAGCGGGATGGACCTGAAGTTCTTTGCGGCACGCACTCATGCCCTTGGCGACCCGGCGCTGTCGGTACCGGTCGAGCGCTGATTGAAGCTGTGTGAGGGGGCTTCAGTTAAGCGAAAGTAGCCCACTGTAGGAGCGAGCTTGCTCGCGAAAAACGTCCAGGCAACGCGTTCATTCTGCATAAACGCGGTGGCCCGGAGTTCTTCGCGAGCAAGCTCGCTCCTACAAAAAGCCTCGACTGACTCGCTGCCTGCATCATTCTTCTGCGCTGTGCACCACCACCAGCAACTGCGCCTGCGCCTCCCCCACCGAGCGAATCCGGTGGGGTTTCTGCGCGTTGAAATGCAACGCATCGCCACGCTCCAGAATCACTCGCTCGGTCATGAAGTCCACCTCCACCCGGCCTTCATGCACGAACAAAAACTCCTCGCCCAGATGCTCTTTGAAAGTCTTGTCCGTAAATTCCTTCGGCGGGTAGATGATGAACGGCAACAGGCTACGCTCGCTGACTTGATGGGCCAGCACCGCGTAACCGGGCGAGGTGTCAGGCCGCTCATCGCTGCGCACCAGGCTGTAGCTGTCGAGGCTGACGCGTTCTTCGCTGAACAATTCTTCGACGTTCACATTCAGCGCCTTGGCCAGTTTCAGCGCAGCCGCGATGGACGGCGTATTGAGCCCGCGTTCGACCTTCGACAGGTAACTCTTAGTCATCCCGGATTTTTCCGCCAGGGCTTCCAGCGTCACGCCAAGTTTTTTTCTCAATAATTTCAAGCGGATAGACATGCGCTGCGATTAATCCCTGCAGAAAACGGAAAGCCATGCTTGCTAATGACACATTGTGTCATATAGCATCGGTTGTGTCATTTGCTCTCACCCAAAGGACACACTCATATGGCCAAGACATTAGCACTTCCCAAAGACCAACTGGTCAAGCAAGCACTGATCCAGATGCAAAACAGCCTGGCAGATAATACGTGGACCGACCGGCAAAAGCTGGCACTCACTTGCCGCATCCTCTTCGAACACGGGCACGACTCCGGCCTGGCCGGGCAGATCACCGCGCGCGGGCCGACGCCGGGCACCTACTACACCCAACAGTTGGGCCTGGGCTTCGATGAGATCACCGCCAGCAACCTGTTGCTGGTCAACGAAGACCTTGAGGTGCTCGAGGGCCACGGCATTCCCAACCCGGCCAATCGTTTCCACACCTGGGTGTACCGTGGGCGGCCGGATGTAAACTGCATCATCCATACGCACCCAACGCACATCGCCGCATTGTCGATGCTGGAAGTGCCGTTGCAGGTGTCGCACATGGACCTCTGCCCGCTGTACGAAGACTGCGCGTTCCTGCAAGCCTGGCCGGGTGTACCGGTGGGCAACGAAGAGGGCGAAATCATCACCAGCGCCTTGGGCGACAAACGCGCGATCCTGCTCTCGCACCACGGCCAATTGTCCACCGGGGCGAGCATCGAGCAAGCCTGCGTGATCGCGCAGTTGATCGAGCGCGCCGCCAAGCTGCAACTGCTGGCAATGGCGGCCGGCACGATCAAACCGATCCTGCCGGAGTTGGGGCGCGAAGCCCACGCCTGGATTTCCAAGCCCAAGCGCCACGGCGCCGCCTTCAATTACTACGCCCGGCAGAACCTGCGCCAACACGCCGATTGCCTGAACTGATCGCCTTTTTTCGAGCGGAGCATCCTTATGTCCAAGCCCACCCTTCACGGCATCATCGGCTACACCATCACCCCGTTCAGCGCCGACGGCCAGCGCATTGACCTCGACGCCCTCGGGCGTTCCATCGACCGTTTGATCGACAGCGGCGTTCACGCCATCGCGCCTCTGGGCAGCACCGGCGAAGGGGCTTATCTGAGCGATGCCGAATGGGACGAGGTCAGCGCCTACAGCCTGCACAAGGTTGCCAGACGCGTACCGACCATTGTCAGCGTGTCCGACCTGACCACGGCCAAGGCCGTGCGCCGTGCCCGCTACGCCGAACACCACGGCGCCGATGTGGTGATGGTGCTGCCCGCCTCGTATTGGAAGCTCAACGAAGCGGAAATCCTCGCCCACTACGCGGCGATTGGTGACAGCATCGGCGTGCCGATCATGCTCTACAACAACCCGGCCACCAGCGGTACCGACATGTCGGTAGAGCTGATCCTGCGCATTCTCAAAGAGGTCGAGAACGTGACCCTGGTCAAAGAAAGCACCGGGGACATACAGCGCATGCACCAGTTGAAGCGTGAGAGCGACGTGCCGTTCTACAACGGCTGCAACCCGCTGGCCCTGGAAGCGTTCGCGGCCGGTGCCAAAGGCTGGTGCACCGCAGCACCGAACTTGATCCCTCAACTGAACCTGGACTTGTATCAGGCCGTACTGGCCAACGACTTGAACCAGGCGCGAGCGCTGTTCTATCGACAGTTGCCCTTGCTGCTATTCATCCTCAAGGGTGGGTTGCCGGCGACGATCAAGGCAGGGCTGCGCTTGACCGGGCTGGACGTGGGTCATCCACGCTTGCCGGTGTTCCCGCTGGGCGAAGCCGAGACCGAGCAACTGAAGGCATTGCTGCGATAACACTGAACGCAAACATGTGGGAGGGGGCTTGCCCCCGATTGCAGTTTGACAGCCGAAGAATGCATTGACTGACTCACCGCTATCGGGGGCAAGCCCCCTCCCACATAATCAGAGACAAATAACAATAATTCTCGATATCATTCGCGACTTTTCCAAGCCGTGCTTCGTCAAGAAGGATATCCATGTCTCGTCCCAAGCCCGACCCGTTGTCGGCCGATGCCTGTCGCGGGTTTTATGCAGATATCCTGTATTTCCTGCGCAAACGCACGGGCAACGCCAGTGACGCGGCGGACATGGCCCAGGATGTGTTTACCCAATGGCTGGACTACCGCGACCGGGCCAAGGTCGAGCAGCCTCGGGCGTTTCTGTTTCAGATGGCGCGCAATCTGTTGCGCGATCACTGGCGTAAACAAAAGGTCCGCCAGAGCGTCCATGCCGATTCGGCCGAGGCGCACACCGAACCGGTCACCGACGAGCAAAACGAGCCCATGGCCGCCGCGCTGCGCAGCCAGCGCCTGGAACAGTTGAAAGAAGTCCTCGCCGAACTCTCGCCCCGCCGACGAGAAGCCCTTATGCTGCATCGCTTCGAAGGCTTGAGCCAGGCACAGATCGCCGCGCGCATGGGTATTTCGACGAGCATGGTGGAAAAGCACATCGCTTTTGCCCTGCTGCATTGCAAGCGACGCCTTCAACCTGAACCCGGCACGGAGCAGCCACTATGAACCGCCTGAGCGACATCGACGCGCTGGATAGCCAAGCGAGCGACTCCATCGACGCCCAAGCCGCCAGCTGGTTTGCACGCAACCGCAACGACACGGGCCGTGCCGACCGCAAAGCCTTTGCCGCCTGGCAGGCCAATCCGGCCCATGCGCGCGCCTATGCCGAGTTCGAGCAATTGTGGGCTGACCTTGCCCAGTTGCAGCAACTGAACAAACCCGTGGCGCTGCCTCGGCGCACATCCGCGTGGCGCCCTGCCCTGGCGGTAGCGGCCGCCTTGCTCTGCGCGCTGCTTGCCCCCCATCTCGGTGCGCCTCGCGAGCTGTATCACAGCCAGGTTGCCGCGCATGCCAAGGGCATGCGTACCCTGAATCTGCCCGATGGCAGCACCTTGTATGTGAACGCCAACACCCGCCTGCGCGTGGACTTCACCGCGCACCAGCGCATCCTTCACCTGGACAAAGGCCAGTTGTACATCGAAGTGGCCGCCGACAAGGAACGCCCACTTTACGTACAAGCTGGCGAGGCCAACGTACGGGTGGTGGGCACCGGCTTCGATGTGCGCCGCAGCGAACAGCAGTTGGTGGTCAGCGTGGCCCATGGCCAAGTAGCGTTCGAACCGGATGCAAAACATTCGGTGACGCTGCTCGAGGCCAGGCAGCGCGCGATTTATCAGTACGCCAAGGGCACGTTGCAGCAACAAACCCTCAGCGCCGAAGAAGTCGCCGATTGGCGCAGCGGGCACTTGTCGTTTCGCAATCGCGAACTGGCCAGCCTGATCGACGAATTGAGTCTGTACCGCCCCCAGGCGCCGTTGCAGGTGAGCAAGGCCGTGGCGCAACTCAAGGTGTCGGGCAACCTGGATGTGCATGACCCTGACGCCCTGCTCAACGCCCTGCCCGCGCTGCTGCCGGTAAAAACCGTGACCTCGGCCGACGGCATCGTGCGAATCGTATCGAGCAAGTAGTTCGCACATGAGAATATTTTGCATTTGCATATGTGGATTTCTCTGGCTGCGCCGTCTTCCTCCCGTCTGTGTTTGATACGCACACCTTTTTGGCTATTTAGCCGCACCGGGGGATCTCATGTTTCGCGCGCCTTGCCCTGCTTCGCACCTGTTTGTTCGAACAACCCTGCTTGCAACCTGCCTGGCGTTCAGCGTCAGCGCCCAGGCCGAGTCATTCAAGCTGCAACTGCCCGCCCAGTCATTGGCCACCTCCCTGAGCCAAGTGGCGCAGCAAGCGAAAATCCAGCTGCTGTTCGATGAAGCGGTGCTCAAAAATGTGCAGGCGCAGGCGCTCAAGGGCGACTACAGCGCCGAAGTGGCGATTCGTACCTTGCTCAAGGACGGTGAGTTCACCCTGATCAAGGTCGGCAGCACTTATGTGGTACGCGCCGAGGCCGCCAGGACCACGCAAAGCAGCACGATCCAGCTCGATACCTTGAGCGTGATCGGCACCGGCAACGAAGTGAATTCCAGCACCGTCAACCGCTCCACCCTGACCCAGGCCGACATCGACCGCTACCAGTCCAACAACATACCGAGCCTGCTGCAGACCCTGCCCGGCGTCAGCCAGGGCGGCTCGTTGAAACCCGGCGGCCAGACCATCAACATCCGCGGTTTCGGCGATGCCGAAGACGTACCAATGACCGTCGATGGCGCGACCAAGAGCGGCTTTGAGCGCTACCAGCAGGGCACGGTGTTTATCGAGCCGGAGCTGATCAAGAGCATCGAGGTGGAGAAAGGCCCCAACTCGCCTTTCACCGGCAACGGCGGCTTTGGCGGAACGGTGAACATGACCACCAAGGATGCCCCGGACTTGCTCAAGGACGGTCGCAACAGCGGCGCCATGCTCAAGTACGGCTATTCGAGCAACGACCACGAACAGGTGTATAGCAGCGCCGTGTATGGCCGCACCGACGACGGCCGTTTCGACGCGCTGGCCTACCTGACCCAACGCGACGGCGGCGACATGAAGGTGGCCGGCAAATTACCCAACGAGAACAACCAGTACCCGATCAATCCCCAGCGCCTGCCCAACAGCGCTCAGGACGTGGATGGCAAGCTGTTCAAGGTCAATGCGCACTTCACCGATGAACACAGTGTCGGGCTGTCCTACTCGCGTTCCCACAGCAACCGCTGGACGCCGTTTTCCGCCGCCAGCTACCCCACACCGCCGACCCAGGCCAACATCGACCGCTACGGTTACGAAGGCGCGCTCAAGCGCTTCCTGGCGCACCGCGACACCGTCGACACCACCTGGTCGGGCAAGTACCAGTACCAGCCGCTGGACAACCCGCTGGTGGACCTGACCGTCAAGTACTCCCAGTCCAACACCGAACAGACCGACGAGCGTGATGCCACCGCGTTTTTCCAGCTGGCCACCGGCGGGCGCAAGATGGACACCGCTTACACCGACAAGCACCTGGACATACGCAACGTCAGCCTGTTCGACACCGGGCCCTTGCAGCATGCGCTGACGGTGGGCGGGCAGGTTCGCAAGCACGTGCGCGAAACCGAGATGTGGATGCCGGGTAGCACCTACAACACGCCGCGCTACAACTATGGTCACTTTCAGCCGGGCTTCATGCCCCACGGCAAGGTCGACACCAACAGCTTCTTTATCCAGGACGCGGTGACCCTAGGCGACCTGACCATTACCCCATCGCTGCGCTACGACCATGTGCGCAACCGGGGCGAAGGCAATGATGCCCCGTACTACAACAACCCCGACCCAGCCGTTGGCCACGACTACAGCGACCGCACCTACACCGGCTGGTCGCCGCGCCTGGCGCTGTTCTGGACCGTGACGCCCAACGTCGGCCTGTTCGCCAACTGGAGCCAGACCTGGCGTGCCCCCGTGATCGACGAGCAATACGAAGTGCAAGGCCTCGGCAGCCGTACCGCCACCAGTGTCGACCTCGACCCGGAGCGCATCACCTCGATTACCCTGGGCAACATCACCCACTTCGACAACCTCATCGCCCAGGATGACAACCTGCAACTGCGCACCACCTTGTTCCACAACAAGGTCGAAGACGAAATCTTCAAGGCCACCGGCGTGGGCTGCCAGAACCAGGCCGTCAACGGCGGCACCATCGCCTCCGCCTGCCCGCCGGGAGCGCTGCCCAACTACCGCAACATCGGCGGCCTGACCATCAAGGGCATCGAGATCGAGTCGATCTACAACTCCACCTACCTGTTCGGCTCGGTGTCGTTCGCCTATGCCAAAGGCCAGCACGAAGGCGCCTACACCAACCCCTGGGGCCCGGACGTGGCAGCGCGGGATATCCCGCCGACCAAATGGGTACTGGTGCTGGGCACCCACATCCCGGCCTGGGACGCCCAGGTGGGCTGGATGGGCCAATTCATCGGCGCCACCGACCGCCTGCCCAGCGACAAATACTCCGGCGGGCCGGGTTCCGGGGTCGGCGATCTGTTCTACGACCAGTACGGCAACAAGCGCTACAACACTCAGGGGCTGTTCGCCAAATGGGCACCGCAGCAGGCGTACCTGAAAGGCACCGAGGTGAATTTCACCGTGGACAACCTGTTCAACAACAACTTCCGCCCGGCGTTGAGCGGCGACCGTGCCTACACCAAGGGGCGCGATGCGAAGATCAGCGTGACGCGGTTCTTCTGATTGCTACACCTGTCTCTCAGCGAAGTGGAGTCTAAATGTGGGAGGGGGCTTGCCCCCGATGGCGGTGGATCAGCCAATGAATCTGTTGGCTGACACACTGCAATCGGGGGCAAGCCCCCTCCCACATTGGTCTCGTGCCTAGTTCAAGAAACCATCGGCGCGCAGCAGGGTTTCCAGGCAATGTTCGGTGATGTGGTAGAACGCCTTGAGTTCCTGGATCTTTGCCAGCAACTGCGTATTTTCCAAAGGCTCCGTGCGCTTGACCGCCAGGATCATCTTGTTCTTGTTGGTGTGCTCCAACGAGATGAACTCGAACACCTTGGTCTCATAGCCACAGGCTTCAAGAAACAGGGCGCGCAGGCTGTCGGTGACCATTTCCGCCTGTTGGCCCAGGTGCAGGCCGTATTGCAGCATCGGTTTGAGCAACAGCGGGCTCTGGATCTGCAGGCGAATCTGTTTGTGGCAGCACGGCGAGCACATGATGATCGACGCGCCGGAACGGATGCCGGTGTGAATCGCATAATCGGTGGCGATGTCGCAGGCATGCAGGGCGATCATCACGTCCAGCTCGCTCGGCGCGACGCTGCGTACGTCGCCGCACTTGAATACCAGCCCTGGGTGTTCCAGGCGCGCGGCGGCGGCGTTGCACAGGGTCACCATGTCCTCGCGCAGCTCGACACCGGTCACTTCGCCCTCGGCCTTGAGCGTATTGCGCAGGTAGTCGTGGATCGCGAACGTGAGGTAGCCCTTGCCCGAACCAAAATCGGCGACGCGCACCGGTTGGTCGAGCTTCAGTGGCGAGGACGTCAGCGCATGGCTGAACACTTCGATGAACTTGTTGATCTGTTTCCATTTGCGCGACATCGACGGGATCAGCGCCTGCTTGGCGTCGGTCACGCCCAGGTCGGCAAGGAACGGCCGGCTGAGGTCGAGGAAACGGTTTTTCTCGCGGTTATGCTCGGCTGACGGCGCCTCACGCAACTGCTGCGGCTTGCTTTTGAACAGCGAGCTTTTGTTCTTCTTGCTGTATTCCAGCTGGGCTTCGTCCGTCAGCGACAACAAGTGTGCGTTCTTGAACGAGGCCGGCAGCAGCTCGGCGATCGCCGCCACGCCGTCCGCATGGGGGAAGTTCTTGGTGATGTCGCGGGTCTTGTAGCGGTAGACGAAGGACAGGCATGGCTGCTCCTTGACCGTCACCGGCTTGATGATCAGCCGCTGCAGTTCGGCCTCCTCGCCCACGTACTTGGCCAGCACCAGCTTGATAAAGGCGTTCTGCGCCAGGCTTGCGCTCAGCAGTTCGATGAACTGGGCGTGATGATCCGGCGCGGGGCGGGCAGGTTGAGCGGTGACGGACATGAACAAAAAGGCCTCGGGTAAAGAATGCCGGGCATTTTAGGAGGGATAACCCGCCAGGGCACGGAGTTATTTGACCAATGGTCACTGCAGTTCCAAATATGGGAGCAACTGTCTTGATGACCAAGCGATCGTTCCCACGCTCGCGCGTGGGAATGTAGCCCGTGACGCTCTGCGTCGCCCGCGCGCAATTGACGAAACTTGCAGCGGTGGCGGAACGCGGAGCGTTCCAAGAGGCATTCCCACGCGGAGCGTGGGAACGATCAACGAGTAGCTGGAGCGCCGCGATTCAAATGTGGGAGGGGGCTTGCCCCCGATGAGGGTGGGTCAGCTACAGATTAGCTGCCTGGCACACCGCCATCGGGGGCAAGCCCCCTCCCACATTTAGAACGGTGTTGACGGGCTTATTCCAGTACGACCAGGCGGTTGGGCAGCTCGTTACGCGTCTGCGTCACCGGCACATGCACCTTGAGCAACTCACCACACGCCTCGATGCAGGCAATGAAGCCGGCCAATGTCTGCCCCTGCTTCACCTGCTGGGTGAAGGCCTTGACGATGCCATCCCAGCTGCTGTCGTCGAGGCGCTTGGAAATGCCTTCATCCACCAGGATTTCCACATAACGCTCCGCCTCGCTGACGAAAATCAGCACGCCGGTGCTGCCCAGGGTGTGGTGCAGGTTCTGCTCCAGGAACTGGCGGCGTGCCAGGTTCGAGGCGCGCCAGTGGCGGACCGAACGCGGGATCAAACGGGTGGTGACCTTGGGCAAACGGAACACTAGGCACAGCACAATGAAAGTCGCCCACTGCGCCAGCAACAAGGTGTACATGGTCAGATAGCCTGACAAGTAATGCACCACACCGGGCACCACCAACGCGATCAGGCTGGCCCACAGCAACGGTATGTAGGCGTAGTCGTCGGCGCGCGCAGCCAGCACCGTGACCAGCTCGGCGTCGGTCTGTTGCTCGACCCGGGCAATCGCTTCGGCCACTTGGCGCTGCTCGTGTTCAGTCAGTAATGCCATGGTTGTAGATGCTCTTTTCTCGTTATTGTCATTACCAGCCGCCCGAAGCCCCACCACCGCCGAAACCACCGCCGCCGCCGCGAAAACCCCCGCCACCGCCGCCCCCACCGCCGCCGCGTCCGCTGCTGCTGAGGATTGCCAGCAGGATAGCGCCCACCGGCAGGCCCATGCGATTGCACAGCCACAACACGCCGATCAGCAGGATGAACAACCCGATGGAAAACCCGGGGTTGTCCTTGGCGAAATTCGCATCCGCCACATGGGCGGGCACGGCCAAAGGCTCACCGCCCACCACCTGAATCATCGCCGCCACGCCGTCGCTGATGCCCTGGCTGAAGTTGCCGGTCTTGAACTTGGGCGCGATCACCTGGTTGATGATCACCCAGGACTGCGCATCCGTCAGCACGCCTTCCAGACCATAGCCGACTTCGATGCGCAACTTGCGCTCGTCACGGGCCACGATCAGCAGCGCGCCGTTGTCCTTGCCCTTCTGGCCAATGCCCCACTGGCGGCCCAGTTGGTAACCGTAGTCTTCAATCGGCACGCCCTGCAGGTCGGGCACGGTGACCACCACGATCTGGTCACCGGAGGTCTGCTCCAGCGCCTGCAATTGCTGAGTCAGCTGCTCGCGCACCGCCGGGTCGATCATCTGGGCGTTGTCCACCACCCGCCCGGTCAATGCCGGGAAGGTCAGGGCCGCCTGGGCCGTGCCCAGGCAGGCCAGCAGCCACAGCGCCAGGCCTATCCGTAATAAACGCATCGACACCTCAAGGCAGCGTTATTTGAACTTCACCTGCGGCGCTTTATCGGCGTCGGCGCTGGTGGCTTCAAACGTGGCGCGGATCGGCAAGTCGCTGTACATCACGCTGTGCCACAGGCGGCCTGGAAAGGTGCGGATTTCGGTGTTGTAGGCCTGCACGGTCTGGATGAAATCGCGACGGGCCACGGCGATACGATTTTCAGTCCCCTCGAGCTGCGACTGCAGCGCCAGGAAGTTCTGGTTGGCTTTCAGGTCCGGATAGCGCTCGGACACCACCATCAAACGGCTGAGTGCACCGCTCAAGCCATCCTGAGCCTGCTGGAACTGCTTGAGTTTCTCGGGATTGTCCAGGGTGCTGGCGTCCACCTGGATCGAGGTGGCCTTGGCCCGCGCTTCAATCACGGCGGTCAGGGTGTCCTGTTCGTGGGCGGCATAGGCCTTCACGGTTTCCACCAGGTTGGGGATCAGGTCGGCACGGCGCTGGTACTGGTTCTGCACCTGGCCCCAGGCGGCCTTGGCCTGTTCGTCCAGGGTCGGAATGTTGTTGATGCCGCAACCGCTCAGCACGCTGCTGATCAATAGCAATGCCGCGGCCTTCAAGCCCCAACGGTAAGTCTGTGCTGCTTGCATGGTGTTTCTCCTGCCCAATCTGGATGGAATTTGACGACTAACCCTATAAACCACGCGCTTGGGGCATAATCCGCCACCACTGGAATGCTTCGAGCCAATCAGCTACAAAGATGCCCAGCGCGAAAAAGAGTTCAGAGTGTGCTGCATTTATCTGAACAACACCCGAACAACAATAGACGCTCCCCACATTTTGGCCGATCAGCCTGACCGCTGTGCAGTGAGCCGAAAAAGGATATTCATGAAGAAGCTGTGTTTGCTCGGCCTTGTTGCCACTCTGGCCAGCCACCCCGTATGGGCAGAAACAAAGCCTGCTGCGCTTAAAGACAAGGACGCCTTCGTCAGCGACCTGCTCAAGCAGATGACCCTCGATGAAAAGATCGGCCAGTTGCGCCTGATCAGCATCGGCCCGGAAATGCCCCGCGAGCTGATCCGCAAGGAAATCGCCGCCGGCCGCATCGGCGGCACGTTCAACTCCATCACCCGCCCGGAAAACCGGCCGATGCAGGACGCGGCCATGCGCAGCCGGTTGAAGATCCCGATGTTCTTCGCCTACGACGTCATCCACGGCCATCGCACGATTTTCCCGATCAGCCTGGCCCTGGCCTCCAGCTGGGACATGGACGCCATCGGCCGCTCCGGGCGCATCGCCGCCCAGGAAGCCGCCGCCGACAGCCTCGACATCACCTTCGCGCCGATGGTCGACATCTCCCGTGACCCGCGCTGGGGCCGCACTTCCGAAGGCTTCGGCGAAGACACCTACCTGGTGTCGCGCATCGCCGAAGTGATGGTCAAGGCCTTCCAGGGCGCCAGCGCCGCGAACGCCGACAGCATCATGGCCAGCGTCAAGCACTTCGCCCTGTACGGCGCGGTGGAAGGCGGGCGCGACTACAACGTGGTCGACATGAGCCCGGTCAAGATGTACCAGGATTACCTGCCGCCCTACCACGCGGCGATCAAGGCCGGCTCCGGCGGCGTGATGGTGGCGCTCAACTCGATCAACGGCGTGCCCGCCACCGCCAACACCTGGCTGATGAACGACTTGCTGCGCAGGGACTGGGGTTTCAAGGGCCTGGCGGTGAGCGACCACGGCGCGATCTTCGAGCTGATCAAGCACGGCGTGGCCAAGGACGGGCGTGAAGCGGCCAAGCTGGCGATCAAGGCCGGCATCGACATGAGCATGAACGACACCCTGTACGGCAAGGAATTGCCAGGGCTGCTCAAGTCCGGCGAGATCGAACAGAGCGACATCGACAACGCCGTGCGCGAAGTGCTCGGCGCCAAGTACGACATGGGCCTGTTCAAGGACCCGTACCTGCGCATCGGCAAGGCCGAGGATGACCCGGCCGACACCTATGCCGACAGCCGCCTGCACCGCGCCGACGCCCGTGACATCGCGCGCCGCAGCCTGGTGTTGCTGAAGAACCAGAACCAGACGCTGCCGCTGAAGAAATCCGCAACCATCGCGCTGGTCGGCCCGCTGGCCAAGGCACCCATCGACATGATGGGCAGTTGGGCCGCCGCCGGTAAGCCGGAGCAGTCCGTCACGCTGCTTGACGGCATGAACGCCGTGATCGGCAAAAAAGGCAAGATCATCTACGCCCGCGGCGCCAACATCACCAATGACAAGGCCGTGGTCGACTACCTCAACTTCCTCAACTTCGACGCCCCGGAAGTGGTGGATGACAAGCGTGCGCCCCAGGTGTTGATTGATGAAGCGGTCGAGGCGGCCAGGCATGCAGACATCGTAGTGGCCGCCGTGGGCGAGTCCCGTGGCATGTCCCATGAATCCTCCAGCCGCACCGACCTGAATATCCCGCAAAGCCAGCGCGACCTGATCAAGGCCCTCAAGGCCACCGGTAAACCGCTGGTGCTGGTGCTGATGAATGGCCGGCCGCTGTCGATTCTGGAGGAAAACCAACAGGCCGACGCCATCCTGGAAACCTGGTTCGCCGGCACCGAAGGCGGCAACGCGATTGCCGACGTGCTGTTCGGCGACTACAACCCGTCGGGCAAGCTGCCGATCACCTTCCCGCGTTCGGTGGGGCAGATTCCAACCTACTACAACCACCTGAGCATCGGCCGGCCGTTCACGCCGGGCAAACCGGGCAACTACACCTCGCAGTACTTCGATGACACCACAGGTCCCCTGTTTCCGTTTGGCTATGGCCTGAGCTACACCACGTTCGGCCTGTCGGACATGGCGCTGTCGTCCACCACCCTGAACAAGACCGGCAAGCTCGACGCCAGCGTCACGGTGAAGAACACCGGCAAGGTGGACGGCGAAACCGTGGTGCAGTTGTATATCCAGGACGTGGCCGGCTCGATGATCCGCCCGGTCAAAGAACTGAAGAACTTCCAGAAGGTCATGCTCAAGGCTGGCGAAGCGCGCACGTTGCACTTCAGCATTACCGAGGAAGACCTGAAGTTCTATAACGCCCAGCTGAAATTCGCCGCAGAGCCGGGTGACTTCAATGTGCAGATCGGGCTGGATTCGCAGGATGTGCAGCAGCAGAGCTTTGAATTGCTCTAAAGCCTGACTCGGTCAAAAATGTGGGAGGGGGCTTGCCCCCGATTGCGGTGGATCAGTCAGCATAATTGTTACTGACCCACCGCTATCGGGAGCAAGCCCCCTCCCACATTTGACCTCATTGTTCCTGTTAGCCGCGTCTGTCCAGCAGATTGACCACCAACCGATCAATCCACCCCCACACCCGCTGCTTCACCCGCCGCCACAACGGCCGCGCCTTCCAGGCTTGCAAACTGACCGCCTGGCTTTGCGCAAAATCACGCTCGAAGCTGCCCGCCACCGCCTGCGTCAATTCAGGGTCCAACGCCTCGATGTTGGCTTCCAGATTGAAGCGCAGATTCCAGTGATCGAAGTTGCACGAGCCAATGCTGACCCAGTCGTCCACCAGCACCATCTTCAAATGCAGGAAGCACGGCTGGTACTCAAAGATCTGCACACCCGAACGCAGCAAACGCGGGTAATAACGGTGCCCGGCGTAGCGCACCGACGGGTGATCGGTGCGCGGGCCGGTGAGCAGCAAACGCACGTCCACCCCGCGCCCCGCCGCACGACGCAGGGCGCGGCGTACGCTCCAGGTGGGCAGAAAGTAAGGCGTGGCCAGCCAGATACGCGTCTTGCTGCTGTTCAGGGCACGGATCAGCGATTGCAGGATATCGCGGTGCTGACGGGCGTCGGCATAGGCGACGCGGCCAAGGCCAGGCCCGCTTGCAGGCACCTTGGGCAAGCGCGGCAGGCCGAAATGCGTGGCCGGTTTCCATTCCCGTCGGGCCGCATTGGCATGCCATTGGCGGTCGAACAGTGCTTGCCAGTCGAGCACCAAAGGCCCGCTGATGTGCACCATCACTTCATGCCACTCGGCAGTGTCCTGGCCTGGGGTCCAGAATTCATCGGTGACGCCGGTGCCACCGACCACCGCGACCTCCTGGTCGATCAGCAGCAACTTGCGGTGGTCGCGGTACAGGTTGCGCATCCAGCGTCGCCAGCTCAGGCGATTGTAGAAACGCAGCTCCACCCCCGCGTCGGTCAAGCGCTTGCGCAACCCGAGGGTAAACGCCAGGCTGCCGTAATCATCGAACAGGCAGCGCACCTGCACACCGCGCTGGGCCGCGAGCACCAGCGCCTGCACCATCGCTTCGGCACAGGCTCCGGCCTCCACCAGGTACAACTCCAGGTCGACCTGCCGCTCGGCGCGGGCGATACCCACCAGCATCTGCGGGAAAAAATTCGGCCCGTCGATCAACAGTTCGAAACGGTTGGCGCTGCGCCAAGGGAACACTGCGCCGCCCATATCAGCGCGCCGTGAAGATCAGTACCGCACCCACCGGCACCGACAAACTGATCGACTCAAGCCCCGCCGCTTTGCGCAGCGCCGCCACACCGGGCGACAGCTCGAAATCTTTGGCGTGCACCACCACCGGCTCCAGCGTCACCACCTGAAAGCGTCGGTCGTCCAGCCGCGTGGCCAATAGCTCGGCGTCGTAGGTCCGGGTCTTGCCGTGCAAGGTGATGTTCAGTGGCAGGCGCAATTCAATTTGCGCGCCGGGGGCAAGATCATTGATCGGCTGCAGGTTGATCTGGGTGCTGATCAACGCTTCGGGAAACTGCTTGATCTCGAACAGCTCCTTGCGCATGCGCTCGTCACGCAGCGGGATGCCACTGTTGATCGACTCCAGCTCCACCTGCACCTGGGCCGCGCCCTGGCTGTCGACCTTGCCGTGCAGCACGAGGAAGCGGTGCACCTCGGCGATTTCGGTGTTTTTGGTGGTGACGAACGACAGGCGTGAGGATTCGTTATCCAGGTACCAGTCGGCGTGGGCAGGCACGGCGGCACAGGTCAGCAAGGCGAAGACAAGGGGTTTGACGTTGAACATAAGGACTCAGGGACGAAAAATCTGCACGAACAGTAAGCGCAATGTCCCAACCGGCGCAAATCCAATGTGGGAGGGGGCTTGCCCCCGATAGCGGTGGGCCAGCAACTCATCCTGTGACTGACACGCTGCCATCGGGGGCAAGCCCCCTCCCACAGGGGTGACGTGTATTCAGGGGATCAGTCGACAGCCCTGGCGGTCGCCCAGCCACCGCGCCATATGCGTACGCCCCAACCCGCTCGCCGTCACTTCACTGCGCTCGGGATTATCATTGAAAGCGCTGGTCGGCACGTATTGCTTCACATAGCCACGGCAGTAATCGGCGGGTTGGTTTGCCACGTAGCGACACGAGCAGTACTCCTTGGCCGTGTACGCCGCGATGATGTCGGGAAACGCTTGCAGATTGACGCGCTCGTGCCACACCCAGCCCAGCAACGCGAGCAACAGCGCCAGCAAGACGCTGATAAACGGATGACGACGGATCATGAGCGCACCGCCGCCAAGACGCGCTTGAGCAGTTCGTTATGCCGGTAGCTGCCATCGCGGTCGTCGCCGTAGCGCACGATGACCAGGTGTTCGCCGGGCACCACGAACAGCGCCTGGCCCCAGTGCCCCAGGGCGGCGAAGGTGTCGGGCGGTGCGTCGGGCCAGGGTTGGGGCGTGCCCTGGTTGAGCCACCATTGCCCGCCGGGCACGGCTTCATCCTGACCCGCTTTGTAGTGGTCGAAGGGCTGGCGGTTGAAGGCGACCCACTCCCTGGGCAGCAATTGGCGTTCGTTCCAGCGCCCATCCCGCGCCATCAGCAGCCCAACCCGCGCCAGGTCGCGGGCGGTGAGGTAGGCATAGGAGGAGGCGACGAAGGTCTCATCGGCGTCGGTTTCCCAGGTCGCGTTACGAATGCCCAGCGGCTTGAACAACGCGTCCCACGGGTAGCTCATATAGGCCTTGTGCCCAAGCATGCCTTTGAGCGCGGCGGACAGGATATTACTGTCGCCGCTGGAATAGCGAAACGCCTGGCCGGGAGCATCGGCGGCCTCGGTCTCGGCGGCAAATTGCGCCATGTCGGCGCGGCCACGGGTGTAGAGCATCGCTACCACAGAGGATTTGAGCGGCGCGTATTCGTAGTCTTCCTGCCAGTCCAGGCCCGAGGCCCAGTGCAGCAGGTCGGCCATGCTCACCTTGGGGTGCTGTTTCATCGGTGGGTAAAAGCGCGCGGCGGGGTCGCTCAGTTTGAAGCGGTTTTCGCCGTAGGCCACGCCCAGCACGGTTGCCATCAGGCTTTTGCTGATCGACCAGGTCAGGTGCGGCGTGCTGGGGGTGGTGGGTGCGGCGTAGCGTTCGTAGATGATTTCGCCATCGCGGATCACCAGCAACGCATCGGTACGGATGCCTTGGCGGGTGTTGTCGTCGCGGGGCGGGAACGCGTAGGCATTCAGCGCGTCGACGGCAGGACCTTCGATCAGTCGGCCCGTCACCCAATCCTCGCCGGGCCAGGTTTCGGCGCAAGCACCGACAGTGACGAACAACAGAACAACGCACAACAGGCCTCTGACCATGGGCACCAACTCAAGGGGCATTCAAGCCCGCGAGCGTAGTCCAGGCCGATGACAGATTTGCGACAACGGGGCTGTCACTCAACGGTCACCGTAACTTCATGGAGATGACACCGAGGCTACATAGCCTGACTTTGGACAACAAAGTCGACTGGCCGTACAACCTGGCCGGCACTCGGAGACTCGCTATGACTCAGATCGCCCGCATCAGCGACACCGGCAATGAACGCCGTCTGCAAGCCGAACGCCTGGTTGGCGCCAAGGCCTTGCAGGAAGCCCAGGCCCTGCGGTTCAACGTATTCAGCGGTGAATTCAACGCCAAGCTCAAAGGCGCCGAACTGGGTCTGGACATGGATGACTATGATGTTCACTGCAGCCACATTGGCGTGCGTGACTTGAACAGCGGTCGGCTGGTCGCCACCACCCGTTTGCTCGATCACCAGGCCGCCAGCACCCTGGGCCGGTTCTACAGTGAAGAAGAATTCAGCCTGCATGGGCTGCTGCACTTGCAGGGCCCGATCCTGGAGATCGGCCGTACCTGCGTCGACCCGGCCTACCGCAACGGCGGCACCATCGCGGTGCTCTGGGGCGAGTTGGCCGAAGTACTCAACCAGGGCGGCTACAGCTACCTGATGGGCTGCGCGAGCATACCGATGCACGACGGCGGCATTCAGGCCCACGCGATCATGCAGCGCCTGCGCGAGCGCTACCTGTGCAACGAACACCTGCGCGCCGAACCGAAAAAACCACTGCCGGCGCTGGACCTGCCCTCCAACGTCATCGCTGAAATGCCGCCGCTGCTCAAGGCGTATATGCGCCTGGGTGCGAAGATTTGCGGCGAGCCGTGCTGGGATGAAGATTTCCAGGTGGCCGACGTGTTCATCCTGCTCAAGCGCGATGAGTTGTGCCCGCGTTACGCCCGCCACTTCAAGGCGGCGATGTGATGGGTCGCCTGCGTGTGTACGGGCGCATCGCCCGGGTGCTGCTGGTGGTGGCGCTGGGCTTGAGCATGGCCAGCGTGTTTGGCCTGTTCGAACGCCTGGGGGTGGCCAACTCGATGGTGCGGCGCCAGCGTTGGTCGCGCTTTTTTATGGCGCGGTTGACCAACGCCCTGCCCTTTCGCGTGACGGTGCACGGTGAATTGCCGACGCAACCGATGCTGTGGGTGAGCAATCACGTGTCCTGGACCGATATCCCGCTGCTCGGTGCTGTGGCGCCGATGTCGTTCCTGTCCAAGGCCGAAGTGCGCACCTGGCCGGTGGCGGGCTGGTTGGCGGCGAAAGCCGGCAGCCTGTTCATTCGCCGTGGCTCGGGTGACAGTCAGTTGATCCGCAAACAGATGACCCGCCATCTGGAGCAACAACACCCGCTGCTGATGTTCCCCGAGGGCACCACCACCGACGGGCGCAGCCTGCGCACCTTCCACGGGCGTTTGCTGGCCAGTGCGATCGATGCGGACGTGGCGCTGCAACCGGTGGCGATCCGTTACCTGCGCGATGGCCAGGTGGACCCGCTGGCGCCGTTTATTGGTGATGACGATTTGCTCTCGCACCTGATGCGACTATTCGGCAATGACCAGGGCGACGTGGAAATTCACCTGCTCAAACCGATTGCCTGCGCCGGGCAGGAACGTGCGGCGCTGGCGTATCAGGCGCAGCAGGCGGTGCAGAAGGCGTTGTTTGGGCCGTTGCCGGAGGCCGAATTGGTAGGCACTCGCCCCGCCTACGCGGCCTGAAGCGGGCACGGTCAAAAAAAATGTGGGAGGGGGCTTGCCCCCGATGGCGGTATGCCAGTCACTGCATAGGTTGACTGAGCCACTGCTATCGGGGGCAAGCCCCCTCCCACATTTAGTTCTGAGTATTCAGTTGGTCTTGTGCAAATGCCTGTAGCTGTGGGTAGAACTCAAGGAAGTCCTGGCTCAGCGGCTCATACAGCTCACGCAATTCCTGCATCGCAAACCCCAGCGCCTCAGGCTGCGTCAGCCGCCGCGAGATCCCCCGCAACACCTGCCCCATCACCTCGAACTCACGGTACGAGCCCAGCCAGTCATCCGCTGCCATCCACGGTGCAATCTGCGCCAGCCGCCCCGGCAACTGCGGCTCGGCGGCAAGCACGCGGTACACCTGCGAGGTGAAGTGCTCCAGCGGCTGGTCGGCATACAGCGCCCAATCCCGCGCCAGGCAATGATCGAAAAACACATCCAGAACAATCCCCGCATAGCGCCTGCGGGTCAGGCTGAAGCGCGACAACGCCTCCCCCACCAGCGGGTGGCTGTCGGTGAAGCAGTCAATCGAGCGATGCAACTGAATCGCCGATTCGATTTGCGGGCTGAACTGGCCCTGCAAGCGACCTTTGACGAAGTCGCCATACAGGCTACCCAGCAGTTGCGCAGGAAGTTGGCCGCCCAGGTGCAGATGTGCGAGATAATTCATGGCGCGCAGTCTACCACTGCCGACCACGTATCGTTATAACCCGATATACCCAATTCGCCTGACCTCAGCGCAAAATCATATTGGTATATCGGGATATAACGATTTAAAGTTCGCCTCATCGCGATATAACGTTTTACGCCACCGAGCACCTGCCATGTCCGACCTCGACGAAATAATAAAAGCCCTGGCGCACCCAGTACGACGAGACATCCTCACCTGGCTGAAAGACCCGAAAGTGCAATTTCCCGAGCAACTGCACAACCACGAATACGGCATCTGCGCCGGGCAGATCGACCAGCGCTGCGGCTTGTCCCAGTCGACCGTGTCGGCGCACCTGGCCACATTGCAACGAGCGGGCCTGATCACCAGCCAGAAAGCCGGGCAGTGGCACTTTTTCCGGCGCAATGAGGAGGTGATCCAAGCCTTCCTGACGGCGCTCACCACCGAACTCAGCGCACCCTCGCTGTAACAAGGAAACCTAAATGCCCCTCTCGCTACTCATCCTGGCCCTGAGCGCCTTCGCCATCGGCACCACCGAGTTCGTCATCATGGGTCTGCTGCCCGATGTGGCGGCAGACCTGGGGGTGTCGATTCCCGGCGCCGGCTGGCTGGTGACCGGCTACGCCCTGGGCGTGGCCATCGGCGCGCCGTTCATGGCCCTGGCCACCGCCCGGCTGCCGCGCAAGGCCGCCCTGGTAGCGTTGATGGGTATCTTCATCGTCGGCAACCTGCTCTGCGCGATGGCCAGCGACTACAACGTGTTGATGTTCGCCCGTGTGGTCACCGCGCTTTGCCACGGTGCGTTCTTCGGGATTGGTTCAGTGGTGGCCGCCAACCTGGTGCCCGCCAACAAACGTGCGTCGGCGGTGGCGTTGATGTTCACCGGTTTGACCCTGGCCAACGTGCTGGGCGTACCGCTGGGTACCGCGCTCGGCCAGCACGCCGGCTGGCGCTCGACCTTCTGGGCGGTGACGGTCATCGGCGTGATCGCCTTGATCGGCCTGATCCGCTTCCTGCCGGCCAAGCACGACGAAGAAAAACTCGACATGCGCGCCGAACTGGCCGCCCTCAAAGGCGCCGGCATCTGGTTGTCGCTGAGCATGACCGCCTTGTTCGCCGCCTCCATGTTCACCCTCTTCACCTACGTCGCGCCGTTGCTGGGTGACGTCACCGGCGTGTCGCCCAAAGGCGTGACCTGGACCCTGCTGCTGATCGGCCTGGGTCTGACGCTGGGCAACATCATCGGCGGCAAGCTGGCCGACAAGCGCCTGGCCGCCACCCTGATCGGCGTGTTTGCCAGCATGGCGGTGGTCTCCAGCGTACTGACCTGGACCAGCGTCGCGCTGATCCCTACTGAAATCACCCTGTTCCTGTGGGCCACCGCCTCGTTCGCCGCCGTGCCGGCGCTGCAGATCAACGTGGTGACCTTCGGCAAGGCCGCGCCAAACCTGGTGTCCACCCTGAACATCGGCGCCTTCAACATCGGCAACGCCCTCGGCGCCTGGGTTGGCGGCAGCGTGATCGCCCACGGTTTCGGCTTGACCCGCGTGCCCCTGGCAGCCGCGGCCCTGGCGATACTGGCCCTGCTGGTAACCCTGATTACTTTCCGTCAGAGCGGCGATGCCGACCTGGCCCCCGCGACTCACTGATCAACTTGAGAGAAAGGTGTTTTCCCATGACGACTATCTTCGATCCCATCAAACTGGGCGACCTGGAACTGAAAAACCGCATCATCATGGCGCCGCTGACCCGCTGCCGTGCTGACGCCGGTCGCGTCCCCAATGCGCTGATGGCCGAGTACTACGTGCAGCGCGCGTCCGCCGGGCTGATCCTCAGCGAAGCCACCTCCGTAACGCCCATGGGCGTGGGCTACCCGGACACGCCGGGCATCTGGTCCAACGATCAGGTTCGCGGCTGGGCCAACGTGACCAAGGCGATCCACGGCGCGGGCGGCAAGATCTTCCTGCAACTGTGGCACGTGGGCCGTATTTCCCATGAGTCGTACCTGAACGGCGAAACCCCGGTGGCGCCGAGCGCGATCCAGCCCAAAGGCCACGTCAGCCTGGTGCGTCCACTGGCCGACTACCCGACCCCGCGCGCCCTGGAAACCGCTGAAATCGCCGACATCGTCGACGCTTACCGCACCGGCGCCGAAAACGCCAAGGCCGCAGGTTTTGACGGCGTGGAAATCCACGGCGCCAACGGCTACCTGCTCGACCAGTTCCTGCAAAGCAGCACCAACCAGCGCACCGACCAGTACGGCGGCTCCCTGGAAAACCGTGCGCGCCTGCTGCTGGAAGTGACCGATGCCGCCATCGAAGTCTGGGGCGCCGGCCGCGTGGGCGTGCACCTGGCACCGCGTGCCGACGCCCATGACATGGGCGACGACAACCTGGCGGAAACCTTTACCTACGTCGCCAGCGAACTGGGCAAGCGTGGCATCGCCTTTATCTGCTCCCGTGAAAAAGAAGGCGCGGACAGCCTCGGCCCACAGCTGAAGAAAGCCTTCGGCGGCGTCTACATCGCCAACGAACGCTTCACCAAAGACAGCGCCAACGCCTGGCTGGCCGCCGGCAAGGCCGATGCGGTGGCCTTCGGCGTACCGTTCATTGCCAACCCGGACCTGCCGGCACGCTTGAAGGCCGATGCGCCACTGAACGACGCGCACCCGGAGACTTTCTACGGTAAAGGACCGGTCGGCTATATCGACTACCCAACGCTGCCGATCTGACTGACTGAACCATGGAACAATGTGGGAGGGGGCTTGCCCTAATGCCAGTCGGTTAAGAAGCAGCAGAAGCGAGAAGCGTCTGTGGCGAGGGAGCTTGCTCCCGCCGGGCCGCGAAGCGGCCCCAAACAATGGGCCTGCTGCGCAGTCCAGCGGGAGCAAGCTCCCTCGCCACAGGTTTGGTGTTCGCCTTAACTGACTGGCATTAGGGCTTGCCCCTCCCACATATTTGCCTCATGTAGCGTCTTGGAAACATTGCTTCACAGAACCGCAACAAAATCGCTACAAAATACTTAGGGCGCTACCTATCAACCGCCCGCCAGCCCGTATATAAAGTCACCCCTTCAATCAGGCATAAGGACGATTGACCGTCCTTAGGCTTTACTGTTGACACAACCGGACGTAATTACGCATTTTGTCTCAATTGCGCAGGCTGGGGCTCAGGCGCAGCATGTCCAGCCCGGCATCCACCCAGCGCTCGGCGTCCTGGTGCAGTTGAAAGCTGTCAGGCACCAATAGCCACTGGCCGATCAGGCCGTGGATGTAGGCATGAATGCACACCGCTGCACGGGTGGTATCGAGATTTTCCGGCAATTGGCCGCGATGCACCGCATTGCGCAACGTCAGGCCGATGCGCAGATTGCACTCCAGGCTGTGGGCCTGGCGTTGGCGGCGCATGTCGCACATTTCATCGGTGAACTCGCACTTATGGAACAGGATTTCGTTGATGCGCCGTGTTTTCGGGTCCAGGGCCACTTGGTGATACAGATGAATCAGCAGCTTGCGCATGCACCCCAACGGGTCGACTTCATCCTCGCTTTCACTGGCCCGGGCCAATTCGTCCAGGGGCTCATGCAGCGTATCGAGCAGTGCCTGGAGCAAGTCGGACTTATTACTGAAATGCCAATAGATGGCGCCGCGCGTGACGCCGGCCAGGGCGGCGATATCCGCCAGCGTGGTCCGCGCAACGCCCCGGTCATAGAAGGCTTGCTCGGCGGCTTGGAGAATCTGGCTGCGCGTTTCCTGAGCTTCCTCTTTGGTGCGACGAACCATGGCAGTAAAACCTCAATCAGAACACTTGGGACTATCGTTAACGCAATGTTAATAGACGCGAACGATCATCTGAATAATTGTGGGACGACACCGTCATGGGCACCGAACGTACTAAAATCGAGGCTTTGGGGGGTGCTTTGTGTACATTCCGCCCTGCCTGTCAAGAGTTTACAAACAACCATGAACGTAAGTATATTGCGTAGCAAGCTACTTATCTACTCGCAGCTTTGTTTTTACCCTTCCACACTTCTTGTGCGCACTCTGCGCGCCTGACCCGAGGATCTTCATGCAACTTAAGCCAGCTGTTACCGCTCTGGTCACTGCCGTCGCCCTGGCATCGCTGCTCAGCGGATGTAAAAAGGAAGAAGCGGCTCCGCCCGCTCAAACCCCTCAGGTCGGCGTGGTCACCATTCAACCGCAAGCCTTCACCCTGACCACCGAGCTGCCGGGCCGCACCACGGCCTACCGCATTGCGGAAGTACGCCCCCAGGTCAACGGCATCATTCTCAAGCGCCTGTTCAAGGAAGGCGCGGACGTGAAGGAAGGCCAGCAGCTTTATCAGATCGACCCGTCGGTCTATGAAGCGACCCTCAAAAGCGCACAAGCCAACCTGACCCAGACCAAATCCATCACCGACCGCTACAAGCAGCTGGTCGATGAACAGGCCGTCAGCCGTCAGGAATACGACACCGCCGTCGCCAACCGCATGACGGCCGAAGCAAACGTGCAAACCGCCCAGATCAACGTGCGCTACACCAAGGTGTACGCGCCGATCTCCGGGCGTATCGGCCGTTCTTCGGTCACCGAAGGCGCGCTGGTCAGCAACGGCCAGGCCGACTCCATGGCCGTGATCCAGCAACTGGACCCTATCTACGTCGACGTCACCCAGTCCTCGGCAGAAATGCTCAAACTGCGTCGCGACCTGGAAAGCGGTCAGCTGGAAAAAGCCGGCGCCAATGCCGCCAAGGTCAAGCTGACCCTGGAAGATGGCAGTGACTACGGCCAGGAAGGCAAACTGGAATTCTCCGAAGTGTCGGTTGACCAGACCACTGGTTCGGTCACCCTGCGCGCCGTGTTCCCCAACCCGGACCACACCCTGCTGCCGGGCATGTTCGTGCACGCCCAACTGCAAGCCGGCGTGAACAGCAAAGCCATTCTGGCACCGCAGCAAGGCGTGACACGCGACCTCAAAGGCACCCCGACGGCGCTGATCGTCAATGCCGACAACAAGGTCGAGCAGCGTGAACTGGTGGCCAACCGTACCTACGGCGCCTACTGGCTGGTGGAAAAAGGCTTGAACGCCGGTGACCGCGTCATCACCGAAGGCTTGCAGTACGTCAAGCCGGGTGCCGAGGTCAAAGTCAAGGAAGCAGACAACGCCAAGCCTGCCGGTTCCGCCGCTCCTGCTGCCGCTGCTGGCAAAGGGGAGTAATCCATGTCGAAATTTTTTATCGACCGTCCCATTTTCGCCTGGGTAATCGCCCTGGTGATCATGCTGGTCGGGGCACTGTCGATCCTGAAGTTGCCCATCAACCAATACCCGGCCATCGCGCCAACCGCCATCGACATCCAGGTGACCTACCCGGGCGCGTCCGCACAAACCGTGCAGGACACCGTGGTGCAGGTCATCGAGCAGCAGCTCAACGGTATCGACAACCTGCGTTACGTTTCCTCGGACAGTAACTCCGACGGCAGCATGACCATCACCGTGACGTTCAACCAGGGTACCAACCCGGACATCGCCCAGGTGCAGGTGCAGAACAAGCTGAACCTGGCAACGCCACTGCTGCCCCAGGAAGTACAGCAGCAGGGTATCCGCGTTACCAAGTCGGTGAAGAACTTCCTGATGGTGATCGGTCTGGTGTCGGAAGACGGCAGCATGACCAAGGACGACCTGTCCAACTACATCGTGTCCAACATCCAGGACCCGATCTCGCGTACCGCGGGTGTCGGTGACTTCCAGGTGTTCGGTTCGCAGTACGCCATGCGTATCTGGCTCGACCCGGCCAAGCTCAACAACTACCAGCTGACGCCGGTGGATGTGAGCACCGCGATCCAGGCGCAGAACGTCCAGGTGGCCACCGGTCAATTGGGCGGCTTGCCTGCCCTGCCCGGCACCCAGCTGAACGCCACGATCATCGGCAAGACCCGCCTGCAGACCGCCGAGCAGTTCGGCAACATCCTGATGAAGGTCAACACCGACGGCTCGCAAGTACGCTTGAAGGACGTCGCTCGCATCGAGCTGGGCGGCCAGACCTACAGCATCAGCGCGCAGTTCAACGGCAAACCGGCTTCCGGCATGGCGATCAAACTGGCCTCCGGCGCCAACGCCCTGGACACCGCCAAGGCCATCCGTGCCACCGTCGCCTCGCTGGAACCGTTCTTCCCGCCAGGCATGAAGGCGGTGGTGCCGTATGACACCACGCCAGTGGTCACCGAATCGATCTCAGGTGTTGTCCACACCCTGGTCGAAGCGATTGTGCTGGTGTTCCTGGTGATGTTCCTGTTCCTGCAGAACTTCCGCGCCACGATCATCACCACCATGACGGTGCCGGTGGTGTTGCTGGGTACCTTCGGGATTCTCGCGGCGTTCGGTTTCACCATTAACACCCTGACCATGTTCGGCATGATCCTGGCCATCGGCTTGCTGGTGGACGACGCCATCGTCGTGGTGGAAAACGTCGAGCGCGTCATGGCCGAAGAGCACTTGTCGCCGAAAGAGGCGACGGTCAAGTCCATGAGCCAGATCCAGGGCGCCCTGGTGGGTATTGCCCTGGTACTGTCGGCGGTACTGCTGCCGATGGCGTTCTTCGGCGGCTCCACCGGTGTGATCTACAAACAGTTCTCCATCACCATCGTTTCGGCCATGGCGCTGTCGGTACTGGTTGCCCTGATCTTCACCCCGGCCCTGTGCGCCACCATGCTCAAGCCAATCGACCCGGAAAAGCACGGTCAACCCAAGCGTGGTTTCTTCGGCTGGTTCAACCGCACCTTCGACCGTGGCGTACTGAGCTACGAGCGCGGCGTGGGCAACATGATCAAGCACAAGATCCCGGCGTTCCTGGTGTACCTGCTGATCTTCGCCGGCATGATCTGGCTGTTCATGCGCATCCCCGCCGCGTTCCTGCCCGATGAAGACCAGGGCGTGATCTTTGCCCAGGTGCAGACCCCGGTCGGTTCCACGGCCGAGCGCACGCAAAAAGTCATCGACGACATGCGCATCTTCCTGCTCAACGACAAGGAAGGCGAGCCAGGCGAAGGCAAAGGCGTGAAATCGGTGTTTACCGTGAACGGCTTCAACTTCGCCGGTCGTGGTCAAAGCTCGGGCCTGGCGTTCGTAATGCTCAAGCCATGGGATGAGCGTGATGCCTCCACGTCGGTGTTCGAGATTGCCAAGCGCGCCCAAGGCTATTTCATGCAGACCTTCCAGGACGCCATGGTGTTTGCCATCGTGCCACCGTCCGTACTGGAACTGGGTAACGCCACCGGTTTCGACGTGTTCCTGCAGGACCAGGGTGGTGTCGGCCATGACAAACTGATGGCTGCGCGCAACCAGTTCCTGGGCATGGCGGCACAAAGCAAGATCCTGGCCGGTGTGCGTCCTAACGGCGTGAACGATGAGCCGCAGTATGAGCTCACCGTCGACGACGAGAAGGCCAGCGCCCAAGGCATTACGCTGGCGAGCATCAACCAGACCCTGGCGATTGCCCTGGGTGGCAGCTACGTCAACGACTTCATCGACCGTGGTCGCGTGAAGAAGGTGTACGTGCAGGGCGAAGCCGCCAGCCGTATGTCGCCGGAAGACTTGAACAAGTGGTACGTGCGCAGCGACTCCGGGAAGATGGTGCCGTTGTCGGCCATTGCCTCGGGCAAGTGGATCTACGGTTCGCCAAAGCTCTCGCGTTATAACGGTGTGGCGGCGATGGAAATCCTCGGCACCCCGGCACCGGGTTACAGCACCGGTGACGCAATGGCTGAAGTAGAGCGTCTGGTCAAGCAACTGCCGGCCGGTATCGGCTATGCCTGGACAGGCCTGTCGTACGAAGAACGCTTGTCCGGCTCACAGGCACCGGCGTTGTACGCCCTGTCGCTGCTGGTGGTGTTCCTGTGCCTCGCGGCGCTGTACGAAAGCTGGTCGATCCCGATTGCGGTGGTACTGGTCGTGCCGCTGGGTGTGGTGGGGGCGTTGATCGCCACCAGCATGCGCGGGCTGTCCAACGACGTGTTCTTCCAGGTGGGCCTGCTGGTGACGGTGGGTCTGGCGGCGAAAAACGCCATCCTGATCGTGGAGTTCGCCAAAGAGCTCCACGAACAGGGCAAAGGCATCGTCGAGGCCGCGATCGAGGCGTCCCGCATGCGTCTGCGCCCGATCATCATGACCTCCATGGCGTTCATCCTCGGCGTACTGCCGCTGGCGATCTCCTCGGGCGCAGGTTCAGGCAGCCAGCACGCCATCGGTACCGGCGTAATCGGCGGTATGATCACGGCCACGGTGCTGGCGATCTTCTGGGTGCCATTGTTCTTTGCAACCGTGTCCGCCATTGGCGACCGTAAAAAGACTGAAACCAAGCAAACTCCTCAAGAGGCTGGCCAATGAGCAAGTCGCTACTTTCCTTAGCCGTCACCGCATTCGTGCTCAGTGGCTGCTCGCTGATCCCTGACTACCAGCGCCCCGAAGCGCCGGTAGCAGCGCAGTTCCCGCAGGGGCCGGCGTATTCGTCGGCCCAGGCGCCGGGCCAGGCCGCTGCCGAGCAAGGCTGGAAGCAGTTTTTCCATGACCCTGCCCTGCAACAGCTGATCCAGACCGCGCTGGTGAACAACCGCGACCTGCGCGTCGCGGCTCTGAACATCGATGCCTACGCGGCGCAGTACCAGATCCAGCGGGCCGACCTGTTCCCGGCGGTCTCGGCCACCGGCAACGGCAGCCGCTCCCGTACCCCGGCGCGACTGTCGCAAACCGGCGAATCGACCATCGCCAGCCAGTACTCGGCAGGCCTGGGGATCAGTTCTTATGAACTGGACCTGTTCGGCCGCGTGCGCAGCCTGAGCGAAGAAGCGCTGCAGAAATACTTCGCTACCGAAGAAGCGCGACGCAGCACCCAGATCAGCCTGGTGGCCAACGTGGCGAATGCCTACCTGACCTGGCAGGCCGACAAGGAACTGCTCAAGCTGACCCAGGACACCCTCGGCGCGTTCGAGCAGAGCTTCAAGCTCACCTCGCGCAGCAACGAAGTCGGCGTGGCCTCGGCCCTCGACCTGAGCCAGGCGCGCACTTCGGTGGAAAACGCCCGTGTGCAGCTTGCCCGTTATACGCGCCAGGTGGCCCAGGACGAGAACAGCCTGACCCTGCTGCTGGGCACCGGCCTGCCGGCGAACATCGCCAGCAAGCCACTGTCCGACGACCTGCTCAGCGAAGTACCGGCCGGCTTGCCGTCGGACCTGCTGCAACGTCGTCCCGACATCGTCCAGGCCGAGTACAACCTCAAGGCCGCCAACGCCAACATCGGTGCGGCCCGTGCGGCGTTCTTCCCAAGCATCAGCCTGACCGCCAGCGCCGGTACCGCCAGCCCGAACCTGGGCGGCCTGTTCAAGGGCGGCTCGGGCACTTGGTCCTTTGCGCCACAGATCAACATCCCGATCTTCAACGCCGGTAGCCTGCGCGCAAGCCTGGACTACTCGAAGATCCAGAAAGAGATCAACGTGGCCAACTACGAGAAGGCCATTCAGACCGGCTTTCAGGAAGTCTCCGACGGCCTCGCCGCGCGGGCGACCTACAAGCAGCAACTGGATGCACAACGTGGCTTCGTCGCCGCCAACCAGGATTACTACCGCCTGGCCGAGCGTCGCTACCGCATCGGTGTGGACAGCAACCTGACCTTCCTCGACGCCCAGCGCCAACTGTTCAGTGCCCAGCAATCGCTGATCACCGACCGCCTGGCGCAGCTGACCAGCGAGGTCAACCTGTACAAGGCCCTCGGCGGTGGCTGGAACGAGCAGACCGCTAAAAATGAGCCGGTGAAAGAAGAAGCACCGCCGCTTAAGTTGTTCTAAAAGCGCGACAAGAAAACCGCTTCCCTCACCGGAAGCGGTTTTTTTATGCCCTTGAACCGTGGAAGCCGGCTTGCTTTTTCTGGAAGCGTTCAGGGTAAAATTGGTAACAGATTCTTACAGACCACAGAGGGAGCTTGTCGTAATGATCGTAGGAATCGACCTGGGGACCACCAACAGTCTGGCCGCCGTCTGGCGCGGTGACGCCGCCGAATTGGTGCCCAATGCCCTTGGCCAGTTGCTGACCCCCAGTGTGGTCGGGCTGGATGATCAAGGCCGTGTCCTGGTAGGCCAGGCTGCCAAAGAGCGCCTGCATACCCACCCGCACCTGACCACCTCGCTGTTCAAGCGCTATATGGGCAGTGCCACCGAAGTGCGTCTGGGCGACCGCTCGTTCCGCCCGGAAGAACTCTCGGCGCTGGTGCTCAAAAGCCTGAAGGAAGACATCGAGCGTACCTACGGGCATACCGTCACCGAAGCCGTGATCAGCGTGCCCGCGTATTTCAGCGACGGCCAGCGCAAGGCCACGCGTATCGCCGGTGAACTGGCCGGGCTCACGGTTGAAAAACTGATCAACGAACCCACCGCCGCCGCCCTTGCCTACGGCCTGCATCAGCGTGACAAGGAAACGTCGTTCCTCGTGTTTGACCTGGGCGGCGGTACGTTCGACGTGTCGATCATCGAGCTGTTCGATGGGGTGATGGAAGTGCGCGCCAGCGCGGGTGACAACTTCCTCGGCGGCGAAGACTTCGACACGCTGTTGCTGGAACACTTCGTCGACAGCCAGCGCAACGCCCAGGGTTTCCCGCCCACCAGCAGCGTGCTGCAGGCCCTGCGCCGCGAAGCCGAGCGCGTGCGCAAGGCATTGGGCCAGGACGACAGCGCCGACTTCACCCTGCGTGTCGACGGCCAGCAATGGGTGAAAACCATCACCCAACAGGAACTGGCCAAGCTCTATACGCCCCTGCTGGAACGCCTGCGCGCACCGATCGAACGGGCGCTGCGCGATGCGCGAATTCGTGTCGGCGATCTCGATGAAATCCTGCTGGTGGGCGGCACCACGCGCATGCCGCTGGTGCGCAAACTTGCCGCCAGTCTGTTCGGACGCTTCCCGTCCATCAGCCTGGATCCCGACCAGGTGGTCGCCAACGGCGCGGCGATTCAGGCCGCGCTCAAAGCCCGGTCCGCGGCGCTGGAAGAAGTCGTGTTGACTGACGTATGCCCCTACACCCTGGGTATCGAAACCGCCAACCAGTACGGCAGCCACATCGAAAACGGTCATTACCTGCCGCTGATCGAACGCAACAGCAGCGTACCGGTGAGCCGGGTTAAAAGTGTGGTCACCCTTTCCGACGACCAGTCGCGCGTGCTGCTGAAAATCTATCAGGGTGAAAGCCGCCTGGTGAAAGACAACATCGAGCTGGGCCAACTGGAAATCCCGGTCCCCAAGCGCAAGGCCGGCGAGGTCTCGCTGGACGTGCGCTTCACCTACGACAACAACGGTCTGCTCGAAGCCCAGGTCAGCATCCCGCTGACGGGCGAGCAGCATTCGCTGGTGATCGAGAACAACCCGGGCGTGCTCAGCCCACAGGAAATCCAGCAACGCCTGCAAGCCCTGGCACTGTTGAAGATTCATCCGCGCGACCAACAGGTCAACACGGTGCTGACCGCGCGCCTCGAACGCCTCTACCAGGAAAGCCTGGGCGACGTGCGCCAGCAGTTGGGCCACTGGGCCGCGCAGTTCCAGCAAGTGCTCGATACCCAGGACGAACGCCGCATCCGCGAGGCCCGCAGCGAATTGACCCGACAACTTGAGCAACTCGATAACGGGTTCTGGCGCTGAGGCTTGAAGACATGGACTGCTGGACAGTATTACAACTGGACGATGATGCCGACGAACGCACCATCAAGCGGGCTTACGCACGGCTGATCAAAAATTGCCGTCCGGACGAAGATGCCGAGGGCTTCCAGCGCGTGCGCGAAGCCTATGAGCAAGCGCTGAGCTACGCGCGCTGGCAAGCCGAGCACCAGCAGGAGGAAGAAGAAGAGGAGCGCCAGGCCGACGTCGTCGAACAGAGCCATGGCCACTTCAACGACCTGGCCGAATTGATGGACGTGAGCACGCTGCGTCCGGCCCCCGTTGACGCCCGCGAACAGGACCCGGCCCACGCGCTGCTCCAGGGCGTTGGCCTGCACAATCTCGACGAGCGCTGGGCCCAGGCTCAGCAGCAGGGCTGCGGCGATGCCTTCCAGGCCGGGCTGTTGCGCCACTGCTTTGAAGCACCCGGCGAACGCAGCGCCATCGTCCATTGGGCGACGCAACACCTGGAATGGCTGACGCCCTGGCAACGCGTGAGCATGGCGCCGTGGCAGCACCAGGTACTCGTCAGCCAATTGCTGCAGGAATATCGTGATCACCTGCAAGCGCTGCTGGCGCAAAAGGCCGAGCGCGAGTTCGTCACCGCGTTGACGCAGTACAATAGCCAGCCCTGGCTACGGGTATTCGACCTGCAGCAACAATGGCAGCAGAGCATTCTGCGCCTGCTGCACGACAGCCAATGGAGCGTGCCGCTGTTCGAGCGCGTGTGCCAGGCGTTTGGCTGGGACGACCAGCAAGGCATACACCCCGAGCCCACCTGGATATGGCGCGACCTGGTGTCACGCTGCGAGCAGGAAAGCTTCTACGCCAACCTTCAGGAAAAGGCCCAGGACACCCGCCGCATGTCCGTCGACGCCCAGGCCGCGCGCTTGCTGCTGACGCCGATGTCTGCGACAGAACAAATGCGCCTGATCAGGGGCTTCAGCGACGCCCACTGGAACGCGTGTCAGCAACTCGGCGAAACCTTGACGTGGCGCTACCCGCAACTGCTGGAGCGACTGCCTGAGGCCGACGCGTTTTTCTGGCGTAAATTCAGGATCCGACCGATCTACACCCATGTGTTTATCCGACTGTGGGCGATCTTCGCGCTGGGGGCGGGCCTGAACCTGATTCACGACGATTCGGGAAAGCTGGATGCTGGCGTGGTGGTGATACTGCTGGCGTTGTTGATCGTGCCGGCGGTGGTCGGTTTCCGCCTCACCCAGATGTGGGCCGGCATGAGTTGGTCTTTTATCATTCAAGACCTGTGGCTGAGCCAGCGCCTGATCCCCAAGCGCCTCAATCCCAACGGATACTGGCTGGTGCTACGCCATGGCGTCCCGCAGCTGTGCATGCTGCTGGCGTGCGGGTTGATACTGGGCGTACTGGGTATGGTGACCTATGCCGGGATGGTGCTGATCAGCCTGCTGCACCCGAAACGCATCGGCCAGATGAGCGCTAGAGTCAGCCAGTACCCGTGGGTGAACGGCCTGCACTGGGCATTCTGGAGCCCGCTGCAAGTGGTGTTCCTGGTGGTGATGGTGGCGGTAATGCTCGCCGCTCAGTACTACCTGCCCGCCGTGCCCTGGACCCACTTCAACCTGCAGAAACACTGACCACGCCAGCCGGGCCTGGGTGCAATGCTCAGGCTCGGCAACTTGCGTTCGATCATCGCCCACAACCCGCTCTCCCCCACTTTCAACAGCCCCGCACCGCCGCGCACCATGGCCGCCACCTGCATAACCCCAATAACAACAGGTCCGACACCATGAGCACTTTCCACCCGCGCCGGCTCTTGCTGGCAACCGCTGTCGCCAGTCTTGCCCTGCCTGTCGCCGCCGAGGAACACGGCTTTCTCGAAGACGCCAGCGCCAACCTCAACCTGCGCAATTTCTTCTTCAATCGCAACTACACCAACCCGACCAAAACCCAGGGCGGCGCGCAGGAGTGGACGCAAAGTTTCATCTTCGATGCCAAGTCCGGGTTCACTCAGGGCACGGTGGGTTTTGGTGTGGACGTGCTGGGCTTGTACTCGCTCAAGCTCGATGGCGGGCGCGGCACCGGTGGCACGCAGTTATTGCCGCTGGACCACGACGGCCGGCCAGCCGATGCATTCGGGCGCCTGGGCGTGGCGTTCAAGGCCCGTTTTTCCCGGACGGAATTGAAAGTCGGCGAATGGATGCCGGTGCTGCCGATCCTGCGCTCGGACGACGGCCGCTCACTGCCGCAAACCCTGCGCGGCGGGCAGATCACCTCCAGGGAAATCGACGGCCTGACCCTGTACGGCGGCCAGTTCCGTGCCAACAGCCCGCGGGACGACAGCAGCATGCGCGACATGTCGATGACCGGCAAAACCGCGTTCACGTCCGACCGCTTCAACTTCCAGGGCGCCGAATACGCCTTCAACGACAAACGCACGCAAGTCGGGGTGTGGAATGCCCAGCTCAAGGACATCTACCGCCAGCAATTTCTCAACCTGATCCACACCCAGCCTGTGGGCGACTGGACCCTGGGCGCCAACCTGGGGTTCTTCTATGGCAAGGACGACGGCAGCGCCCGCGCCGGCAGCCTGGACAACAAGACCTGGTCCGGCCTGCTATCGGCCCGCCACGGCGGCAACACCTTTTACATCGGCCTGCAGAAACTCACCGGCGACAGCGCCTGGATGCGGGTCAACGGCACCAGCGGCGGCACGCTGGCCAATGACAGCTACAACTCCAGCTACGACAACGCCCAGGAGAAATCCTGGCAGGTGCGTCACGACTACAACTTCGTTGCCCTTGGCGTACCGGGGCTGACCCTGATGAACCGCTATATCAGCGGCAGCAACGTGCACACCGGCACGGTGACCGACGGCAAGGAATGGGGACGCGAAAGCGAATTGGGCTACACCGTGCAAAGCGGCAGCTTGAAGAACCTGACTGTGCGCTGGCGCAATTCGAGCATGCGTCGTGACTACAGTAATAACGAGTTCGATGAAAACCGGTTGATCGTCAGCTACCCGATAAGTCTGCTGTAAACCGGCGTCGCAGTTACTGTATGGTGCGCGCCTGCCGCTGCTGATCGACCCAGCAGCGGCTCTTTATCCGGGCACGCGCACAGCATGAAAACCTTCGCTACAGCACTCACAGTGTTTGCCCTGGCCCTGAGCCTGACGGGTTGTATCGGCTCGCCCATCGCCCTGACGCCGCAGACCGAGCAGCGCCTGCAAACCCAGGCACCGATCCGTTTTCTGCTGACCTTCGACGACGGCCCAAGTGCCTCGGGGTACAACAACCCGAGCCGTTCGGTGGTGGCCGACCTGGCCAATAACCCGGTGTTGCCGGGGATCAAGGCGGTGTTTTTCCTGCAGACCGAAGCCGCCCGTTCAGGGGGCAGCGCGCGCGGGCGCAAGACCATGGAGCGTGAGTACGCCGCCGGCCATGTCCTGGCCTTCCACACCGCGACGGCGTTTCATACCAATCATCGCTGGCTCAATGACGCCGAGCTGGAACGCACCCTCACCGAAGGCGCCGCGCACATTGCCGCCATTACCGGCACACCGCCGCTGCTGGTGCGGCCGCCGTTCTGGAACTACGACCGCCGCACGTTCGCCGCCTACCGGCGCCACGGCATGCAGGTATTGCTGACCGACCTGAGTGCCAATGACGGCAAAATCTGGGGCTTCAACGCCAGCCCCCGTCGCCGCGCCAACCTGTACCGGCAACTGTCGGTGGTGCGTGAGCGCATCGCGTTGGGTGAGTTGCCCTCGGTGGACGGCGCGATCCCGGTGGTGGTGACCTTCCACGACATCAACCGCTACACCGCACGGCATATGCAGGAATACCTGCAGATCCTGATGGACAGCGCACGCATCAACGGCCTGAAGACCGCCACCGAGCCGTTCTACACCGACCGTGCGGCGCTGCAACGCGCGGCCCTGGCGCGCACGGTCAAGGATGTGAACGAGCCGGTGCACCTGCCGGGAGTGTGGAACTGGGTGTGGGATGCCGATTCCAACTGATCTCAACAGAATGCAGAGATCAAAAATGTGGGAGGGGCTTGCCCCCGATGAAGATCGTTCCCACGCTGCCGCGTGGGAATGCAGCCCGTGACGCTCCGCGTCACCTGAAATGGCGGAGGTTGGCGGGACGCGGAGCGTCCAGAGCGGCATTCCCACGCAGAGCGTGGGAACGATCAAGCCCCCTCCCACATTTGTCTGTATCCCAGAGTCAGGTCTCGCGGGATTCGACGCCCAGTTCATCCCACACCGACTCAGCCAGGTGGAACGTCGCGTTCGCCGCCGGTATCCCGCAATAGATCGCGCTTTGCATCAGCACTTCCTTGATTTCGGCGCGGGTCACGCCATTGCTGGCGGCGGCACGCAGGTGCAGCTTCAACTCGTCAGTGCGGTTCATGCCGATCAGCATGGCGATGGTGATCAGGCTGCGGGTGTGCCGTGGCAAGCCAGGGCGAGTCCAGATATCGCCCCAGGCATGGCGGGTGATCATTTCCTGGAACTCGCTGTTGAACTCGGTCAGCGCATTGAGGCTGCGTTCGACATGGGCGTCGCCCAGCACTTCGCGGCGCACCTGCAGACCTTCGGCATAACGTTGTTTCTCGTCCACGGAAAAGCTCCTCAACGGCCCAGCAGAAATTCAATGACGCGGTCGCTGAAGGCAGCGCCGGCCTGGACATTGGACAGGTGCGCCGCATAGAACTCGGCGTATTCGGCGCCCCGCACATGGTTCTGGATAAAGTGGCTGCCGGCCGGTGGTGTCACCGCGTCTTCAGTGCCGGCAATCACCAGGGTCGGAGCCTTGATTGACGCCAGTTGCTCACGAAAATCGGCATCACGCACCGCCGCGCAATTGGCGGCGTAGCCCTGGGGCGAAGTCGCCGCGAGCATGTCGGTGATCTGGTTGGCCTGGTGAGGATGGGCGGCGGCAAAGTCGGCGGTGAACCAGCGTGCAATCGAGGCATCGCGCAGCGCGACCATCGCCGCCGCGCCATCGCGCAACACCATTTCAATACGCGGGTTCCACACCTCAGGCGTGCCGATCTTGGCGGCGGTGTTGCACACCACCAGGCGGTTCAGCCGCGCGCCTGCGTTGATGCCCAGCCACTGGCCGATCAACCCGCCCATGGACAGCCCACAAAAATGCGCGCGCTCGATACCCAGCGCATCCAGCAGCGCGAGTACATCGTGGCCCAGCTGCTCGATGCTGTAGGGCCCTTCGGTGACCAGCGAGCGGCCATGGCCTCGGGTGTCGAAGCGCAGCACCCGAAAATGTTCGATGAACGCCGGGATCTGGATGTCCCACATATGCAGGTCGGTGCCCAGGGAGTTGGACAGCACCAGCACCGGTGCATCGGCGGGCCCATCGAGTTGGTAATGCAGTTCGCCCTCAGCGAGTTGTACGAAAGCCACAGCGGTCTCCTTACGCAGTCAATCCAAAGTGTTCGGTCACGGCGCGGCTGACCCAGGTACGGGCCTGGCCCAGGTAGTGAGCCGGGTCGAGCAGGCGGTCCAGTTCGGCCGACGACAACTCGGCGGTGATCTGCGGCTCATCCGCCAGCACGGCACGTAAGTGCCGCTGCTCGGCAACGGCGCGTTTGCAGCATTGCTCCAACAGGTGGTGCGCCGTCTCACGGCCCAGGCGCTGGGCCAGCACGATGCTGACGGCTTCGGCCAGCACCAGGCCCTGGGTCAGGTCGAGGTTGCGGGCCATGCGCTCGGCATCCACCTCCAAGCCTTCGCTGACCAGCAACGCCTGCTTCAGCGCGCCGGACACCAGTCGGCAGATCTCGGGCAAGGTTTCCCATTCGGCATGCCACAGCCCCAGGCTGCGTTCGTGCTCCTGGGGCATGGCGCTGAACAGCGTCGCCACGAGGCCAGGCACGCGGGTCGCAGCGCTGATCAGCACGGCGGCCCCCACCGGATTGCGCTTGTGGGGCATGGTCGACGAACCGCCCTTGCCCGGCGCCGAGGGCTCGAACACTTCCGCCGCTTCGGTCTGCATCAACAAGCTGATGTCGCGGCCCAGCTTGCCGAGGCTGCCGGCGATCAGGCCAAGCACGCTGGCCAGCTCCACCAGGCGATCACGCTGCGTGTGCCAGGGCTGATCGGGCAAGGCCAAGTGCAACTCTGCGGCCAAGGCTTGCGCCACCGGCATGGCCTGCTCCCCCAGCGCGGCCAGGGTGCCCGACGCACCGCCAAACTGCAGCACCAGCAAACGCGGTTTCAATTCCACCAGCCGCTGGCGACTGCGCGTCACCGCGCCCAGCCAGCCGGCGATTTTCATGCCCAGGGTGACGGGCGTGGCGTGCTGCAGCCAGGTGCGGCCCGCCAAGGGGGTTGACGCATGCCGCTGCGCCTGGGCGGCCAATACGTCGCCCAGGCGCGCCAGGTCCGCCTCGATCAACGCCAGCGCGCTGCGCAGCTGCAACACCAGGCCGGTGTCCATCACATCCTGGCTGGTGGCGCCAAGGTGCACATAGCGCTCGGCCCCTGCATCTTCAGCGGCAATCAACTTGCCCAGTGCCTTGACCAGTGGGATGGCAGAGTTACCCGCCGTGGCAATCGCGCCGCTGAGCGCATCCACGTCATACAACGAGGCCAGGCAGGCCTGGGCAATCGGGGCCACGGCGGCCTGGGGGATCAACCCGACCTGGGCCTCGGCGCGGGCCAGCGCGGCCTCGAAATCCAGCATGCCCTGCAAGCGGCCCTGGTCACAGAACACTTCGGCCATGCTGTCAGCGGTGAAGTAAGCGTCGAACAGTTGGTTGCTCGTGCGCAGTGTCATAACTCATCCCTTACAAATCATGGTGCAAGTAAGCGGCCTGCTTGGGCAGGCGCAAGCTGAACAGGAACGCCACCGCCATCATCGCGGTGACATACCAGTAGAAACTGTTTTCCATGCCGATGGACTTCAGTCCCAACGCGACCACTTCCGCCGAACCGCCGAACACCGCGTTGGCCACCGCATAGGCCAGGCCTACGCCCAGGGCACGCACCTGAGGCGGGAACATCTCCGCTTTGACCAGGCCGCTGATGGAGGTATAGAAGCTGACGATTGCCAGGGCCAGGGTGATCAAGACAAAGGCCAGGAACGGGCTGGTGACGGTTTTCAGGGTCAGCAGGATGGGCACCGTGAACAGCGTGCCCAGGCCGGCGAACCAGAGCATGGAATTGCGCCGGCCGATCTTGTCGGCCAGCATGCCGAACAGCGGCTGCATGCACATGTAGAGAAACAGCGCACCGGTCATGATGTAGCTGGAGGTCTTGGCGTGCATGCCCACGGTATTCACCAGGTACTTCTGCATGTAAGTGGTGAACGTATAGAAAATCAGCGAGCCGCCGGCGGTGTAGCCCAGCACTGTAATGAACGCTTTGCCGTGGTCACGGAACAGCGCGACGATGCTGCCGGCGTCCTTGTCTTCGCGCATTTCCTTGCTGGTGGTTTCCTTGAGGGTGCGTCGCAGCAGCAACGAGATCACCGCCGCAATGGCGCCGATCACGAACGGAATCCGCCAGCCCCAGGCGCGCAATTCTTCCTCGGTGAGGATCTGTTGCAGGATCACCACCACCAACACCGCCAGCAATTGCCCGCCGATCAGGGTCACGTACTGGAACGAGGCGAAGAAACCGCGCTGGCCCTTGAGCGCCACTTCGCTCATGTAGGTGGCGGTGGTGCCGTATTCGCCACCCACCGACAAACCCTGGAACAGTCGCGCCACCAACAGCAGCGCCGGCGCCCAGGCACCGATCGTGTTGTAGGTGGGCAGGAAGGCGATGACCAGGGAACCGGCGCACATCATCAGCACCGAGATCATCATTGAATTCTTGCGGCCATGCTTGTCGGCCACCCGGCCAAACAGCCAGCCGCCGATAGGACGCATCAGGAACCCGGCAGCGAACACGCCAGCGGTATTGAGCAACTGCACGGTGGGGTCATCCGACGGAAAAAACGCCGGGGCAAAATAGATGGCGCAGAAGGCATAGACGTAGAAGTCGAACCATTCGACCAGGTTGCCGGAGGAAGCACCGACAATCGCAAAAATCCGTTTGCTGCGTTCTTCTCCGGTGTAGTGACTCGTTGTTGTTGTCATGTTTTTTCACTCAATGGGAACGGTTATAGCCTAGACATACTTTGCAACAACCATGTTCCGCAAGCAGACTTTTGGATCTGTGTCGTCTGAAAAGGCCCTATCGGGGGCAAGCCCCCTCCCACACTTGATCGGGTTCACCTAGATCCAATGTGGGAGGGGGCTTGCCCCCGATGAGGCCCTACAGCCAACTCAATAATCGAAAAACACCGTTTCCCTGTCTGTCCCCTGCAAAACCACATCCCACTGATAAACCCCTGCCCCATCCTGCCTGGCAATCAGCGTACCGCGACGTTCGGCCGGCACACACGCCAGCAACGCGTCATCTGCATTCAGCGCTTCACCGTCAAAATAAATTCGCGTCAGCAAGTGCTTGACCAACCCACGGGCAAACACCAGCACCACCAGGTGCGGCGCCTGGGTCGTGCCTTTAAGCCCCGGCACGCTGCCCGGCTTGATCGTGGTAAAGCGGAAACGCCCTTCGGCATCCACCGGCACGCGGCCAAAGCCTTCGAAATTGGGATCTACCGGTTTGTCCTGCTCGTCTTCCGGGTGGTCGTACTTGCCGGCGGCGTTCGCCTGCCAGACTTCGAGCATGGCGTCGTTGACCACATCACCGTTGCCGTCCACCACTTGCCCAGTGATCGCCACGCGTTCGCCGAGGGTGGCGGCGACGGTCAGGTCTTCGCGGTTCAGCCAGGTCAGGCCGATGTGGTAATACGGCCCGACGGTGTGGGACGTGGTTGCGTAAAGGCTCATCTCATTTCTCCATCGGCGTGGCGTCGCGGCCGCGCAGGACGATGTCCCAGCGGTAGCCGAGGGCATAGGAAGGAATGGTTTTTTCCAGGTCGAAGCTGGCGATCAGGCGTTGCTTGGCGC